>VBJR01000033.1 GCA_005880175.1 Chloroflexota bacterium
GGGCTCGTGATGACCTCGTCGCCGGCGCGGATGCCGTGGCAGGCGAGGGCCAGGAACAGCGCGGTCGTCCCGCTCGACGTGGCGACCGCGTGATGGGCTCCCGTGGCGACCGCGAAGGCCGCCTCGAACGCCCGGACGCAATCACCCTGGGCGAACCGGCCCGAGCGCATCACCTCCAGCACGGCCGCCTCCTCCTCCGGCCCGAACGTCGGGCGGGCCAGGGGCACGGCCTCCATCGTGGATCTCATCACGGCTCCTTTCACCTCTCACAGGATCACGCCAGGCCCAGGGCCTCCACGTAGCGGTCGCGCATCCGCTCCCAGCTCAGCGTCTCCACGACCTCCCGGGCCCGAGCCGCCAGGATGGCGGCCAGCTCGGGATCGCCCATCAGTCGCTCCACCTGGGCCGCCAGGTCGGCGGCGTCGCCGGGCCGGAAGTACGCGACCGTGCCGGGCGGGAAGTACGCCTCGATCGCGGCCAGCCGCGGGCAGACCGCCGGCACGCCGAGCCGCGCGTACTCCAGCAGCCTGGTGGGCAGCAGCAGCTGGCCGTAGCCGTCCTCGAGCGTCGCGACGATGCCGACCGCCGCCCGCCGCACCACCGCCAGCGCCTCGCCCCACGCCAGATGGCCGGTGAACTGGACGCGGCCGGCGATGCCCAGCGCGTGGGCCAGGTCGACCAGCGCCGGCAGCTGCCCGCCCGTGCCGACGACGCGCAGCCGCGCCCCGCGCGCCGGCAGGCGCGCCAGCGCCTCCAGGATCAGGTGGGTGCCGTGCCGCTCGACCAGGGTGCCGTGCGTGACCAGGTAGCCCTCGCCGCCGTCATCGACTGTCGGGGCGGACGGCAGCCCGGTCCACGACGTCGTGTTGACCACGATCGCGAGCTTGTCCTCGGGCGCGCCGCGCGACCGCAGCGCCTCGCGGCCCGCCTCGCTGACCACGATCACCCGGTCCGACCAGGCCACCGCGCCCGCCTCGATCCGGCGGGCCACCCGCCCGGCCAGCCGGCCCACCCGGCCAGGCAGGGCGGCGTCGATCATCTCCGGCGTCAGCTCGAACAGGTTGAGGACGACCCGGGCGCCCCGCAGGCGCGGCACGACGGCCGCGAACGCCAGCGAGTCGGGCAGGTTGTCCGACTGGGCCAGCACGTACCGGTTGCGCAGGCCCAGCCACGAGGCCACCGCCAGCGCGCCGGCGAAGAACGCGGCGTACTCCAGCAGGTGGCCGGCGAGGCGGCCGCGGCGATGCGCGATCGGGATCACGAACGTGCGCAGGCGGCCCCCGCCCTCGCCCCGCTCGGGCGGCGCCGGCAGGTCCTCCGTGCAGACCACGTCGACGTCGTAGCCGCGGTCCAGGAGCTCGCCCACGTTGCGCCGGGCGATGCAGTGGCGGTCGAGCGAGTGCTGGGTCAGGACGAGCACGCGGTCACCGGGAGCCGCCGGCGGGGACAGCACCGCGCGGAGCCGCGCCAGACCGTCGGCGCGCTGCTCCCGCAGTCGCGCCGCCAGCGCCCGGCTGCGCTCGGCCAGCACCTCGTGCTCGGCCACCGCCCGGGCCACGGCCCCGGCCATGGCCCCCGGCTCGCAGCGGGCGAAGACGGCCGCCGAGCCGAACGTGCTCCGGGGCCCCGGGTAGTCGAGCAGCACCAGCGGCCGGCCCGCGCCCACGGCCTCGAACGCGGCTCGGGGCGTGTGCACGTCGGGGTCGTCGGTGAACACGGCGACCACCGCCGAGTCCGCCACCGCGGCCAGGAACTCCCGGTACGGCAGGTACCCGGTGAACGTCACGTTCGGCGGCGCCGACGCCACCACGGCGTCGGGCAGCCGCGAGGTGTCGCCGGTGAACGCGAAGCGCAGGTCGGGCAGCAGCGCGGCCGCGGTCAGGGCCGTGGCGACCGGCTCGCTGGCGTCCAGGCTGCCGGCGACCAGGACGTGCGCGCCGTCTCCGGGCACCGGCGGGGTCGGGATCTGGGGCACGTCGTCCGTGAGGAGCAGGACCGGCCCCCCCCAGCCGACGAGCATCGCCTCGTTGGGCCGGGTGCGGACCAGGGCGACCCGGCAGCGAGGCAGCAGCAGCCGGTGGAGCGGGCGTGCCCACCGCCAGCGCCGGGCGTCCAGGCTGCCCGGCGCGTGGCAGTCCACGACCAGCTCGCCGCCGTGGAGCAGGCACCAGAGCCACGCCACGAGCGGGGCGAACACCGGCGGCGTGATCGCGACGACCAGCCGCGGCCGGCGCTCGCGCAGGAGCCGCCAGGTGCGGGCGGCCGCGGCTGCGTAGCGCAGCGGCGCCGGGCCTGGACGGTCCACGAAGCAGACGTCGCCGCCGAGCTCCCGCGCCAGCTCGACGCTGCGCGGCTGGAACCGCGCCCACGCGACGACGACCGGCCGGCCCGCGCTCATCCCGGCAGCAGCGCGCCGCCGGCGGTCCCCAGCGGGTTCACGGCGCCTCCCGCAGCCCCAGCAGCAGGGCCGGGGCCGTCCAGAGCAGGATCCGCAGGTCCAGCCGGAGGGTGGCCTCGCGGACGTACCGGCGATCCAGCTCCATCATCTCGGCCGCGGACAGGCACTCCCGGCGCGACACCTGCCAGAGCCCGGTGATGCCCGGGGCGGCCCGCAGCCGCTCGTGGTACCAGGGCTCGTAGTGCTCCAGCTCGTAGGGGATGGCCGGGCGCGGCCCGACCAGGCTCATCTCGCCCCGGACCACGTTGACCAGCTGGGGCAGCTCGTCCGCGTTGCACCGCCGCAGCAAGCGGCCCATCCGGGTGAGGCGCGGGTCCGCCAGCGTCTTGAAGCGGCCCTGGCGGTCGCGACCGCGGAACCAGTCGGCGGCCGTGGCCCGGTGCAGCGACTGGTCGCACGGGGTGACCATCGTGCGCAGCTTCCAGATGTCGAACGGCCGGCCGTCGCGGCCCACGCGCCGCTGCCGGAAGATGCCGGGGCCCGCGCTGTCCAGCCGGACGAGCAGCACCAGCGCCGCGAGCAGCGGCGCCAGGAGCACCAGCAGGGTTCCGCCGACGACGAGGTCGAACGGGCGCTTCCACCAGAAGGCGGCGGAGCAGCTCTGGCAGGTCGGTGACTCGGTCGTTGACTGCAAAGTCCTCCCGGGGTACGCATCCGGGCCGCCACCGGACACTCTCAGCACTCGCGGCGTGCGTAGGACCAGGTGTGACCAACGTGCAAACCGCCGTCGTGGTCGGCGCCGGCCCGTACGGGCTGTCCGCCGCCGCGCATCTCTGGGGGCAGGGTCTGCCCGTCACGGTGCTCGGCCGGCCGATGGAGTCCTGGGAGCGGATGCCCGCCGGCATGCTGCTCGAGTCCTCGTGGTCGGCGTCGAGCCTGTCCGATCCCGACGGCCTGAACACGCTCGACCGATTCGTCTCCGACACCGGCATGCCCCGCGTCGAGCCGATCCCCCTCCCCTACTTCCTGGAGTACTGCGCGTGGTTCCGGCACCAGGCCGTGCCCATGGTGGACACGGGCCGCGTGTGCTCGCTCCGCGACCTCACCGACGGCGGGTTCCGCCTCCAGCTCGCCGACGGCCGGGCCCTGGAGGCGGGGCGGGTCGTCGTCGCCGTCGGCCTCGAGCGGTTCCCGCACGTTCCTGAGCTGTTCGGCGCGCTGCCCCCGGACCTGGTCACGCACACGGTGGCGCAGCGCGACTTCGCGGGCCTGGCCGGGGCCGACGTGGCCGTGATCGGCGCCGGCCAGAGCGCGCTGGAGACGGCGGCGCTGCTCCACGAGGCCGGCGCCCGGACCGAGGTGATCGCCCGCGGCCCGATCTCCTGGATCGACCGCAGCCTGCACCGGCTCCACCCGGCGCTGCGCGAGCTGCTGTACGCGCCCACCGACGTGGGGCCGGCCGGCCTCAGCCGGCTGGTGGACCGCCCGCTGCTGGTGCGCCGGCTGCCCCGCCGACTGCGCCGGGCCGCCACCGCCCGAGCGGTCCGGCCGGCCGGCGCCCACTGGCTGCGGGCACGGGTCGAGCATGCGGTGCGGCTGACGCCGCACACGGCGGTCGTGGACACCCGCGTGGCGGAACACGGCCTGCGCCTCCAGCTCAGCGACGAGAGCGTCCGCTACGTGGACCGGCTGGTGCTGGGCACCGGCTACCGGCCGGACGTGCGGGGGCTGGACTTCCTGGCCCCGGACCTGCTGCGCCGCCTGCGGGTGGCGGGGCCGGCCCCGGTGCTCGACCGCTGGTTCGAGTCATCGGTGCCCGGGCTGCACTTCGTGGGCGCGCTGGCGGAGCACCACTTCGGGCCGCTGTGCCGATTCGTGGCCGGGGCCGGGCCGTCGGCCCGGCAGGTCGCCGCCCGCGCGGTGGGGATGCCCGCGTGAGGTAGCGGAGGTCGGGACGGACGCGCGGGCACGCGCTGAGGAGGTCCTGGTGGCGGGGCCGCCGGGTCAGCCGGCCACGCGGTCGCGCACGACGCGGCCGCCGTCCAGGACCACGACGTGGTCCGCGTGGTCCAGCGCCGCGGGCCGGTGGGACGCGGCCAGGCACGTGATGCCGGCGTCCGCCAGCGCGCGCCACAGCCGCTCCTCGGTGCGCTGGTCGAGCGCGCTCGACACGTCGTCCAGGACGAGCAGCTCCGGCGCCCGGACCAGCGCCCGGGCGACGGCAGCCCGCTGCAGCTGCCCGCCCGACAGGCGGCTTCCGCGCGGCCCGACCACCGTGGCCAGGCCCAGCGGCATCGCGGCCACGTCCTCGTCGAGCTGGGCGAGGCGGAGCGCGGCCCACAGCTCCTCCTCCCCGGCCGGCCAGCCCAGGCGCAGGTTCTCCTCCACCGTGGCGCTGAACAGCCGCGCCACCTGGCCCGCGTAGGCGACCCGGGGCGGCACCAGGAAGCTCCCCGGGTCGGGCACCGGCGCGCCGTTCCACCACACGCCGCCGGCCTCGACCGGGATCAGGCCGAGCACGGCGCGAACCAGCGTGCTCTTGCCCGAGCCGACGGGGCCGGTGACCACCGTCAGCGCGCCGGCCGGGACGGTCAGGTCCACGTCCACGATCCCCGCGTCCGAGCCGCCGTGGCGCGCGGTCAGGCCGCGAACCTCGAGCGCCCGCAGCCGGCCGGCCGGCGGCTGGTCGGCGAACGGGCCCGGGCTCAGCACGCGCTCCAGCCGGCCCTCGGGGTGCAGCCGGGCCAGCCGGCCCAGCGCCACGCCGGCCTCGCGCTGCCGGACCAGCGTGGAGCCCAGCCACCGGGGCAGGTTGGTCAGGGAGGCGGCGTAGGCCGAGAACAGCGCCAGGTCGCCGACCGTGAACCGGCCGTCGCGCATGGCGGCGGCCGCCAGCAGCAGCACCAGCCCGGTCGTGACCTGCGCCGCCCCGCCGCTCAGCGAGGACATCAGGTTGCGCACGAGCTGGGCGCGGACCGCCGCCTGCCGGCGGGTCGCGTTGCGGGCGCGGAAGCGCTCCACCGCCCGCTCCTCGGCGCCGGCCGTCTTCAGCGTCAGGACGCCGGCGAACAGGTCCGCGATCAGGTCGGTCACGGACGAACCCTGCTCGCGCATGCGGCCGTGGGCGCGCCGCACCAGCCGGCCGAGCGCCCGCGTGCCGGCCAGCACGCCCACCAGCGGCACGACGGCCGCCACCGTCACCGGCGGGCTGATGCTCAGCATCACGGCGAGGGCCACGGCCGTCAGCACCACCGCGCCGGCCACGTCCACCCAGCCGTCCACGAACCAGAGCAGGTCCTCCACGTCGTCGCGGAAGCGGGCGACCGCGTCCCCGGCCGAGGCCGGCAGGCGGCCCGCCAGCGGGCCCGGCGCGCGCAGCACCGCCTCCAGCAGGTTCGCGCGGATCCGCGCCGCCAGCGGCTGCAGCCACCCCGGCCAGTACGCCAGGGCCGACCAGAGCACGGCCCCCCGGCCGACCTCGGCGGCGACCAGCGCGGCCAGGAGCGCCAGGCCGGTCGCGTACGCCGGCCGGACGCCGCTCACCCGGTCGAACACCGCCTTGAGGAGCAGGCCGGTGACCAGCGGCAGGCAGTGGTTGAGCGCCCAGAAGGAGCCCCCAATCAGGTAGCGGCGGAGCCGGAACCGGGCCATCGTCGCGCCGGCCCGCCAGGCGCCGTACCTCATCCGACGCCCTCCAGCAACCGGGCGAACCGGGACGCGTCGTCGCGCACCAGCGCCGACCGGGGCCCGTGCTCCACGATCCGGCCGGCCTCCACCACGGCCACCTCGTCCACCCCGACCAGCGTGGCCAGCCGGTGCGCGATCACGATGGCGGTGCGGCCTGCCAGCAGGCGGGCCGTCGCGGCCCGCACCGCCATCTCGGTGGCGGCATCCAGGCGGCTGGACGCCTCGTCGAGGACGACCAGCCCCGGATCGGCCAGGAACACGCGGGCGAGCGCGACCAGCTGGGCCTCGCCCGCCGACAGGCCGGTGCCGCCGGCGCCGAGCCGGGTGTCGAGCCCGTCCGGCAGCGCCCGCAGCCAGCGCAGCAGGCCGACGCTCTCCAGCGCCCGCTCCACGGCCGCGTCGTCCGCCCGCTCGTCGAACAGGGTGACGTTGTCGCGGACCGACGCCGCGAACAGGTGGACCTCCTGCGTGACCATGCGGGCCCGGTGGCGCAGGTCCTCGCGGCCGGCGTCGCGCAGGTCCACCCCGCCCAGCAGCACGCGCCCGGCGGTCGGGTCGTACAGGCGGAGCGCGAGGCGGGCCAGCGTCGTCTTGCCGCTGCCGGTGCGGCCGACCACGCCGAGCGTGCGGCCGGCGGCCAGCTCCAGGTCCACGCCGTCGAGCACGGGCGGGTCGCCGGGGTACGCGAACGTGACGCCGGCGAAGCGCAGCGAGAGCGCGCCGGTCGCCGGCAGCGAGACCGGCTCCGCCCGCCACACGACGGCGGGACGCTCGGCCAGCAGCGCCGCGACCCGGGTCGCGGCGGCGCCCGCCTCGTGCAGCTCCTTCGCCTGCCCGACGATGTCCTCGACCGGCGAGCGGACCATCTGCGCGTACTGGAACAGCAGCACGATCGTGCCCACGCTGATCACGCCCCACTGCCGGAGCAGGATGCCGACGCCGAGCAGGACCGCCGTGCCCACCGCGAACAGCAGGTTCGTGCCGGCGAGGACGGCGCCGCCCCGGACCTGGAACCGCACGTCGGCGGACCAGACCCGCTCCGCCGCCTCGTGGAATCGCCGCACCGCGTGCCGGGCGGCCCCGTTGGCGCGGACCTCCTCGGCCGCGGCCAGCCGCTCCTCGACGGCCCCGAACATCTGGGCGGTCTCCTCGCGGATCGCGGACGCGTAGGGCACCACCCGGCGCTGGGCCGTGATCAGCACGGTGGCGCCGAGCGCGACCAGCGCGGCCAGCAGCCCGCCCACGCGCCAGTCCACCCGCCACACCAGCACCAGCGTCCCGGCCAGCAGCAGCACGCTGCTCAGGGCCCGGGCGACGAAGCCGGAGATGAACTGCGTCAGGCCCAGCAGGTCGCCGTCCACCCGCTCGATCATCTCGCCCGGCGTGTGGCGGCCGTGGAACCCCATGTCCAGCCGCATCGCGTGACCGGCGACCTGCTCGCGCAGCCGGTTGGTGGTCCGCCAGGCGGCGCCGCTGGCGGCGGTGGTGGCGGCGATGCCGGCGACCTGGCCGGCCACGGCCACCGCCAGGTACGCAGCCCCGAGCCCGAGCAGCGCGTCGAGCGGGGCGCCCCCCGTCGCCCGGTCCACGAACTCGGCCGTGAGCCGCGGCCCGACCAGCGGCAGGAGCGTGCTCAGCACCAGCGCCGCGGCCAGCGGCACGAGCCGGCCGCGCTCGGCGCCGACCTGGGTGGCGACGAGCAGCCACGGGCTCCGGCGGAGCCGTGCGGGCGCGTGCGGACGCTTGGGAGGCTTCATCGGTGGCATGCCAGAACGGCGAATCGGCGGGGTGGCGCCCGCCCAAGATAGCAGAGTCCACCAGAGAGGGACAGCCGCGCGCCACCGCTGAAGCCACGCGGGCCGGAGCGCAGCGTGAGCCGGCGCCCGGGGCGCCGGCTCGCGCTCGTTTCCGGTCCGGGTCTACTCCTCGCCCGCCGCGGCCAGCTCCCGGCCGCGCCTGGCGAGCTCGTCCACGACGGTGGGGTCGGCCAGCGTCGTGGTGTCACCGAGCGCCCGGTTCTCCGCGACGTCGCGGAGCAGCCGGCGCATGATCTTGCCCGAGCGGGTCTTGGGCAGCTCGGGCGTGAACACGATGTTGGCGGGAGCCGCGAACCGGCCGATCTTGCGGCCGACGTGGTCGCGCAGCTCCTTGAGGCGCTCCGGCGATCCGCCGTCGCTCCCCTTGAGCGTGACGTAGGCGACGATGGCCTGGCCGGTCGTGGCGTCGGCGCGGCCGCACACCGCCGCCTCGGCCACGCTCGGATGGTCCACCAGCGCGGACTCCACCTCGATGGTGGAGATGCGGTGGCCGGAGACGTTCATCACGTCGTCCACCCGGCCGAGCAGCCAGAAGTCGCCGTCCTCGTCCACGCGGGCGCCGTCGCCCGCGAAGTAGTAGCCCGGGAATCGGCTCCAGTACGTCTGCACGTACCGGTCGTGGTCCTTGTACAGACCGCGCAGCATGGCCGGCCACGGCCGCTTCAGCACGAGGTAGCCGGCCCCGCCGGGGCCGACCTCCTCGGCGCGGTCGTTGTACACGGTCGCCTCGACGCCGGGGAACGGCTTCGTCGCCGAGCCCGGCTTGAGCGTGGTGAGGCCGGGCAGCGGCGTGATCAGGATCATGCCGGTCTCGGTCTGCCACCACGTGTCCACGACGGGGATCCGGTTGCCGCCGATGTGCTCGCGGTACCAGACCCACGCCTCGGGATTGATCGGTTCCCCCACCGAGCCGAGCAGCCGCAGCGTGCTGAGGTCGTGCCGCTGCGCGTACTCCGGGCCCCACTTCATGTGCGTGCGGATCGCGGTGGGCGAGGTGTACAGGATGTCGACCTCGTACCGCTCGACGATGTCCCACCACCGGTCCTTGTCGGGGAAGTCGGGCGTCCCCTCGTAGATGACGCCCGTCGTCCCGTTGCAGAGCGGCCCGTAGACGATGTAGCTGTGCCCCGTCACCCATCCGATGTCGGCGGCGCACCAGTACACCGAGTCCGGCTTGACGTCGAAGATGTAGTGGTGGGTGGTCGACGTGCCGACCAGGTACCCACCCGTCGTGTGCACGATCGCCTTGGGCTTCGCGGTGGTGCCGCTGGAGTACAGGAGGTACAGCAGGTCCTCCGAGTCCATCGGCTCGCACGGGCAGCTGGCGGGGTCGTCGCTGACCCCCTCCAGGAGCTCGTGCCACCACACGTCGCGGCCCTCGCTCATGGCCACGTCGCCGCCGGTCCGCCGCGCGACGACGCAGTGCTCGACGGCCGGCGACTGCGCCAGCGCGCCGTCCGAGGTCTTCTTGAGCGGCACGCGGTTGCCGCGGCGCCAGCCCTCGTCCTGGGTGATGAGGACCTTGCACTCCATGTCGTTGAGGCGGCCCTGGAGCGAGTCGGCGCTGAAGCCGCCGAACACGACGGTGTGCGGCGCGCCGAGCCGGGTGCACGCGAGCATCGCCACAGGCAGCTCCGGGATCATGCCCATGTAGATGCCGACCGGCGTGCCCTTGCCGACGCCCAGCTTCTTCAGCCCGTTGGCGAACCGGGTGACGTCGCGCTGCAGCTCCGCGAACGTGATCGCCCGCCGGTCGCCGTCCGGCTCTCCTTCCCAGTAGTAGGCGACCCGGTCGCCGTTGCCGGCCTCGACGTGCCGGTCCACGCAGTTGTAGCAGACGTTCAGGCGGCCGCCCAGGAACCACTTGGCGTAGGGCAGGTTCCACTCCAGGACCTGATCGAACGGCTTGAACCACGAGACGCGGTTCTCCGCCTGCTCGCGCCAGAAGCCCTCCAGGTCCTCCGCCCGCTCGTAGAGGTCGGCCTGGGCGTTGGCCTGCCCGGTGAACTCTGCCGGGGGCGGGTACCGGCGCTCCTCGAGGAAGAGGGTCTCGATCGCGTGCCCAGGGGTGGGTTCTGAAGACATGGGCGAACTCCTACAGCGACTTGTCCGTTGTGAGGCTAGCCTACGCCTCGACCGGGCTGGTCGCGGCGGCGCCGTCGCCCCACAGCGGACCGCCCACCGGCAGCACGGGACGGCCCGCCATGCCGTTGATCACGCCCGCCGCCGACGTGTACCAGGCCACGACCGCTGTCACCAGGCCGACGATGCCGCCGATCTGGACCAGGCCGCTGCCCGGCGCGTTGCCGGCGAAGTTGCCGATGAACAGCAGGATCTCGGTGACCTCCAGGGTCAGGAAGACCAGGAACACGGCCATGTTGATCCGGGACGACCAGGCCAGCATGTACGTGTTGAAGATCGCGAACGCGAGCAGGATCCAGCCCAGCGACTGGCCCAGCTCCGGGACGGTGAGCTTGCCGGTCAGCAGCAGCGTGATGAGCACGCCGACGCCCAGCCAGAAGCCGCCGTACGTCGAGAACGCTGTGGCCCCGAACACGTTGCGGTTGCGGAACTCCCACATGCCCGCCGCGAACTGGGCGAGGCCGCCGTAGAAGAACGCGAAGCCGAGCACCGCCTGGACCGGCGCGGTGGTCAGCCCGAACGCGTTCGTGCCGCTCAGGATGAACGTGGTGAGCGCGAAGGCGGCGAGTCCGAGCGGGGCCGGGTCCGCCACCGAGAGCGCGGGACGCTCTTCAGCCATTCCAATCTCCTCCTTACCGGTTGCCGACTGGCGGCCCGCCCGTGTCCATTCCCCCGGACGGGCCCTGTTCCAGTGATACGCCGCATCGCTCGCGGCCGGTAGACCGCGGCGTCGAACGGTCGATATGACGCGCCGAGCGGCGCCATGCGCCCGCCGAGCGGTGAGGAGTTGCCGTGCGGTGCCTGTTGCGGAATCATCAGCGGCATGAGTTGGGAGGCCGCGCTGGCCGCGCAGGTCGTCCTCACCGCCCTGGCCGCGCTGTTCGTCTACCTGCTGCTGCGCCGCCAGCGGCGGGGTTTCGGCACCCTGGAGGAGCGGGCGACGCTGCGCACGCTGGCGTTCGCCACCGCGACGCTGCGCAGCCTGCGCGGCGGGCTGGACGCGGCCAACGCGAACCGGGTGCTGGCCGAGGTGGCCGAGCAGGCGGGGGCGGCGGCCGTGGCCCTGTACGACCAGCAGGGCCTGCTCGGGTTCCACCCGGTGTCGGCGGGGCCGGCCGAGAGCCACCGCCTCCACGCCGGCATCGAGGCGCCCGCCGTGCTGGACGCGCTGGCGGCCCGCCGCCTCAAGCTGGTCCACGTGCACCCCGGCCGGCACTCCCCGCCGCCCGCGGGCGTGGCGTCTCCCGCGCTGGCCGGCGACCCCGCCGCCTGCGAGCTGCGGTCCGGCGTCGTGGCGCCGCTGGTCGTCGGGGACCGGGCGGTGGCGGCGCTGGTCACGTACCACGTCCAGACGCCGGGGCCGGCGGCGCTCCGCATCGCCGCCGACCTGGCCGAGCTGCTGGCCACGCAGCTGCGCCTGCACGAGGCCGAGCGGCAGCGGGTGGCGCTGGCGCGCAGCGAGCTGCGGACGCTGCGCGCGCAGATCTCGCCGCATTTCATCTACAACACCCTCAACACGATCGCCGCGTTCATCCGCACCGAGCCCGACCGAGCCCGCGAGCTGCTGCTGGAGTTCGCCGACTTCACGCGCCGCGCGTTCCGCGCGCCCCAGGGCGAGTTCGCGACGCTGGCGGACGAGCTGATCTACGTGCGGCAGTACCTGCAGCTGGAGCAGGCCCGGCTGGGCGACCGGCTGCGCATCCGGCTCAATGTGGAGCCCGAGGTGCTGAACGCGACCGTGCCGACGCTGCTGGTCCAGCCGCTGGTGGAGAACGCGGTCAAGCACGGCGTGGAGACGGCGCACGAGGGCGGCGTCGTCACGATCCGGGTCGAGGACCAGGACGACGAGTGCCTGATCGTGGTCCACGACGACGGCGCCGGGTTCCCGCCCGAGCTGGCCGGGCCGGGAGCGACGCAGGGCCACGGGGCGCTGGCCAACATCGACCGCCGCCTGCGCCAGGTGTTCGGCTCCGCCTACGGCCTGGTGATCGAGTCGCGCCCGGGCGCCGGCACCACCGTGCAGGTGCGGGTGCCGAAGTACCGCCCGGGCGTGCGCGCGTCGTGAGCGCCGAGCGGATCTCCGTCCTGGTCGTCGACGACGAGGCGCCCGCGCGGGACGAGCTCGCGTTCCTGCTCCAGCAGCAGGAGCTGACCGCGCGGGTCGCCCAGGCGGCCAGCGCCACCGCCTGCCTGGCGATGCTGGCCCGGGGCGGCGTGGACGCGGTGTTCCTCGACGTGCGCATGCCCAACCTGGACGGCCTGGCGCTGGCGCGGCTGATCGGGCAGATGGCGCGGCCGCCCCAGGTCGTCTTCGTGACCGCGTACGAGGACCACGCCGTGGAGGCGTTCGGCCTGGACGCCGTGGACTACCTGATGAAGCCCGTCCGCCCCGAGCGGCTCGGCGTGACGATGCAGCGGCTGGCGCGGGCCCGGGCCGCCTCCACGGCCGGGCCGCCGGCCGCCACGCCGCTGGGCGACCGGATCGCCGTCAGCGCCCGCGGCCAGATCCGCCTGCTGCCCGCGGCCGAGATCCGGGTCGCGGTCGCCGACGGCGAGGGAGTGACCGTCCGCACCGCCGAGGGCCGGTACCACGTCCGGCACACGCTGCACGAGCTGGAGGAGCGGCTGGAGCCCCACGGGTTCCTCCGCGTGCACCGGGCGTACCTGGTCAACCTCAACCACGTGTCCAGCATCGACAGCTTCTTCAACGGCACCTACCTGCTCAAGCTGGCGGGCATCGCGGACCTGACCGTCCCCGTCTCCCGCCGCCACGCCGCCGACCTGCGGGCGGCGATCAGGCTCTGATGGCGCTGGAGAAGCAGATCCCCGCCGGCGAGCTGCGAGAGCTCGAGGAGCAGACGCCGGTG
>VBJR01000034.1 GCA_005880175.1 Chloroflexota bacterium
GGGGGCCGCCGGCGTCCTGGTCAGCAGCCTGCTGGGCCCGCTCTCGGACCGGCTCCCCTCGCGCAAGCCGCTGATCGCGGTGGGATGCCTCTCGCTCGCCGCGTGCAACGTCGTCTACGCGTTCACACGCGACTACCTCGTGGTGCTCGCCGCCTCGGTGACCCTGCAGGCGGGCGCCTGGGTGGCGGTGCCCCAGCTCTACGCGCGCGGCCGCGAGCTGCTCGACGAGCTGGGGGCGGCGCCGGCTCCCGCGCTGACCGCCCTCCGCTCCATGGTCTCGCTGGCCTGGATCGTCGGGCCGCCCGCGGCCGGCGCGCTCCTGACGGTGACCGGCTTCCCGCAGATCTTCCTGCTGGAGGCGGTCGTCCTCGTGGCGGGGGCGGCGCTCGTGGTGGCCGACGGCGAGCGCGGAGCGGACCGCGAGCGGGTGGACCGGCCCGCCCGTCGCTCGTCGGGCCTGGCGCGCTGGCCGTTCCCGCGGCTCGGCGCCGGCGTCGCGCTGGCCGCGGGTGCGGTGGTGCTGGTCCAGACGGCCAACTCGATGTCGGTGACCACGATGCCGCTGCTGGTCACCACGGTCCTGCACGGCAGCACGCGCGACGTCGGCCTGGTCTTCGGCCTGTCCGCGGGGCTGGAGGTCCCGGTCATGCTCGCGCTGGGCCGGGCCGCGGGCCGCTACGGCTCCCTGCGGGTCATGCTGCCGAGCCTGCTGTTCGGGGTGCTCTACTTCGCGTGCGTCGGGGTGGCCACGTCGATCTGGGAGGTCTTCGCGGCGCAGGTGCTGAGCACCGTGTACGTGTCCGGCCTGTTCGGTGTGGGCATCGCGTACTTCCAGGAGCTGGTCGCGGAGCCCGGCACCGCGAGCACGCTGTTCTTCAACAGCCTCACGACGGGCTCGACGGTGGCAGGCGTGCTGTGGGGCGCCGTGGTGGTCGCGAGTGGGTACCGGGGCACGTACGCCGCGGGCGTCGTGCTGGCGGCGACCAGCATCGTGGTGCTGGGAGCAGGCCACAGCCGCAGCCGCCCGCGGCGGGCGTGATAGTGGCAGGGGTCAAGTAAAGATTTACGAAGGCCCGATCCGCCGCCGCGCCCAGCGCAGGTTCGCCTCGGCGTACGCCCGGTGGTGCGGCGGGGCCGCCGGCTGTCGCGACATCCGCCAGCGGATGGCGGCGGCGGCCAGCACCGCGGCGTCGATCCAGGGCGCCGGCACCGCGCGGGTCAGCGGGTGGTCGCGCACCAGCCGGTCCGCGTCGGCGCCTCCCTCCGCGTTGACGGTCTCCGCGAACCACACCACGTCCAGCCAGCCGGCTCCGTTGCACGTCCACGCCCAGTCCAGGAGCACCACGCCCCCGTCCGGGGTGAGGAGGAGGTTGTCGGAGCGGACGTCGCCGTGGAGCAGCGTGTCCCCCGCGACCAGCCCGGCCAGGTCCGGGCCCTCCGCCGCCAGCCGCGCCAGCTGCCGGCCGAGCCACGGGTCGAGGTCCGCCGGCGGCGCCGCCGCCAGCTCCCGCCACGCCGCCACGAACGCACGGTTGGCGTCCGGCGCTGCCGGGGCCTCCGGCCACGGCGACGGCGTGAGCGCCGCGCCGAGGTCGGCCAGCGCCGCGGCCACCCGCTCCAGCTCGTCCGGCTTCCACGGGATCGCCGGGTGCCGGCCGTCCACGTCCTCGAACACCAGGGCGACCCACTCGCCGTCGTCGTAGACGTCGAGCAGGCGCGGTGCCGGCAAGCCCGCCGGGAGATGGGCCATCGCCACCGCCTCGGCGCGGTAGAGCCCGGTGCCGAGCTCCTGGACGTCCACGCCCAGCGCCTTCACGAACGCCCTGCCGCCGTTGGCCAGGCGGAGCCGCGCCGCGGCTCCCGGCGAGAACCCGCCCTCCTGCGTGCGCGCCTCCACGATCGCCGCGCCCAGGGTGGTCTCGACCGCCCGGCGCACGCGCTCCGGCACCCGCGGCCAGGGGAGGCGCCGGCCGGCGGCGCGGGGAGCTGCCATGACCCGCTACGGTAGCCCCATGACGCAGAGCGACAAGGCGGCGGCCTTCCGGCGGCTCCACGAGGGGCCCGGCACCTTCGTGATCCCCAACCCCTGGGACGCCGGCACCGCCCGCATCCTGGCCGACCTCGGGTTCGAGGCGCTCGCCACGACCAGCAGCGGCTACGGCTACTCCATCGGCCGCCGCGACGGCGTGGGCGCGGTGACGCGCGACCAGGCGCTCCGGGGCGCGGCGGTCGTCGTCCAGGCGACGCCGCTGCCCGTGTCCGCCGACCTCGAGAACTGCTTCGCCGACGACCCCGAGACGGCGGCCGAGACCATCCGCCTGGCGGCCGAGGTCGGGCTCGTCGGCGGCTCCATCGAGGACTCCACGACCCGGCCCGACGATCCGATCTATCCCCGCGAGCAGGCGATCGAGCGCGTGGCGGCGGCGGTCGAGGCGGCCCGCTCGCTGCCGTTCCCGTTCACCCTGACCGCACGCGCGGAGAACTTCCTGCACGGCCGCCCCGACCTGGACGACACGATCGCCCGGCTCCTGGCCTTCGAGGCGGCGGGCGCCGACGTCCTGTACGCGCCCGGCCTGAGCACGATCGAGGAGGTGCGGACGGTGTGCGAGGCGGTGTCGAAGCCGGTCAACGTGCTGGCGGGCCGCCAGTTCACCGTCGCGGAGCTGGCGGACGCGGGCGTGCGCCGGGTCAGCCTCGGAGGGGCGCTGGCGCGGGCGGCGTTCAGCGCGTTCCTGACCGCCGCCCGCGAGGTGCGCGAGCGCGGGAGCTTCACCTACGTCGACGGCGCGGTGCCGAGCGCGGAGATCGCGAACTTCATGGCCGGCCGGTCCGAGGCCGGCTAGCGCCCGCGCCCGGGGCGAACGTCAGCTCAGCAGCTTGCGCAGCTCCCCGCCGAGGGCGATCGCCTCCGGCGTCGGCATCGTCGGGTTGTTGAACGTGAACCCGCCGATGCCCGCCTCCAGGAACGGCCGCAGCCGCTCCGCGGCCTGCTCCACCGTCGCCGGGGACATCAGGCCCCGGCGGGACGCCGGGATGCGCTCCGCCGCCGCGGCCGCCTGGCGTTCGTCCGCCACCAGGACGACCGGAGAGCCGGCCGTGCGCAGGATGGTCGAGAAGTCGCGGCCCTCGGCCTCGCAGTGGCGCTCCAAGACCTCGCTCTTGTGCTTCAGCACGTCCAGCGTGCCCCACCAGTGCGAGATGTCGCCGTGCCGGGCCACCAGCCGCAGCGTGCGCTGCTCGCCGCCGCCCCCGATCAGCACCTTCGGGCCGCCCGGCTGGATCGGCCGCGGGCTGTTCAGCGCCTCCTCGATGCGGTAGTGCTTGCCCGTGAACGACGGGCGCTCCTCCGTGAACATCTTCCGGGCGATCGTCAGCGCCTCGTCGAGGCGGTCCATCCGCTCCCGGATGGGCGGGAACTCGATCCCGTAGCCGGCGTGCTCGGCGTCGTTCCACGCCGCGCCGATGCCGAAGATCATCCGGCCCTTCGAGATCACGTCCAGCGTCGTGACCATCTTGGCCAGCAGCGCCGGGTTGCGGTACGTGACGCCGGTGACCAGCGTCGCCAGCCGGACCCGCGTGGTCCGCGCCGCGAGGCCGCCCAGCGTCGTGTACGCCTCCATCATCGGCTCCTCGGGCGGCCCGACGCCTCCGATCTGGTAGAAGTGGTCCATCACCGTCACGGCGTCGAAGCCGGCGGTCTCGGCGGCGCAGGCCAGCTCCACCACGCGGTCGAACCGGTTCTCGGGCGCGACGCCGGGGAACGAGAAGTCGGGCATGTGGTAGCCGAAGAATGGGGCCATCGCTCCCAACCCTACCGACTTCGCTAACGGGGCAGCGCCGCCAGCAGCCGCTCCACGTCCGACTCGTCGTTGTAGCCGTGGAGCGACAGCCGCAGCCGCCCCCCGCGCACCGCCGCGACCACGCCCGCCTCGCGCAGCACCGCCTCCAGGTGGTCGGGGTCCACGCCCTCGCGCTCGACCGACACGATGCTCGACCGCTCGCCCGGCAGCCGCGAGCTGACCACCCGGTACCCGCGGCCGGCGACCCCCTCCGCGGCGGCCGCGGCCAGGTCCACCGCCCGCCGCTCGACCTCGTCCGGCCCCAGCTCCAGCAGCAGCCGCAGCGACGCCCCCATGCCCACGATCGAGGCCAGGTTCGGGATGCTCGGCTCGAACCGGCGGGCGTCCTCGACGAACTCCACGTCCGCATAGTCGGTGTCGTCGCGGCCGTCGCCGGTCCGGCGCGTCTTCCAGCCCGGCTCGGGCACGCGCAGGCTCGCCCGCAGGTCCGGGTGGACGTAGCAGATCGCCGTGCCGTGGCCGGACAGCAGGAACTTGTACCCGTGCGCCACCAGGAGGTGGCAGCCGAGCGCGGCCGCGTCCACCCGGAGCACGCCGGCCGCCTGGGTCGCGTCCACCAGCAGCCACGCGCCGTGCTCGCGGCAGATCTCGGCGACGCGCTCGACCGGCGTCCGCAGGCCGTTGTCGAAGCTGACCAGCCCCAGGCAGACGACCCGCGTCCGCTCGCCGGCCAGCTCCGCCACGTCGGCCGCGTCGAACCGGTGGCGGCCGCGGTCGCCGACGAACCGGACCCGCACGCCCAGGTGGGCGAGGTTCAGCCAGGGCAGCACGCCGGCGGGGAACTCGTCCTCGTACACCACGACCTCGTCGCCCGGCCGCCAGTCGAGGCCGAGCGCGACCAGGCCCATGCCCTCGGCCGAGCTCTTGACGAACGCGACGTCGGCGGCGTCCACGCCGACCAGGCGCGCCGCCAGGCCGCGCACCCGCTCGGTCTCGGACGCCCACGGCACCGGCAGCGACGTCCCCTCGGACAGCTCGCGGAGGCACGCGGAGGCGGCCTCGACGCACGCCCGCGGCAGCGGGCCGAACGTCGCGTTGTCCAGGTAGGCGAGGCGGCGGGTGACCGGGAACTGGTCGGCTCGGAGCGCGGCGACGTCGTAGCTCACCGCTCCAGCGTGACGCCTTTCCGGGCCAGCAGCCCGCGGATCGCCACCTCGGTGGCCGCCACGTGGTCGTGCATCGCCGCCCGCGCGGCCTCGACGTCGCCGTCCGCGAGCGCCGCGATCAGCCGCTCGTGGCCGCCGCGCGACTCCGCCCGCCGCTCCGGCCATGGGCCCTGGATCAGGTCGAGCCCGGGCGCCAGCCGGACCCGGATGTCGCGGACCGCGTCGAACAGCAGCGCGTTCCGGCTGGCGGCGGCGACGACCTCGTGGAACGCCACGTCGAGCGCCCGCCGCCGGTCGCGCGCGATGTCCGGCGTCTCCGCCGCGTGCAGCTCCCGCAGCTGGGCCAGCTCGGCCGCCGCGATGCGCTCGGCGGCCAGCGCCGCGGCCGCCGGCTCGATCGCGCGCCGGAACTCGAACAGCTGGCGCAGCTCGCCGGCGATGCCCCTCAGCTGCTCCGGCGAGGCGTCCACCGGCGGGGGCAGGACGAACGTGCCCCCGTACTTGCCGCGCCGGACCTCCACGTAGCGCCGCTCCTCCAGCCAGCGCAGACCCTCGCGCACGGCCGTCCGGTTGACGCCCAGCTCGAGGGCGAGCTCGCGCTCGGGCGGCAGGCGCTGACCGGGCAGGTACTCGTGGAGCCGGATCGCCGCCAGGAGCGAGCTCGCCACCTGCTCCCCGAGGCGCATCCGCGTCGGCCGCGCCATCCCCGACGGGCCCCGCTCATCGGTCGCTGATGAAGACATTCGTACTCCGTCATACGGCCGTGAACCCGCCGTCCACGACGAAGAACTGGCCGGTGATCCAGGAGGAGTCGTCCGAGGCCAGGAACAGCGCCATCTTCGCCACGTCCTCGGGCTGGCCCCAGCGCCCGAGCGGGATGTTGGCGGCCGTCGCCCGCTCCTGCTCGGGCGTCAGCTCGCCGACCAGCGGCGTCTTGATCGCGCCGGGGAAGATGCAGTTGCAGCGGATGCCGTACTGCGCGTGCTCGACCGCGAGCGTGCGCGTCATGGTCATGATGCCGCCCTTCGCCGCCGTGTACGCGTCCGAGGCGCCGCGCCCGACGCGGAGCGCGGCGATGCTCGACACGTTGATGATCGCGCCCCCGCCGGCCGCCTGCATCGCCGGGATGCCGTACTTGCAGCACAGGTACGTGCCCTTGAGGTTGACGTCGATCGTCCGCTCCCAGATGTTCTCCTCGAGCAGCGGCGAGGGCGCGTCGGTGATGCCGGGCCGGTAGTTGCCGCGGGCCGGATACCAGAGCCCGGCGTTGTTGTAGAGGACGTGCAGGGCGCCGAACCGCGTCTGGGCCGCCTCCACGGCGGCCCGCACCTGGTCGGCTTTCGAGACGTCGCAGGCGACGAACGCGGCGGTGCCACCCGCGTCGCGGATCTCCCGCTCGATCGTCGGCCCGGTGTCGGGGTTGACCTCGGCGACGACCACGCTCGCCCCCTCGGCGGCGAACAGGCGGGCGGCGGCGCGGCCCATGCCGCTGCCGGCGCCCGTGATCATCGCGACCCTGCCGTCCAGCTTCCCCACAGTTCCTCCTTTACTCGCCGCTCGTCTGGGCCGCGGTCGCCGGCTCGACGCCCAGCGCCATGAGCGCGGTCGCCGCCTCGCCCCGCCGCACGCGGCCCCGGATGAACAGGACGTACCACAGGATGGCGACGACCCAGATCACCACCGCCACGATCGCGGCCGGGTGGAAGGGCTCCGGCAGCGTGAGGTCGAGCAGCACGCCGACCAGCCAGATCACCGCCAGCACGAACACCGGCAGCGCCCAGCGGCCGAGGCTGAAGTCGGTCGGGATGCTGGCCAGCCTGTCGCGGCGCAGCCAGTACGCGACCACGACGATCAGGTTGTTCATGAAGACCAGGATCGGGGTGGACGTGATCAGCAGCACGTACGCGTCGCCGCGGACCGCCGCCAGCACCATGACCACGATCATCAGCAGCGTGCTCAGGATGATCGCCGGCACCGGCGTCTGGGAGCGCGGGTTCACGCGCGCCAGCAGGCCCGAGCCCGGCAGCACCTTGTCCCGCGAGAGGGCGAAGAACGTCCGGCCCACGGCCGCGATCGAGACCACGATCAGGGCGAACACGGAGTACACCACCGCGATCTGGAAGATGCGGGAGACCACCGGG
>VBJR01000035.1 GCA_005880175.1 Chloroflexota bacterium
CGGCTGGCCGGGAACCTCCACCGTGGCCTCGTAGCGGAGGCGGGCGGTGCCGGGCGCCAGCGTCAGGCGGCGGATGGCGTTGCCGTAGGGGTCGGTCAGCTCGTCCACGCTCACCGGGGGGTCCAGCTCCCAGGTCTCGCGCAGGATGTCGACGGACTCGCCTCGACGGGCGGCAACCTGCACCAGCGCGGGAACCGGGGCGGCCAGCGCGTAGGTGAATGCACAGCCAACCCGGAGCGTGATCCTGTCCTTCAGAGCTGAGTCGACCATACGGGAGCGCGGGCCGCCGCGATTCGTGTGGTCCGCACGAACCCAGCCGCGGAGGCTGAGCCGGGTGGGTGGGAGATGCGGGGAGGGTGGCCCCGTAGACTTCGAAGGAGATCATGGGTAGGGTCGTCCCTGCGCAGGCAGAGGCGCGGGGTGCCTTCTACGACGAGATGCTGGCGGCTCCGGGGCAGCCGAGGCGTCCCTACCTTCGAATCCACCAGCGGCTCCAGACGCTGGGCCATTCGGAGCTGCGGCGGCGCCAGCGGCTGGCCCAGCGGGTGTTCCGGGAGCTGGGCATCACGTTCACGGTGTACGAGGATGACCGCGGCATCGAGAAGCTCTTCCCGGTGGACCTGATACCGCGGGTCATCGATGGCCGCACGTGGACCCGCCTGGAGCGCGGCCTCAAGCAGCGCGTCGTGGCGCTGAACCTCTTCCTGGAGGACATCTACGGCGAGCAGCGCATCCTGCGCCAGGGGGCCGTTCCCAGCGACGTGGTGCTGTCGGCGGACGGCTTCCGCCGCGAGCTCGTCGGCCTCCGCGCGCCGCGCGGGCTCCACTGCCACGTGGCAGGCATCGACCTGGTTCGCGACCACGTGGGCGAGTTCCACGTGCTGGAGGACAACCTCCGCACGCCGTCCGGCATCTCCTACGTGCTCGCGAACCGGCAGATCCTCAAGCGCGTGGTCCCCGAGCTGTTCATCGGGTACGACGTCAGGCCCGTCGATGGCTACTGCCACGAGTTCCTGAGCAACCTGCGCTGGCTGGCGGGGTCGCGCGTGGTAGATCCCACGGTGGTGCTGCTCACGCCGGGCATCTACAACTCGGCGTACTTCGAGCACTGGTTTCTCGCCAAGCAGATGGGCATCGAGCTGGTCGAGGGCTCGGACCTGCTCGTGGACCAGGACCGCGTCTTCATGCGCACAACGGACGGCCTGCGTCCGGTGCACGTGGTGTACCGGCGCGTCGACGACGCCTACCTGGACCCCATCTTCGGCCGCCCCGACAGCCTGCTCGGGATACCCGGTCTGGTCAACGCCTATCGCGCGGGCGGCGTCGTGATCGCGAATGGGCTCGGCAACGGCGTGGCCGACGACAAGGCCGTGTACGCGCTCGTGCCGGACATCATCCGCTACTACCTCGGCGAGGAGCCTCTGCTGCCCAACGTGCCGACCTACATCTGCACCCGCGACGCGGAGCGCAGGTACGTGGTGGACCACCTCGAGCACCTGGTCGTCAAGACGGTGGGCGGGTCGGGAGGCTACGGGATGCTGATCGGTCCGATATCCACGCGTGCCCAGCGCGCCCGGATGCGCCGGCTGATCGAGGCCCACCCGCGCCGTTTCGTCGCCCAGCCGGTGATCGACCTCTCGGTGCAGCCCGTGCTCACGTCCGGCGGCATCGCCAGCCGTCACCAGGACCTGCGGCCGTTCGTGCTGTCGGGCCCGGAGACGACGGTGACGCCCGGCGGCCTCAGGGCGGCGGCAGCCGCGACACCTGGGTGACGGCGAGCGAAGATGGCGCTCCTTAGCCGCGTCGCCACCATGCTGTACGTGCTCGGCCGCGACGTGGAGCGGACGGAGCACCTGGCCAGGCTCCTGCGCGTGCACTTCGAGCTCTCGCTCGATCGCTCGACTCCCTCGCGGCGTCGCTTCTGGTCCGACTTCCTGGTGCTCGCGGGCTGGCCGGTCCCCGGCCCGGTGGCCAGGGAGCACGCCGTCGCGCTGGTGCTCGGCGACGCCGCCGGGCCGTCGCTGCGCCGGTCGCTGGAGTCCGCGCGCCGCGCGGCGCAAGCCGTCCGGCCCTCGCTCTCCATGGAGACCTGGGAGCAGCTCAACTCCCTCTACTGGCGCATGTCCGACGCCGGCTGGCAGGGCCGGCCCGACTCCTACCTCCGCCAGGTCGAGATGGGCACGCAGCTCGTCGCGGGGCTGGTGGACGACACGATGACGCACGACGAGGCATGGCACTTCGTCAAGCTCGGCAAGCACCACGAGCGCGCGGCCAACGTGGTCCGGCTCGTCACGCGCAAGGCCGCCGAGCTCGCGGAGCACGAGGAGGACGCGATCGCGTGGGCCAGCGTGCTCCGGAGCTGCGCCTCGCTGGAGACGTTCCGAATGCGGTTCGGCGCGGCCGTGAGCGCGCCAGCCGTGTCGCGGTTCCTGCTGCTCGACCGCCGGAGCCCGCACTCGGCCGGGTTCTGCATCACGGCGGCGCTGGCGGCCGTCCAGGGCATCGACGACCCCGAGGCGGAGAGCCCGCCCCACCGCGTCCTGGGCCGGTTGGCCGCCACGTTCCAGTACGCCGACCCGGCGCAGGTCGGCGCCTCGCCCGGCGAGCTGGCGACGCGCTTCGACGGGCGGAACGCCGAGCTGCACCAGGCGCTGCGCAGCGCTTACTTCCAGCCCAGCCAGCTCGCGCTCGACCCCGAGGGGGACCAGCTCACCCGCCATCCGCAGCAGCAGCAGCAGCGGTCGGGGGGCTGATGCGGCTCTGGATCACCCACCGGACGAACTACCGGTACAGCGCCGACGTCAGCGAGGCGCACATGGAGCTGCGACTGCGGCCGGCAGGGGTCGAGGGCCAGCGCATCCACGCGTACGACCTCGACGTGTGGCCCCAGACCACGGTGCGCGGCTACGTGGACGGCTTCGGCAACCACGTCCAGTACTTCAACCTGCTCGCGGCGCACCCGGCGCTGGAGGTCTTCAGCCGCGTTCAGGTCGAGACCGGCGACGCGCCCCGGCCGGAGCCGCTCGACCTGGCCCCCCTCGACCTGCTGCTCTTCCGAGCCCCGGTGCTCGACACCGCGGGCGTGCGGCGACTGGGCCGGCGCGCGCGCCTGCGCGACCCGGCCTCCCCGGAGCAGGTCCTGGAGGCGCTGGACAGGACCGTGGGCACCATCGCGGGAGCCCTCACGTACGCCACCGACGTCACCACCGTCTCCACCGACGTGGAGGAGGCGCTGAAGCTGGGGCGCGGCGTGTGCCAGGACTTCGCGCACGTATTCATCGCGGTGGCCCGGGCCATCGGCGTCCCGTGCCGCTACGTGAGCGGCTACGTGTACGAGGGCGACGGCGAGCCCTTCACCGGGGCGTCCCACGCCTGGGCCGAGGCCTGGGTCCCGGAACGGGGGTGGACGGCGTACGACCCAACGCATCCGGGCCTCTCGCCGGAGCACTACGTGCGCCTGGCCGTGGGCCGCGACTACCGCGACGCGGCGCCCACGCGTGGGGTGTTCATGGGCTCGGCGGAGAGCGTCATGGAGGCCACGGTCGAGATCCGGACGACCGGTACCGGCCCGACCTGACGGGGTGGTCGCGGCTACAGTTGCCCCGCGTGTTCAGGTTCACCTCGATCACATCGTCCGGATTGCCGACGCGCCCGAAGGTTCCTGACCTCCTCCCGACCCCGTTGAGACCGAGCTGAACCTCCTATCCTGACCCTGGATGGATCGCCAGGACGGCGTGCCGGAGCGCATGGGCCGTGCCCTTGGACGGGCGCCGCACCAGGGCCGGGCGATCGTCCGGCAGCTGGGCGATCCCGCGATGGCAGGACCAGCTGACCGGGCGGGGCCGGGCGGCAGCGGCCAGGCACCCTGACGTCGTCGAGCGGGCCGCACAACGTGTCACCGATCGCGCGATGTGGGGCATCGCCGCCCGTGCCGGCGTCCTGGGTACGGCGCTGCACCGGGTGCGGCCGTCCGCTGGCCTGGCGGTCGGCCGGCTGGCGCGTGGCCTCGCCGAGAGCCTTCGCCGGCCCCACGACAAGCCGTAGCGGACCAGCACCGCATGTCGCCTGAGCGTGGTCGGTAGCCTTCGACCGTGAGCCACATCCGCCCAGGCGATCGTCTCGCGGTTCGCGGCGCCGACCAGGTCGAGGGTCGTGTCCGGCGCGTGGACAGGGACGGGATCCTGGTCGATTGGGGCGGCCGGCTCGGGACACAGCGGCACGATTGGTCGGACGTCGGTGCCCGGCTCGTGCGGCTGCCGCGGCGAACGTCGTACGGCCCCTCGAAGGGCCGCTACCGCAACGACGAGACGGGCGGGGTCACCGGAGTCGGCTGACCCGGCCACTACAGTGTGCGGTCGCGCGCTACGGCAGCCTGCGCTCCGCGACCCAGCGGCACCTCCTGCAGCCAGCCCGGCCACGACTCCCGCAGGCGCCCGCGCCAGCCAGCCGGCGCGGCGCACGACGATGTCGCCGCCGAGATGCCGGCCTCGACGCCGTCGTCCGACCGGAGCGCGAGGTGCGGGGCGGGCTCCAGGAGCGCGCCCGCCGGGCCAGGCATCTACCACCACCTGAACAGCCGGGCGACGAGGATGCCCCCGGCCGCGAGGCCCAGGCCGACCACGAAGAACGCGGAGCCGGGTGCCCTTCCGGCATCGATCCACGCGATCCAGGGCGCCGCGGCGGGGCTGAGGAGGAGGGCGGCGATCGCTCCGGCCGCCAACATGCCGAGGGTCACGCCGGGCCGCAGCCGGCGTCCGGGCGCCGGCTCCGGCGCACCGCGCCTCAAGTCCTTCGCGATCAGGCGTGGGACCTCGAGAAAGTGGCCGATGACATGGATCGCGATCGCCGGCATCCAGACCAGGAAGCTGATGACGTGCAGGGCGACGAACGGACCGGGGGACGCCGGGCCGGTGAAGACGAGCGCGATCCCGCTGCCGACGACGGCCAGGGTGGAGGCGACGACGAGCGGGGCCAGCAGACGGAGCGGGAGTGGAGGCGGACCCTGGAGTACGAAGGCTGGATTCCCCGTGTAGTAGCGGACGAACCGCCATCCGGTGGAGCCCAGCTTGACGGCCAGCGGGCCGGCCATCAGCACCCCGACGAAAACGTGGGCGGACAGCAGCGTGCCGAGATCGGACACGGTCGCGAGCTCGACCACGAACACCACCAGGAGCACCGCACCCGCCATCGCGGTCAGCCGCTCGTTGGCGGCAACGCCTCGATTGTCGGAGCGCTGCATCATCTGATCGACGCCGGCGAGAGCGGCGCCGGGCGTGACAGCTGCGCTGGCCACCAGTTCCAGCGGCCGAGCAGCATCGCGATGGAGGGCACGAGGAGGGTGCGGACGAAGAACGTGTCCAGCACCACGCTGAAGGCGATGCTGAAGCCGAGCTCCTGGGTCTGGCTGCTGCCGCCGGCGAGGCCCAGCACCACGAACGCGCCGGCCAGGATGACCCCGGCCGCGGTGACCGTCGTGCCGGTGACGCCGATGGCTCGGGTGAGCGCCTCGGCCAGGGTCGCGGCGTCGTGGGCCTCCTCCTGGATCCGGCTCATGACGAGCACGTTGTAGTCCTCGCCCAGGGCCATCGAGAACACGAACATGAGGAGCGGCAGGATGAACACGACCCCCTCCGCGCCGCCGAGGTGGACGAACACGACCATGGCGAAGCCGAGCGAGGACAGGTAGGACAGCCCCACGGTCAGCGCCAGGTACCAGGGGGCGACGAGGCTGCGCAGCATCAGGCCGAGCAGGACGAGGATGAGCACGAGGATGGCCGGGACCACCAGCGCCAGCGAGGCGTTGGAGGACGTGAGGACGTCGTTCAGCGAGGCGTCCGGCCCGGCGACGCCGTAGGCCCGGGCTTCCGTCGCGCGGGCGACGGCGGCCAGGGCGGCCGTGGCCTTCGGCACCGCGTTGGCGGCCGGCGTGCTGCCGACCGGGCCGGCGCGCAGCACTGCATCGTAGAGAACGGTCCGGCCGTCGGCGCTGACCACCGGTCCGGTGACGCTGCGGAACACGGGGGCGCTCGCGAGCTGCGCCCGCACCTGGTCGAGCTGGGCCGGATTCGTGACGGGGGCGCCGTACCGGAGCAGCAGCTGATCGGTGGGGGTGGGCGGCGGGAAGTGGGCGGCCAGCACTGCCGTGCCGGCGGCGGAGTCGCTGCCGTCCGGCGCCGGGTTGCCGAGCTCGCTCGTCGTGCGGAAGCCGATCAAGCCAGCCGCGAGGACGCCGAACAGGACGACGCCGGCCGCCAGCATCACGACGGGGCGGCGCACGACGTGCTCGGCGACCCGGCCCCACAGCACCGCCCGCCGCGCGCCCCACAGCGGCCGCGACGGCCAGAACACCGCCCGCCCGAAGATGGCGAGCAGGGCCGGCATCAGGGTGAGCGCGGCGGCCAGCATGACGGCGATGCCGATCGCCAGCGAGGGGCCGATGCCCTGGAAGATGCCGGACGGCGCCAGCAGCATGGTGAGCAGGGCCGCGGCAACGATCAGGCCGGAGAAGGTGAGCGCCCGGCCTACCCGGGCGACCGCCGTCACGAGCGCTTCGCGCGTCTCGCCGCCGCGAGCCAGCTCCTCGCGGAACCGGAAGCACAGGAACAGGCCGTAGTCGGTGCCGGCGCCGAGCAGCAGCACGATGAGCAGCGGCTGGGTCGATGGCGGGACGGGGATGCCGGCCCGGCCCATGATCTCAGCGACGAGCGGACCCGAGATCACCACCGCCAGCGCGGCCGGGATGAGCGTGACCAGGGGGGCGAGCGCGGCGCGGTAGACGATGAACAGCACCACGGTCACGAACAGGAGGGTGAAACGGGTGATGCCGCCCGACTCCGTGGCCCGACCGTCCACCTCCACGGCCAGCGGCCCGGCCAGGTGGAGGTCCAGGCCAGCGGGCGCGCCGGCGGGCGCCATGGCGGCCCGGATGCGGTGGACGACGTCGTCGGCAGCGCTGTTGTTGGACGATACGGACCCGGGCACGGTCACGACAGCCCGGGCGGCGCGGCCGTCCGGCGATGTCCCGCCATCCTTCACCGAGGCCACCCCGGGCAGCTGCCGTACGGCCTGCTCCACCTGGATCATGGCGTCGGCGTCGGCGTCGGTGAGCGGCCCGGCCGCCCGGGAGGCGACGATAGTCGCCGTCTGATTCGGGTCGGCGATTTGGAACGGCGCCGCGAGCTGGCTCGCCCGCACGCTCGGACTGGACGAGGAGTTGAACGAGCCGTTGTTGGCGTGGGTGACCGCCGTCAGGCTGGGGAGCAGCCGGACCCCGGCGACCACGCCAACCAGCCACACGGCGACGATCAGCCAGCGGAACCGGATGTCGAAACTGGCGATGGCGGCGAACATGGCGACTCCTTCAGTACGGCGTGTAGAACTGGCTGACGATCCGCTCGACGGTCGCGTCGTCCGGCGCCTGTCCGTGCTCCAGCCGCCAGTGCTGCACGAGGGTGATGGGCAGCATCGAGAGCAGCTCCACGTCGCTGGTGGCGGGCAGCTCGCCGCGGGCCAGGGCGCGCTCGACGATCTCGCGCACGCAGTCGGTCAGGGCGGCCGCGAGGCCCTGGCGCCAGGCCTTGCGCAGCTCGGGGTGGCTCCCGACCTCGCCCATGACCGCAGCCATCGCCTGCGACGCCGTGCCGAACGTCCGCAGCAGGGCCCGGAGGAACGTGCGCATGTCGCCGGGCAGGCTCCCGGTGTCGGGCACGTCGGGCACGACGCCGGAGCGGTGCTGGATCGCCTCCGCCACGAGGGCCACCTTGTTCGGCCAGCGCAGGTACAGGCTGGCCTTACCCACCCCGGCGCGCGCCGCGACGTGGTCCATCGTCAGCCGCGCGAAGCCGGCCTCGGCCAGCAGCTCGACGGCCGCGGTCAGCACCGCCTCGTCCACGCCGGGGTCCCGCGGACGCCCGCGGCGGGGCGCGCGCTCAACCACGCGGTGGCACTATCTGAACGACGATGTTCAGGAACACGTCGTTCAGATTAACTGATCGACCGCGTTCAGGAATAGGTGCCCGTATCTCGGCCATAGCCGGAGGCGAGCTCGCATTCGTCGAGACCCTCGTGCAGCTCGCTGGCTGGAGAAGGGCCGGCTACCGCCGGACGCTCTATCCCACCTGAACGTCGGGTGAGGGCTGCGGCTGGCGGACGACTACCAGGCCCGGCCGGGTCGCGTCCACTCCCGCCCGCCGCGGTCGCGGAGCCGATCGCCGCGCTGCAGCTGGCCGAACTCCTCGCGGCCAAGTGGGCGCTGCGTCCTTGTGTCGTCCACAAGGTCAAGCGTATGCGACAAAATACGAACAGATGTACGCACAACCTGTGGAGAACCCGCGCCGGTCCCAGGCCGCCGACGCGACCGTGCCTCAGCCCAGCCGCCGGGCGCAGCTGTGGCACCGGGCCCGCGAGCTCGGCGAGGCCATCACCGAGGGCGGCGACGCTGCCCGGATCGTGGAGCGGGCGCGCGAGCTGGTCTCCGTCCTGCGGGAGTTGGAGGAGTGGGAGCACGACCCGGGCTCGCTCCGGCCGATCCCGCACGTGGCGCTGAACGACCACCAGGTCGGGCTGATCTACTCCCTGGTGCTGCTGGCGCTCGTGCAGAAGACCGAGAGCACCGTGGAGAGGCCGTGCGAGCCGCGGTACAGCGACGTGCGGGACCGGTGGCTGGGGGCCACGGCCGAGGAGCTGGAGGAGGTGCGGGCGCGGCTGGCGGAGGTGTGGGGTTGCAGGCTGGTGTAGGTGGACGGTAGCGGGTCGCCGCCCGGCTGCCACGCCATAGGCGGAGCGGTTTGCT
>VBJR01000036.1 GCA_005880175.1 Chloroflexota bacterium
CAAGATCGCGGGCGAGCTGACGCCGGCGGTCTTCCACGTCGCCGCTCGCGCCGTCGCGACCCACGCGCTGTCGATCTTCGGCGACCACTCCGACGTGATGGCCGCCCGCGCCACGGGCTTCGCGATGCTCTGCTCCTCGTCCGTGCAGGAGGCGCAGGACCTGGCGCTCGTCGCCCACGCGGCCACCCTCGAGGCCCGGATCCCGTTCCTGCACTTCTTCGACGGGTTCCGCACCTCGCACGAGGTGGACCGCATCGTGCCGCTGGCCGACGGGACGCTGCGAGCGATGATCGACGACGAGCTGGTCCACGCCCACCGGTCCCGCGCCCTGAGCCCGGACCGCCCGTTCGTCCGCGGCACCGCCCAGAACCCGGACGTGTTCTTCCAGGCCCGGGAGGCGGCCAATCCGTACCACGCCGCGGTCCCGCGGGTAGTGGCCGCGGCCATGGGGCGCCTGGGCGCGCTGACCGGCCGCGAGTACCGCCTGTTCGACTACCACGGCGATCCGGAGGCCGAGCGCGTGCTGGTGCTGATGGGGTCGGCCGCCGGCGCGGCCCAGGAGGCCGTCGAGGCGCTGCGGGCGCGCGGCGAGCGCGTCGGACTGGTCACCGTCCGCCTGTTCCGTCCCTTCGACGGGGCCGCGCTCGCCGCCGCCCTGCCCGTCACGGCGCGGGCGGTGGCCGTCCTGGACCGGACCAAGGAGCCGGGCGCCCTGGGCGAGCCGCTCTACCAGGACGTGGTCACGGCGCTGGCCGAGCAGGGCCGGCACGTGCCGCTGGTCATCGGCGGCCGCTACGGCCTGGCCTCCAAGGAGTTCACGCCGGCGATGGCCGTGGCCGTCTTCGGGGAGCTGGAGGCCACCGAGCCTCGCCGCCACTTCACCGTCGGCATCAACGACGACGTGACGCGGCTCAGCCTGCCCGTCGACCGCTCGTTCCCCGCCGAGCCCGACGACGTCGTGCGCGCCGTCTTCTACGGGCTGGGCAGCGACGGCACGGTCGGCGCCAACCGCAACTCCGTGAAGATCATCGGCGAGCAGACCGACCTGTTCGCCCAGGGCTACTTCGTCGTGGATTCCAAGAAGTCGGGCTCGCTGACGGTCTCCCACCTCCGCTTCGGGCCGAGGCCGATCCGCTCCACGTACCTGGTCGAGCGCGCCAGCTTCGTCGCGTGCCACCAGTTCAGCCTGCTCGACCGGCTGGACGTGCTGGGGCTCGCCGAGCCGGGCGCCACGTTCCTGCTCAACAGCCCGTACGGCACCGACGAGGTGTGGGACCGTCTCCCGGTGGAGGACCAGCGGTCGATCATCGAGAAGCGGCTGCGGTTCTTCGTGGTGGATGCCAGCGGGGTGGCCCGCGATGCGGGGTTGGCCGGCCGCGTCAACACGGTGCTCCAGACCTGCTTCTTCGCGCTCTCGGGCGTGCTGCCGCGGGAGCGCGCCGTCGCCGCCATCAAGGCCGCGATCGCCAGGACCTACGCCAAGCGCGGCGAGGCGGTCGTGTCCCGCAACCACGCCGCCGTCGACGCCGCGCTGGACGGCCTCCGCGAGGTGTCCGTTCCGGCCGCGGCAACGTCGACGCGGCACCGCCGGCCGGCGTTGACCGGAGACGCCCGCGAATTCGTCCAGCGCGTGACGGCGATGATGGCGGCCGGACAGGGCGACCTGCTCCCGGTCAGCGCGCTGCCGCCCGACGGCACGTTCCCCAGCGGCACGTCCCGGTTCGAGCGGCGGGGCATCGCGGAGGAGATCCCGGTCTGGGACCCGTCGATCTGCATCGACTGCGCCAAGTGCGCGCTGGTCTGCCCGCACGCCGCGATCCGGATGAAGGTGTTCGGCGCCGACGCGCTGGAGGGCGCGCCGGATGGCTTCCAGCACAAGGAGTGCCGCTCGAAGGACCAGCCCGGCCTGCTGATGACGATCCAGGTGGCCCCGGACGACTGCACCGGCTGCGGCACCTGCGTGGACGTCTGCCCGGCGAAGTCGAAGACAGAGGTCAGGCACAAGTCGATCGACATGGCGCCGCGCCTCGACCACCTCGACCGGGAGCGGGCGAGCTGGGACTTCTTCCGCGGGATCCCCGAGTTCGACCGCACGCAGGTCAAGGTGGCCACGATCAAGGGCTCGCAGATGCTGGAACCGCTGTTCGAGTTCTCGGGCGCGTGCGCCGGCTGCGGCGAGACGCCCTACCTCAAGCTGCTGACCCAGCTGTCCGGCGACCGCCTGCTGGTCGCGAACGCGACCGGCTGCTCCTCGATCTACGGCGGCAACCTGCCCACCACGCCGTGGTCGGCGAACCGCGAGGGCCGCGGGCCGGCGTGGTCCAACTCCCTGTTCGAGGACAACGCCGAGTTCGGCCTGGGCATGCGCCTGGCGCTCGACCACCAGCGGGAGCACGCGGCCCAGCTGCTCCGGGCGCTGACGCCGGAGGTCGGCGAGGAGCTCGCGCGGGCGCTGCTGACGGCGGACCAGGCGGGCGAGGCGGGCATCGGCGCGCAGCGCGAGCGCGTCCGGCTCCTGCGCGAACGGCTGGCCGGGCTGGCGGATCCTCGCGCCGGTGAGCTGGCCCGGATGGCGGACCACCTCGTCAGGAAGAGCGTGTGGATCGTCGGCGGCGACGGCTGGGCCTACGACATCGGGTCTGGCGGCCTCGACCACGTGCTCGCGTCGGGCGCCGACGTCAACGTGCTCGTGCTCGACACCGAGGTCTACTCGAACACCGGCGGCCAGGCCTCCAAGTCCACGCCGCGGGGCGCGGTGGCCAAGTTCGCCGCCGCCGGCAAGCGGACGCGCAAGAAGGACCTGGGGATGATCGCCATCGCGTACGGGGACGTCTACGTGGCGCACGTGGCCCTTGGCGCCGACAACGCTCAGACCGTCAAGGCGCTGGCGGAGGCCGAGGCGCATCCCGGTCCGTCGCTGGTCATCGCCTACTCCCACTGCATCGCCCACGGCATCGACATGGCGGCGGGGATGAGCCACCAGAAGGAGGCGGTGGACTCGGGCTACTGGCCCCTCTACCGCTACGACCCGAGCCTGGGCGCCGCGGGCGAGCACCCGTTCCGGATCGACTCGCGCAAGCCGGTGATCCCGCTGACGCAGTTCGCGAGCAAGGAGGCACGGTTCACGATGCTGGAGCGGTCGCGACCAGCCGACTACGAGCGGCTGATGGAGCAGGCGCAGCACGACGTGGACGCCCGCTGGCACCTGTACGAGCAGCTGGGGGAGATCGACCGTGACGACGCCTGACCTGCGCACCACCTATCTGGGCCTGGAGCTGTCGAACCCCCTGGTGGCGTCGGCCTCCCCCCTCTCGGCCGGCCTGGACACGCTGCTCCGGCTGGAGGAGGCGGGCGCGGGCGCCGTGGTGCTCCAGTCGCTGTTCGAGGAGCAGATCGAGCACGAGGAGCTCCACGTCCACCACGTCCTGGAGACGGGCTCCCACAGCCAGCCGGAGGCGTGCGGCTACTTCCCCGAGCTGGACGACTACAACACCGGGCCCCGCGCCTACCTGGACCACCTGGAGGCCGCGCGGACTGCCCTCGACGTCCCGGTCATCGCCAGCCTCAACGGCTCCAGCCCCGGAGGGTGGGTCCGGTACGCGAGGCTGCTCGAGGAGGCGGGCGCCCACGCGATCGAGCTGAACGTCCACTTCGTGCCTGTGCACCCGTCGATGCCGGGGGTCGAGGTCGAGGCGCGCTGCCTGGAGCTCGTGGCCTCCGTGCGCCAGGCGACCCGCGTGCCGCTGGCGGTGAAGATCGGCCCGTTCTTCAGCTCGCTGCCCGACATGGCGAACCGCCTGGCCCGGGCCGGCGCCGACGGGCTCGTGCTGTTCAACCGCTTCCTGGAACCGGACATCGACCTGGAGACGCTGACGGTGGTGCCGACCGTGCGCCTCAGCACGTCCGAGGAGGTGCGGCTGCCGCTGCGCTGGATCGCCATACTGCGCGGCCGGGTCGGCTGCTCGCTCGCGGCCACGACCGGGGTCCACGAGCCGGAGGACGCCGTGAAGCTGCTCCTGGCCGGGGCCGACGTGACGATGATGGCGTCGGCGCTGCTCCGGCACGGGCCGGGCCGGCTGAGCGAGGTCCGCGAGGGGGTCGCCGCCTGGCTGGAGGACCACGAGTACGAGAGCGTGGCCCAGCTCCGGGGCAGCATGAGCCAGCGGTCCGTGGCCGACCCGGGGGCCTACGAGCGCGCCAACTACATGAAGGCGCTGACCGGCTATGTGGTGGGTGAGCAGCGATGAGGACGCTCCCGGCGGCCCGCCTCGGCGACCTGGTGGCGGCGCTGCGCCGCCGCGGCTGGCGGGTGATCGGGCCCGTCCTGCGCGAGGGCGCCGTGACGTACGGCGAGGTCGAGTCGGCGGCCGACCTGCCGCGCGGGTGGACGGACCGGCAGGACGCCGGCACGTACCGCCTGGAGCGCGACCCGCGCGACCTCTTCTTCGGCTTCACGCTCGGCGCCCAGTCCTGGAAGCCGTTCCTGTTCCCGCCCCGGCTCCGGCTGTGGAGCGCGGAGCGGGACGAGGGCGGCTCGTTCGAGGTGCGCGGCGAGCGCGAGGAGGCGCCCATGCAGGCGTTCCTGGGCGTCCGGCCGTGCGACCTGGCCGCCATCGCGGTCCAGGACCGCGTGTTCCTGCGGGGCGACCACACGGACCCCGACTACCGGCGCCGCCGCGAGCGCGCGTTCCTGGTCGCCGTCACGTGCGGCCAGGCCGCCGCCACCTGCTTCTGCACGTCGATGGGCCACGGGCCGCGGGCCCGGAGCGGGTTCGACCTGGCCCTGACCGAGCTGCGCGACGACGCCGGTCACCGCTTCCTGGTGGAGGCGGGCACCGAGCGCGGCGCCGAGCTGCTGGCCGAGCTGCCCACCCGGCCGGCCCGGCCGGGGGATCGGCAGGGCGCCGAGCGCCTTGCGGCGGCGACCGCCGGGCAGATCACCCGGCGGATGCCGGCCGGCATCGCCGGTGTCCCGCGCGACAGCTACGCGCATCCGCGCTGGGACGAGGTCGCGGTCCGCTGCCTGGCCTGCACCAACTGCACGCTCGTCTGCCCGACCTGCTTCTGCATGGCGGTCGAGGACACCACCGATCTCACCGGCGCCGCGCACCGCGACCGGCGCTGGGACTCCTGCTTCACGGCGGGGCACTCGTACATCCACGGCGGCAGCGTCCACGCCTCGACGGCGTCGCGGTACCGGCAGTGGCTGACGCACAAGCTCTCGACGTGGGTGGACCAGTTCGGCACCTCGGGATGCACCGGCTGCGGCCGCTGCATCGCGTGGTGCCCGGCCGCCATCGACATCACGGAGGAGGCCGCGGCCATCGCCGCGAGTCCAGGAGGTACGAGATGCTGACCGTCGCCGAGGCCGTGGCCCGGTGCCCGCTGTTCGACGGGCTGCCGCGGCGCTACCAGGAGCTGATCGCCGGCTGTGCGCGCTTCGTCCGCTTCGACGCCGACGTCGCGATCTTCCTGGAGGGCCAGCCGGCCGACCGCTTCTTCGTCCTGCGCGAGGGGCGCGTCACCCTGGAGGTGTTCTCGCCGGAGCGTGGCCGCATCGTGGTCCAGACGCTGGGTCCGGGCGACGCGCTGGGCTGGTCGTGGCTCTTCCCGCCCTACCGCTGGCACCTGGACGCGATGGCGCGCGAGCGGGTGGCGGCGGTCGCCTTCGACGGCGCCTGCCTGCGCGGCAAGTGCCACGAGGACCACCTTCTGGGCCACCTGCTGATGGAGCGCTTCGGGGACCTGATGCTGCAGCGCCTGCAGGCCACCCGCCTCCAGCTCCTCGACGTGTACGCCCATGGCAGCCGCTGAGCCGGACTTCCTGACGCCCCGGCCCGCGCGCGTCCTGAGCCGGCGCCGGGAGACGCGAGAGTCGGTCACGATCGCGCTCGAGGCGGCCGGCGAGGCATGGCTGCCCGGCCAGTTCAACATGCTCTACGCGTTCGGCGTCGGAGAGGTGCCGATCTCGATCAGCGGCGACCCCGGCCGGCCGGACCGCCTGGTCCACACCGTGCGCTCCGTGGGCATGGTGTCGGAGGCGCTCTGCCGCCTGCGGCCCGGTCAGTGGGTCGGGGTGCGCGGCCCGTTCGGGTCCACCTGGCCGTTGGCCGCGGCGCGCGGCCGGGACGTGCTGCTCGTCGCCGGCGGCGTCGGCCTGGCGCCGCTGCGGCCCGTGGTCTCCGAGCTGTGCCGCCACCGTCCGGACTATCGCCGCGTGACGCTGCTGTACGGCGCCCGCGCGCCGGGCGACCTGCTGTTCCGGCGCGAGCTGGAGCGCTGGGGACACCGGGTCGACGTCCTGGTCACGGTGGACCGGGCGGCGCCCGGGTGGACGGGCGACGTGGGCGTCGTGGGGTCGCTGCTGCCCCGGGCCGCCTTCGACCCGGAGGGCGGCGTCGCGATGGTGTGCGGGCCCGAGGTGATGATGCGGTTCGCGCTCGCCGACCTCCGGCGTCTGGGACTGGCGGAGCGGGCGGCCTGGATCTCGATGGAGCGCAACATGCACTGCGCCGTCGGCCTCTGCGGCCACTGCCAGCTCGGCCCGGCGTTCGTCTGCCGCGAGGGACCGGTCTTCCGCGCGGACGCCGTGGCCTGGGCGCTGGGCGTACGGGAGGTGTGAGCCATGACCGGCCGACCGCGACTCGCCGTGTGGAAGTTCTCGTCCTGCGACGGCTGCCAGCTGCAGCTCCTGGACTGCGAGGACGAGCTGCTGGCGCTGGCCGGCCGCGTCGACATCTCGTACTTCCTGGAGGCGTCGAGCGCCGTGGGATGCGGGCCCTATGACCTCTCGCTGGTCGAGGGGTCGATCGCGAGCCCGGCCGACGTCGAGCGCATCCGGCGCGTGCGCCGCCTGTCCCGCCGGCTGGTGACGATCGGCGCCTGCGCGACCGCCGGCGGCATCCAGGCGCTGCGCAACTTC
>VBJR01000037.1:0-4034 GCA_005880175.1 Chloroflexota bacterium
CGGTGACTGGAAGGCGATCAGGCCGCCGAACGCCGGCGACGGCACGAAGAAGCCGTTCAGCACGTTGCTGCCCTCCAGCCAGTTGATCACCTGCTGGAGGTTGTTCACCGAGTCGCTGCGGAACTCGAAGAGCAGGTCGTTCCGCTCGATGACGACCTGGTTCGTGAAGCGGTCCTTGGCGATGCCGGGGTTCGAGGCCGACACGTCCGTCGGGAACGCCGGCGACTCCTCGAGCACGAACCGGCTCGTGTTGGACGTCAGCCGGGGCATCCTGCTCGCCACCAGCGCCGCCGGCAGCCGGTTGAAGTAGGGCAGGCCGTACGAGACCGACGTGATGAGCACGCCCGACGGGCTGGCCGGAAAGACCGCCTCGATCGTGGCCAGCGCGTTCGCCAGCCGGGACTGGTCCGTCCTGGTCGGGTTGCGGGTCAGCCGCGCCGGGACGAGCAGCGTGAACGTGACGCCGAACTGCGCGACCACGTTGCCGGCGCCGTCGTTGAACGTCGCCGGGCCGTGCACGAACGCACCGTTGTCGAACTGGATGTCCGGGAACGCCGGAGCCGCGAACGCCGGCCGGCTGGGCACGATCGCGAGCTGCTCCAGCAGGACCGTCTGTGACGCCAGGGCCGCGGCCGCTCCCGCCTTGAGGGCCGTGCGCCGGTTGAACGACCTCCGCGTGAGGTCCTCGATCTGCACTTGTCCCACCTCCTTTCGGAACGCCACGTCGTTCACCGAGCGCTCGGAGGCGGGCCCGCGCGCGGTCCGGAGGGCTCCCCTCCGAACTCGAAATCCCCCCTCTCCACCACGGAACGACGCTTGGCGACCGCAACTTAGCATCCGTACTTGTCAGCAGCAATCGCTGTTTCGCATCGGTAATTGACGAATAAGCATCTGCTAAGCGGGGTCACTAAGCGACCCGGCGAGGGGTGTTAGGCTTCCTTCGTGCCCACCGCAGAAGACCTCGTCGCCCTGCTCCGCGCGCGCGGCAAGAAGGTCACGTCGCAGCGGGTGCTGATCTACCGCGCCCTCCTGAGCGACCGCAGCCACCCGACGGCGGAGCAGATCCACTCGCGGCTGAAAGAGCAGCTGCCGGGGCTCTCGCTGACCACGGTCTACTCGGCCCTGAACGACCTGGTGCAGGCGGGGGAGGCCCGGCGGTTCGACGCCGGCGACGGCAGCGTGCACTTCGATCCCGAAATGCGCCCGCACGCCGAGCTGGTGTGCGTCAAGTGCGGACGGATCGACGACGCCCCGTTCGACCGGTCGCCGAGGCGGACGCCCAGCGAGGTGGCCGGCTACAAGGTCCTGCGCCGCACCGAGCTGCTGCACGGCGTCTGCCCGGCCTGCCAGACGGCGGCGGCGGAGACGGAGGCGGTCCCCGTCAGCGCTGGCTGATCGCCGTCGTCGAGCAGGAACGTCACCTCGACGGCCCGGTCCCGGCGCAGGACGCCATGGCCCCGGCCGCGGATCGAGCCGGTGTCGATGGGACTCACGATGCCGGTGACCAGCACTTCCAGCTGCACGCCCTGCAGCGTCTGTCCTTCGACCACCACGAACCCTCCCCTCTCCAACGTGTCCGGACATGCCGGGCGGGCACCCCGCTCGCGGCGGACCGGCCGGTACGCTTGGCGGGAACCTAGCAGTACCCGCCCCCGCGCGCAAGCACGGCGGAGGGCATCTAAGCCTCCAGTAAGTTCCTACTAAGTCGAGGGTGCGCAATTGGACCTGAAGGGCAAGGTGGCGATCGTGACCGGCGCGGGCAGCGGCATCGGCCATGCCATCGCCGAACGGTTCGCGGAGGCGGGCGCCGCCGTCTGCGTGAACTACCTCGGCTACGAGGACGAGGCGAGGGCGCTCGCGGCCCGGCTGCCGAGGGCGCTCGCGGTCCGGGCCGACGTGTCCTCGGCTGCGGAGGTGGCGGCGATGGTCGAGTGCGTACGGCGGGAGCTGGGCTCGCCAACCGTTCTCGTCAACCTGCGCGGCACGTGGCTCTGCAGCAAATACGCGGTCGCGCACCTGAAGAGGAGTCCGTACCCGTCGATCGTCAACGCGGGGTCCACGTCGTCGTGGGTCGCCTACCCGCAGAACCTTGCCTACGGGGCCAGCAAGTTCGCTGTCGCGGGGTTGACCCGCAACCTGGCGGTCGAGCTCGCGCCGTACCGCATCCGGGTCAACAACGTGGCGCCGGGCGCGATCGCGACGCCGATCAACCGGGCGACCCTGGCCGACGACGCGAAGATGCGGACGCTGGGCCGCATCGTGCCCCTGGGCCGGATCGGCCAGCCGGAGGAGGTGGCGCAGGTGGTGGCGTTCCTGGCGTCGGACGCCGCCTCGTACGTGACCGGCTCGACGTACTACGTGGACGGCGGGATGGTCCGGTACAGCCAGCCGGTCTGACGGACGGGCCGGGCCAGTGTCGAGGCGGCTGCTGCTGACGTCCGCCGAGCACGCGCTCGAACGGGCGCGGCGGCTGGCCGCGGGGCCGGGACGGGTCGTCCTCGGCATCGCCGGCATGCCCGGCGCCGGGAAGTCCGCGCTGGCTGACGTGCTCACCGACGCCCTGGCGCCGGCCGCGGTCGGCGTGCCGATGGACGGGTTCCACCTGGCCGGGAGGGAGCTGGAGCGGCTCGGCCGCGCGGGCCGGAAGGGCGCGCCCGACACGTTCGACGCGGCCGGGTACGTGGCCCTGCTTCGCCGGCTCCGAGCGGCGGACGCCGAGACCGTCTACGCGCCCCGGTTCCACCGCGAGCTGGAGGAGCCGGTCGCCGGGTCGATCGCGGTGCCGCCCTCGGTCCCGCTGGTCGTCACCGAGGGCAACTACCTCCTGATGGACGGGGAGTGGGCGCCCGTGCGTGGGCTGCTCGACGAGGCCTGGTACGTCGAGGTGCCGGAGGAGATCAGGCTGGCCCGCCTGGTCCGCCGGCACGTCGCGTACGGGAAGTCTGAGGACGAGGCGCGGCGCTGGGCCCTGGGCAGCGACCAGGCGAACGCGGTGCTGATCGCCGCGACCGCCTTCCGCGCCGGCGCGATCGTGTGGCTGGGCTGAGCGCTAGAGCAGCGCCTCCAGCTTCTCCTTCAGGTCGGCCTTCAGGCCGGAGCGGAAGCCGATCGTGCGGTCGGCCGCCTTGCCGTCCTTGAAGATGATCAGCGTCGGGATGGACATGACCTGCAGCTCGCCCGGCACGCGCGGGTTCGCATCGATGTCCATCTTCACGACCTTCAGGCGCTCGCCCAGCTCGTCGGCCAGGGACTCGACCACGGGCGCGATCATCCGGCACGGGGCGCACCACTCGGCCCAGAAGTCGACCAGCACCACCTTGCTGGACTGCAGGACCTCGGTCTCGAAATCGGCGTCGGTGACGGCCGTCACGGTTGCGCTGGACATGGGCTCGTTCACTCCTTGCTGGCGGCGCTCTCGGTCTTCTTCTCTGGCGTGCTGGTGCTGCTGCCGTTCGAGTCGCTCGAACTCGACGACCCGGAGCCGCCGCTCGACTCCGACGAGCCGCCGCCGCTCTCGCTCTCGCTCTTCGACTTGCCGCCACCGCCGCCGCCATTGCGGTAGTCGGTGGTGTAGAAGCCGCTGCCCTTGAACTGGACACCCACCGGGTAGAGCAGCTTCCGCAGGGCGCCGCCACACTCGGAGCACACCTTCAACGGCTCGGCGGACATGCTCTGGAGCACCTCCAGCTCGTGGCCGCACTCAGTGCACCGGTATCCATAGATCGGCATCTTTCTCCTCGGGTTAGGGTCTTCTCTCGCGATCGAGCAGGTGGAACACCATGCCCGAAGGCGGCTTGGGTGAGAAGAACGTGGTCTTCTGTGGCATCGTCATACCCTCGCGGGCGGCGCGCAAAACGGCGCTCAGATCGGGCGTGTCCAGGAAGAACGCGGCCGAGCCCTCGCCGGAGTCCACCCGGCGCACGGCCTCCGCCGGGTCGCGGGTGTACGTCAGGTACTGCTCGGGGTCGCGTTTGCCCAGCACGTTGTCGATCACCTGGTGGTGTAACTCCACGACCGGCACATCCCCTTCCAAC
>VBJR01000037.1:4048-10914 GCA_005880175.1 Chloroflexota bacterium
CGACCCGGCCGTCTCGCCGCCGGTCACCGCCACACCCGCCGACAGCACGCGGTGGGTGGGCAGGACCACGAGCCCCGGGTCGGCCAGGTCCGTGAGCAACGCGAGCGTGAAGCGGGCCGCGGCGTCCGGTCCCGCGTCCACCTCCTGCGCGTGCGCCAGCGTGGTCTCGTAGCGATGGTGGCCGTCCGCGATGAGGACGGAGCGCTCGGCGAGGTGGCCGCTCACGCTCGCCAGCCAGGCCGGATCGGTGACCCGGCGCAGCGAGTGGCGCTCGCCGCAGAACGTGAACGTCCGCTCCTCGCCGGCCGGGGCCGCCTCCAGCAGCGGGCGCAGAGCCTCGGCGAGGAACCAGAGCGGCTCCAGGGACGCCTCCGTGGCGCGGAGCAGCGCCAGGCGGTCCTCCTTGGGACCGCGGTGGGTGCGCTCGTGGGGCAGGACCACGCGGTCGGCGTACGGCACCAGCCGGAGGACCGCGATCACGTCCAGCCGCACCAGGCCGTCCACCTCGGTGCGGTGCACGTACATCGCCGGCTCGGCGTCCCGGACCAGCACGCCCTCCGCGATCCAGTCGTCGAGGCGGCCGGCCGCGCTGAAGTAGTCGGTGCCCGGTCGCGTCAGCCACACGACGTTGTGCCGCGAGCGGGCGCGGTACTCGGCGACCTGTTGGTCGCTGAGCACGTCGTAGGGCGGGGCGACCACCTCGTCCAGCGGCTCCGCGTAGCGCAGGCCGTGGAATGGTCGGACGTCAGCCACGGAGCTCTACGTACCGCAGGTCGGACATGCCGGAGACGCCGCGCAGCCGATCCAGGACCGCGTCGCCCACCGCGTCGTCCACCGTCAGGATCATCATCGCCATGCCGCGCGGCGCCTCGCGGCCGAGCTGCATCGACGCGATGTTGACGTCGTTCGCGCCCAGGACCGTGCCGATCTCGCCAATCACGCCGGGCCGGTCCTCGTGCCACGAGACCAGGAACCGGCCCTCGGGGACCAGGTCCATCCGGTAGGGGCCGACGCGGGTCAGGCGCGGCTCGCCGGACAGCACGGTGCCCTCCATCTCGTGGCCGTCGGTGCGGAGCGTCAGCCGGTTGGGGTCGCCGGCGGCGCCGACGGGCATCCGCCGCTCGACCAGCCGCAGGCCCCGGTTCCTGGCCACCAGACGCGCGTTCACCGCGTTGATCCGCTCCTCGGTGAACGGCTGGCAGACGCCCCGGATGGCGGCCGCCGTCACGAGCGACACGTCGCGGTCGGCCAGCTCGCCGTGGAACTCGATCTCGAGCTGGCCCACCCGCCCGCTGACCAGCTGCACGTGCAGCGACGCCAGCCGCTCGGCGAGCACCGCGTACGGGCGCAGGAACGCCATCTCCTCGGCCGGCAGCGACGGGGCGTTGACCGCGTACCGGGGCAGCTCCCCGCGCAGCACCGCCAGCACCTCCTCGGCCACGTCGAACGCGACCGAGGCCTGCGCCTCGACCGTGGACGCGGCGATGTGGGGCGTGGCGATGAAGTTGGACAGCGTCAGCAGCGGGTTCTCGCGGACCGGCTCCTCGACGAACACGTCCGCCGCCGCGCCCGCCAGCGGCCCGTCCACCAGCGCCCGGTACAGCGCGGACTCGTCCACGATGCCGCCCCGGGCCGCGTTGACAAGCCGGGTCCCCGGCCGGGCCAGGCCGAGCACGCGCGCGTCGATCAGGTTGCGCGTGCCCTCGACCAGCGGGGCGTGGATGCTGACGAAGTCGGAGCGGGCGAACAGCTCGTCCAGGCTGACCAGCTCGACGTTGAACTGCTCGGCGCGCTCGGGCGGGACGGCCGGGTCGAACGCGATCACGTCCATCTCCAGGCCCTGCGCCCGCTTGGCGACCTCCGAGCCGATGTTGCCCAGCCCGACGACGCCCAGCGTCTTGCCCCGGATCTCGACGCCGACGTACTTCGAGCGCAGCCACTCGCCGCGCCGGACCGAGGCGTCGGCCTGGGGGATGTTGCGGGCCAGCGCGAGCAGCAGCCCGACGGCGTGCTCGGCCGCGGCCACGATGTTGCCGCGCGGCGCGTTGACCACCAGGATGCCCTTGCGGGTCGCCGCCCCGACGTCGATGTTGTCCACGCCGACGCCGGCGCGGCCGACGACCTTCAGCGCCGAGCCGGCCTCCAGGACCGGCTCGGTCACCTTCGTCTCGCTGCGCACGACCAGCGCGTCGACGCCGGCGACGGCGTCGATCAGCTCGGCCGGCGGCAGCTTGGTCCGCACCTCGACGTCGGCGGCCTCGCGCAGGCGCGCGAGGCCGTCCTCCGCGAGCGGATCGGCGACCAGGATCTTGGCGCGAGCCATCAGACCGCCGTGCCGACCGTCTCCTCGGCCAGGTGCGGGGTCGCGGCCGCCAGCGCGCGACCGTCGGCCGGGGCGATGTCCAGCTCCTCCAGCGCCCGCTCCATGGCCCAGAGCACCTGCACCAGGTCGCCGTCCGTGACCGCGCCCAGGTGGCCGACCCGGAGCATCTTGCCGGTCATCTTGCCCTGGCCGCCGGCGATCACCACGCCGTACTTCGTGCGCAGGAGCTTGCGGAACGCGGAGACGTCGAGGCCGGCCATCGGCAGCGCGCTGGTCACCGTCGCCGAGCGGTAGCCCTCGGCCGCGAACAGCATCAACCCGAGCGCGTTCAGGCCGGCCTCGGTCGCGTCCGCGAGGCGGCGATGGCGGGCGTAGACGTTCTCCAGGCCCTCCTCGTCCATCATGCGGATGCCCTCCTGGACGGCGTAGAGCACGCTCACCGCCGGCGTCCAGGGCGTCGATCCCGCCTGGGCGTTCTTCTTGGCCTGCCGCCAGTCGAAGTAGAAGCGCGGCGACCGGCAGCGCTCCGACAGCTCCCAGGCCCGCTCGTTGACCGTCACGAACGCGATGCCGGGAGGCGCCATCCAGCCCTTCTGGCTGGCGCTGACGGCCACGTCCACGCCGAGCTCGTCCACGCCGATCCGCATCGAGCTGACCGACGAGACGCCGTCCACCGCCACGACGCGACCGGCGTCGTGGGCGACCCGGACCAGGCCCGGCAGGCCGTTGGCGACCCCGGTGGACGTCTCGTTGTGGGTCAGGAGCACGACGCGCGCCTGCGGGTGCGAGGCGAGCACCTCCGCCAGGTCGGCGGGATCGACCGGCTGGCCCCACTCCGCCTCCAGGCGGACGACGTTGGCCCCGTAGGCCGCTGCCATGCCGGCGAACCGCTCGCCGAAGTTGCCGCACATGGCCGCGACGACCTCGTCGCCCGGCGACACCAGGTTGGCGATCGCGGACTCCAGGCCGCCGCTGCCGGACGCGGTGAGCACCAGCAGGTCGGCGCTGGTCTCGAACACGCGCCGGGCGCCCTCGGTGACGTCGGCCAGCAGCTCCGCGAACTCCGGCCCGCGATGGTCGATCATCGGCCGGCTCGCCGCCCGGACCACCCGGTCGGGGAGCGGCGTCGGGCCGGGGATGCGGAGCTGTTGCTGGTAGATCATGAGTTCCTCGCTTCCCCCCGGGCTCCCTCCCCCCGGTCGGGGGAGGGTTGGCGTGGGGGGATCAAAATCTTCCTGGCTAACGCTGGGTGTCGGTCGTGAACGGCAGCAGTGCGATCGAGCGCGCCCGCTTCAGCGCGTGGGTCAGCGGCCGCTGGTGCTTGGCGCACGTGCCGGTGATGCGGCGGGGCAGGATCTTGCCGCGCTCCGACAGGAACCGGCGGAGGCGGCTGACCTCCTTGTAGTCGATGTAGTCGATGCGCTCGACGCAGAACGCGCAGACCTTGCGATTGGATCGCTTCGGCCGGCCGTCCCTTCGATCCATCGGTGGCACTTTCTCGCTTCTCCTTAGAACGGGATGTCGTCGGGGTCGACGTCGCGGACACCGGCGCCGGGGTCGTCGGGGGGCGGGGGCGCCTCCTCGCCGGCCATGCCCCCACCGCCGCCGCCGCTCCTGGAGTCCAGGAACTGCACGTCGTTGGCGACCACTTCCGTCGTCCGGCGCTTCTGGCCGTCCTGCCCCTCCCAGGAGCGGGTCTGGAGGCGGCCCTCCACGTAGACGAGGGAGCCCTTCCGCGTGTACTGAGCGACCAGCTCGGCCAGGCTCCGCTTGCCGATGTTCCAGGCCACGATGTTGTGGTAGTCGGTGAACTCGCGCCGCTCGCCGCCGTCGCCGCCGGACTGCCAGCGGTTGGTGGCGATGCTGAAGGACGTCACGGGCTGCCCGCTCGGCGTGTACCGCATCTCGGGGTCGCGCGTGAGCCGGCCGATCAGCATGACCTTGTTGAGGTTGCTCATGTCGGGTTCGCCTCCCGCGCACCCTCGGCCACGCCCGCCGGCACCGGCTGAGGCGCCGGCGCCTCCTCCGCCTGCGGCTGGGCCTTCTGCTTGGTGCGCCGGGGCTTGATGTCCGGCTTGCGGACGACCAGGTGGCGGAAGACGGTGTCGGAGATCTTGAGGGTGCCTTCCAGCTCGGGCACGCGCGCGGGATCGATCTGGAAGTCGGTGAGGACGTACTGGCCCTCGCGGAGGTGCCGGACCTCGTACGCGAGGCGCCGGCGGCCCCAGACGTCGGTCTTCTGGACGGCGCCGCCGAGGCTCTCGATCAGCTGGTTGACGGTCGCGTTCGCCGCAGCCAGCTGCTCTTCGTCGAGCTCCGGGCGGACGATATACAGGATTTCATAGTCCCTGAGCAAAGGGTGGTCTCCTCTCTATGGGATCAGGCCCCGACATGGCGCGAGAAGACGGCCGGCGGGACCAGAAAGGACCGCTGTATTTTATGGCAGACGGAGGGAAGCTTGCCCAAGACCACAGCTCGACCGAAGACCAAGGCGGGTCAGAAGAACGCCCAGAAGCGTCCGACGCCGAAGCGCCGCGAGTGGCCGGTAATGCCGCTCACGGTGGGCGGCGTGTTCACCGTGATCTTCGTCGCGCTCATCGTGGCCTACTACATCGCGTCCCGTGGGCCCGGCGGCGTCAACGGCCAGCCGGTCGCGAACATCAAGTGCGACAGCGGCGAGCAGCTGGCGGTCCACTACCACGCCCACCTGACGATCATGTACCGGGGCACGCCGGTCTCGATCCCGGCCAACACGGGCATCCTGAGCAACCAGAACTGCTTCTACTGGATGCACACGCACACGACGTCGGGCATCATCCACATCGAGGCGCCGAAGGACTCGGCCAACCGGGGGTTCACGGTCGGCGACTTCTTCCAGATCTGGAACCAGCCGCTGAGCAAGCAGAAGGTGGCCACGTTCACCGTCGGCAGGGGCGACCAGCTCAAGATGTGGGTGGACGGCAAGCCGTACACGGGCGACCCGGCGAAGATCGTGCTGAAGTCGCACACCCAGGTGGTCATCGAGATCGGCCCGCCGTTCACCGACCCGCCCCCGACGTTCGACTGGACGTCCTCGGACGCGACGTCGGAGGCCGGCACGTCGGGGTAGGCTCTCCGCGGCGCGGGAGTCGCACGTCGGTGTGCGTGCGGTTCCCGCCGCCTGGGAACCGCACATCGGTCCAGATGTGCGGAATGGGGTCCGGCTACTCGTCTTCTTCGGGGTCGGGCTCCGGGGTCGCGCCGTCGGACGGCTCGGCCTCGCGCAGGATGCGCGCCGCCCGGTAGTGCTCCAGGGCCAGGTCGCGCTGGCCCTCGCGCAGGGCGCGGTCGGCCAGGCGCAGGTGCGCCGGCGCGTCGCGCGAGACCCGGCGTCCCGTCCTCACCTCGCGGAGCCGGCGCAGCCGGTCCCGGTCCTCGTGCTTGCGCAGCAGCGGCTCCTCGGCGTCCAGCAGGCGCGTCGCCTCCTCCACGCGGCCCAGCGCGCGCAGTGCCTCCGCCGCGCACAGCCGCGCGTCGCTGCCCAGCGTCATCCGCTCCTGCAGGGCCGGCTCCACCAGCGCGTACGCCCGCTTCGGGTTGCCCTGGAGGAGCGCCAGCCGCGCCCGCTCGACCGCCAGCTCCAGGTCCATGACGCGCACCGAGCCATCGACGAGGTAGTCGACCGGCGCGCCCAGCCTGCTCGCGATGACCCGCAGCAGGCGCGTGGAGGGCATGCTGCGGCCCATCTCGACCTGGTTGAGGAATGCGCGGGTGAAGTCCTGTCCGGCGACCTGGGCGAGCGTCATACCGCGCTCCTGGCGGAGCCGCCGGATCCGCTGCCCCAGGGTCTCCTCGCCGTCCGTTCCGGAGGTCCTAGCCTCGTTGTTGTGGATATCTACTCCTCGAAATCGCAGGTTCTCCCGGTTTGTGCACGGATTATCCCCAACCTGTGCGGACAGCGCCACAACTGCGTCACAATCCGAGCCCTCCGGAGCTACAGGTAATCGGCGGGGTCGAGACTGCGGGGAAGCGTCGTGAAGTTCCGGAAGCCGTCGGCGATGACGATGCCGGTGTCCTCGACGCGCACGCCGCCGAGGCCGGACTCGTACAGACCCGGCTCGACCGTGACCACGTCGCCGGCCAGCAGCGGGTAGTCGAGGTCCCGCAGCTGCGGACCCTCGTGGACCTCCAGGCCGACCCCGTGCCCGGTCGAGTGGATCATCCGCGGGCCGTTCACGTCGCCCTCGAAGCCCTTCGTCACGGTGCCGAACCCCCGCTCCACCAGCCGCCGGCACACGGCGCGGTGGACGTCGCGGCCGTTCGCGCCCGCGCGCAGCAGGCCCTCGGCGACGTCCAGCGCCTCCACGCACGCCTCGTGCATGCGCCGGACCTGCTCCGACGCCTGGCCCGCGACCACCGTCCGGGTCAGGTCGCCGTGGTAGTGCGACGACATCCCCATCGGGAAGATGTCGATGATGACCGGCGCGCCGGCCCGGATCGGCCCGGCGCCGCGGAAGTGCGGCAGCGCGCACTCGGGTGAGCCCGCGATGATCATCTCGCCGGA
>VBJR01000312.1 GCA_005880175.1 Chloroflexota bacterium
GGGTTCTCAGGGGAGCGGCAGGCATGAAGATCGCGGTCCTCCAGGGTGGGCGCTCGGCCGAGCGCGACGTCTCACTGCGCTCGGGCGCCCAGGTGGCCGGCGCGCTGCGGGAGCGCGGCCACGAGGTGGCCCAGGTGGACCTCGACCGCCAGGTCTGGGACCGGCTCCGCGACGGCGGCTTCGACTGCGTGTTCATCGCGCTCCACGGCCGCCTGGGCGAGGACGGCACGGTCCAGGGCATGCTCGAGCTGATCGACCTGCCGTACACGGGCTCCGGCGTGCTCGCCAGCGCGCTCTGCATCGACAAGACGCGGACGAACCAGCTCCTTCGGGCCGAGGGCTTCCAGATCCCGGACTTCGAGGAGCTCGACGGCGACGAGGTGGAGCGCGTGGTCGACCGCTACGGCCTGCCGGTCGTGGTCAAGCCGGTGCGCGAGGGCTCGACGATCGGCGTCGCGATCGCCCGCGACGTGGACGCGCTGGCCACCGGCCTGGTCCAGGCCCGCCGCTACGACGACCGGGTCCTGATCCAGCGCTTCGTCGAGGGCACCGAGATCACGGTCGGCGTGCTGGCCACCCCCGAGCTGTGCGTCCTGCCGACGCTCGAGATCACGTACGAGAACGAGACGTACGACTACGACGCCAAGTACACGGAGGGCCGCAGCCACCACATCATCCCGGCGCGCATCCCCGGGCGGGCCCGGAAGGCGGCAGCCGACGAGGCCGCGCGCGCGTTCCGGGCGCTCGGCTGCGACGGCATGGCGCGCGTGGACTTCATCATCGACCGCGACTGCGTGCCCTGGCTGCTGGAGGTGAACACCGTCCCCGGCCTCACCGCGCTCTCGCTGCTGCCCGACGCGGCGAGGGCGGCGGGGGTGTCGTTCCCGGACCTGTGCGAGCGGCTGGTCGAGCACGGCGTGGCCCGCCACGGCCGCCGCGTGGGCCCGCCGCCGGCCCGCTAATGCGCCCGCACCGCCCCGCCGCCACGCGCCTGTCCAGCGTCCGCGTGGCGCGGGCGCAGGAGCGCGAGGGCCGGCGGGTGCGCCGGATCGGCTCGCTCGCGCTGGCCGGCCTGGCCCTGGCGGGCCTGGTGGCGCTGCTCGTCGCGCCGCCGTTCCACATCCACGAGATCGACGTCAGCGGCAACCAGCGCCTGACGGCGGCCCAGGTGGTCGCGGCGGCCGGCCTCGAGCACCCGGGCTCAGTGTTCCAGGTCGACTCCGGCCAGGTCGAGCGGTCCACGTGGCCGAGTGGCAGCCGGCGGCCGTGTACCGGTCGGCCACCGGGCGGTCCTGGTACCTGTCGGCCGAGGCGGTGGCCCTGGGGCCGGCGGCCGGGGACACGGCGGGGCTGCTGGAGATCGACGGGCCCGCCCAGTCCGAGCCGCGGACCGGCCGGCCGGCGCTGGACCGCGCGCTCCTGGTCGCGCTGGTGAACATCCAGCGCGCCCTGCCCGGGATCATCGGCCAGCAGGTCCAGTCGTTCGCGCTCGACTCGTGCGGCAACCTGACCATGAGCGCGACGACCGGCTGGAAGGCGCAGTTCGGCCGCGTGAACACGCCCGAGGAGCAGGCCACGCTCGTGGACAAGGTGGCCGCGCTCAAGGCGCTGTCGGCGTCGGGCGGCGTGGACTTCAGCAGGGTCGGCTACGTGAACCTGATGAACCCGTACGCGGTGGCCGTGCCCCAGCGGACGCCGACCCCGCGGCCGGGGCGGGCCGCGTCGTCGCCGTCCCCCTCGCCCTCGGCGGCTCCCCAGGCGGTCTCGCCCTGCGCCTGAAGCTGTACCGGTCGCCTGACACCGGACCCAAGATTTGGTAGGTCCAGGCGTTCACGAGTACAAGCGCTCCGTTATGCTTACCCCTGTCCCGCCAGGTTTTCTCTACGTTCTCGGAGGCATCGCAGCACACCGTTGTCCAGGCGGAAACGTTTGGTCGGATTGGACCTTGGCACCAGCAAGGTCGCGGTCGTCATCGCCGAGGCTGACGAGTACGGTCAGCTGAACGTCGACGGCGTCGGCGAGGTGCCTGCCGATGGGCTCCGCAAGGGCGTCGTCGTCAACATCGAGAAGACCGTGCACGCCATCCAGACCGCGGCGGTGGCCGCGGAGCGGATGGCCGGCGTGCGCGGCGAGTCGGTGGTGGTCTCGCTGGCCGGCCCCCACATCGCCTCCCAGAACAGCCGCGGCGTGATCGCCGTGTCGCGGCCGCACCGGGAGATCGAGGAGGAGGACGTGGACCGGGTGGTCGAGGCCGCCCGGGCCGTCAGCGTGCCCAACGACCGCCAGGTGATCCACGTGCTCCCGCGCACGTACACCGTGGACGGGCAGGAGGGCGTCAAGGAGGCCACCGGCATGACCGGCCACCGGCTGGAGGTGGAGACGCACATCGTCACCGGCTCCCAGACGGCGGTGCAGAACGTGATCAAGTGCGTGCACCAGGCCGGCTTCGACGTGGAGGACGTGGTCAGCCAGGGCCTCGCCTCGGGCGAGGGCGTCCTCAGCGCCAACGAGGTGGACCTGGGCGTCTGCCTGATCGACATCGGCGCCGGGACCAGCGACGTCGTCGTCTACAACGAGGGCTCGGCGCTCCACTACGCGGTGCTGCCGGTCGGCGGCAACCACGTCACGAACGACATCGCGATCGGATTACGCACGACGCTGGCGGAGGCGGAGACGCTGAAGCTGAACTACGGGCACACGCTGCCCGAGGTGATCCCGTCCGAGGAGCGGATCGACGTGCGCCAGGTGGGGGGCGACCGGCTCCAGCCGACGCCGCGCCGCTTCCTGGCCGAGATCATCGGGCCGCGGATGCGGGAGATCTTCCAGCTCGCCCGCGAGGAGGTGCGGCGCAGCGGCTACGACGGCCTGCTCCCGGCGGGCGTGGTCGTGACCGGCGGCGGCGCCCGCCTGATGGGCACCACCGACGCCGCGCAGGCGGTCTTCGACTCGGCCGTGCGGCTGGGCCTGCCGATGGGCATCGGCGGCCTGGCGGACCGGGTCGCCGGCCCGTCGCACGCGGTCGGGGTCGGCCTGGTCAAGTGGGGCGCCCGGATGGCGCCGCCGCGCCCGACGAACGGCCGGGCCATGCATGGCAACGGCCAGTCGGCGTACCAGCACATCGCGAGGTGGCTGCGTGACTTCTTCTAGGCATAGACACGAAGCTTTCCAATCCCTTAATCAACTGAGACAATTGGCTGTGGGTCGCACCCGTCGATGCAGCAGAGGTCGTGGAACGTGACGCAGGAGGCAACCATGCAAGGCGATCGCCAGGACGGGCGCGCCCGGATCAAGGTAATCGGCGCCGGAGGCGGCGGCGGCAACGCCATCAACCGGATGATCTCGAGCGCGCTGAAAGGCGTCGAGTTCATCGCGGTCAACACCGACCTGCAGGCCCTCGAACGCTGCAACGCGGACGTCAAGGTCAACATCGGGCGCAAGCTGACCCGGGGCCTGGGCTCCGGCGGTGACTGGACCAAGGGCCGCGATGCCGCCGACGAGAGCCGCGCCGAGCTCACGGAGCTGGTCAAGGACACCGACATGGTGTTCATCACCGCCGGCATGGGCGGCGGCACCGGCACCGGCGCGTCCGGCGTGCTGGCCGAGGTGGCCAAGGCGGAGGGCGCCCTCACGATCGGGGTGGTGACCCGGCCGTTCCGGTTCGAGGGCAAGGTCCGCAACGAGACCGCCGAGTCCGGCATCAAGCACCTGCGCGACAAGGTGGACGCGCTCATCGTCATCCCGAACGACCGCCTCAGCCAGGTCGTGGACAAGAAGACCACGCTGGAGGAGGCGTTCAAGATCGCGGACGACGTGCTCCGCCAGGGAGTGCAGGGCATCGCGGACCTGATCGTGAACCCGGGCGTGATCAACCTGGACTTCGCCGACGTCAAGGCGATCATGACCGACACCGGCGAGGCGCTGATGGGCATCGGGTTCGGGTCGGGCGACAACCGGTCCGAGGACGCGGCCAAGCAGGCCGTCGCCAGCCCGCTCCTGGAGACGTCGATCGACGGCGCCCAGGGCATCCTCTTCAACATCACGGCGGGCAAGGACATCACCCTGCACGAGTGCGAGAAGGCGGCCGAGATCGTGAAGGCGTCGGCCGACCCGAGCGCGAACATCATCTTCGGCGTCGTCAACGACGACCGGATGCAGGGCGAGGTCAAGATCACGGTGATCGCGACGGGCTTCGGCCGCAAGGCCGCCCGGCCCGCGAGCCAGGCGCAGCCGGCGGCCGAGCCGGTCGCCGCGCAGCCGCAGCCCGAGTACCCGCGGCCGCTGGTCGAGAGCCGGCCGCCGTACCCGGCGGACGAGGAGGACCTGAACATCCCGGCGTTCCTCCGCAATCGGAGGTTGTAAAGTCCAAGCATGCGATGTCCGTACTGTGGCCACCACGACCTGAAGGTGGTCGATTCGCGCGACTCGGAGGTGCGCGAGGCGATCCGCCGCCGGCGTGAGTGCCTGCAGTGCGGCCAGCGGTACACCACGTACGAGCGGATCGAGACGGTGCCGTTCTTCGTCATCAAGAAGGACGGCCGTCGCGAGGACTTCGACCCCCACAAGCTGTTCACGGGCCTCAAGAAGGCCACCGAGAAACGCGACATCTCGCCCGAGCGCCTGAACGGGATCGTGGACCAGATCGAGGCGGACCTGCGCCGCAGCGGCCGGGTCGAGATCCCCAGCGGCGAGATCGGCGAGATGGTGATGGACCGCCTGCGCGACCTGGACGAGGTCGCGTACATCCGGTTCGCGTCCGTCTACCGCGAGTTCATGGACCTGCAGCAGGTCAAGCGGCAGATCGAGCAGGTGCTGTCGGCGCGCGGCAGCTCGCGACCGGCGCCGGCGTCCGCGTCGCCCGGCCGCCGCTGACGGCGGCCGGCGGGAAGTACGCCCGCCCGGAGCGCGAGCGCCGCTGGCTGGTGCCGGCGCCGCCGCCCCTCGACGGCGCGGCGAGCTCCACGCTCATCGAGGACCGCTACCTGCGCGGCACGCGGCTGCGGCTGCGCCGGATGACGCCGGCCGGCGGCGGCCCCGTCCAGTGGAAGCTGGGCCAGAAGGTGCGGCCGGACGCGGCCGACCCCGGGCTGGTGCTGCACACCACCCTCTACCTGGACCCGGGGGAGCACGAGCTGCTGGCCCGGCTGCCCGGCGCCGACCTGCGCAAGGTCCGCCACGTGCTGCTGATCGGCGGCCGCCGGTTCGAGCTGGCGGGCCCGGACGACGCGGTCGCGCCGCCCCCGTTCGGCGGTGCCGAGGTCACGGACGACGAGCGCTACAGCGGCGGCTGGCTGGCGTTCGCGCCGGACGAGGCGCTGGCCGGGGTCATCGCCAGGCGGGTGTGAGACCATCGCTGCCGTGCCTGTCTTCGAGATGCCCATGGACCAGCTCGTGCAGTACCGCGGCCGCAACCCGCGCCCCGACGACTTCGACGCGTACTGGAGCGCCGCGCTGGCCGACCTCGCCGCTCTCGACCCCGGCGCCGTCCTCGAGCCGAACCCGTTCACGGCCGCGGCTGGCTTCGCCGAGTGCTTCGACCTCTGGTTCACCGGCGTGGGCGGCGCCCGCGTCCACGCGAAGTACCTGCGGCCGGCCGCGGGCGGCGGGCCGCACCCGGCCGTCCTGAAGTTCCACGGGTACACCATGAGCAGCCCGGACTGGTCGTCGCTGCTGGGCTGGGTCGGCCGCGGCTACTCGGTGGCGGCGCTGGACTGCCGGGGCCAGGGCGGGCTCTCGGAGGACACGGGCGGCGTCCGCGGCAACACGCAGCGGGGCCACATCGTGCGCGGGCTGGACGACGCGCCGGAGAAGCTGCTGTACCGGCAGATCTACCTCGACTGCGCGGAGCTGGCCCGGATCGTGATGGGCTTCGACGAGGTGGACGCGTCGCGCGTGGGCGCCACCGGGGCGTCCCAGGGCGGGGGACTGACGCTGGCCTGCGCGGCGCTGGAGCCCCGGGTGAAGCTCGCCGCCCCCGTCTACCCGTTCCTCACCGACTACCAGCGGACGTGGGAGATGGGCCTGGCGGTGGACGCGTACCAGGAGCTGCAGACGCACTTCCGGCTGTTCGACCCGCGCCACGAGCGGGAGCGGGAGACGTTCACGCGGCTGGGCTACATCGACGTCCAGCACCTGGCGCCGTCGATCCGTGCCGAGGTGCTGATGGTCACTGGGCTGAACGACACGATCTGCCCGCCGTCCACGCAGTACGCGGCGTTCAACAGGATCACCACGTCCAAGCGCATCGTGCTGTACCCGGACTACGGCCACGAGACGCTGCCGGGGGCCGACGACCTGATCTACGAGTTCATGGCCGCGCTGTGACGAAGGCCGAGGCCCTGGCCGAGCTGGGGGCCGCCCGCCAGGAGCTGGAGGAGCTCCTGGCGGGGCTGACGCCGGAGCGGATGGAGCGGCCGGGCGCCACGGGCGACTGGTCGGTGAAGGACGTGCTGGCGCACCTGCTGTGGTACGAGCGCGAGGAGCTGGAGCTGATCCGCGAGTCGGGGGCCCCGGCGTCTCCGCTGTGGGAGGTCCTGTACGAGCGGCGCAACGGGCTGATCCGCGAGAAGCTGCGCTCGCTGGCGCTGGCCGACGTGCTGGCGCAGCTCCGCCAGGTGTTCGCCGGGCTCGTGGCGGCGGTGGACCGCCTGTCGGACGAGGACCTGGTCACGCCCGGACGCTTCCCGGGCACGTCGGCGGAGCGCCTGCCCTGGCAGGACATCGCGCTGAACTCGTGGACGCACGAGCGCGAGCACTTGGAGGCGCTGCGCGCCGGTCTGGCGGGCTGATCGGTGGTTGTCGGCCGTCCACGCGTTCCTACCCTCCGGCTCAGACGCTCCCCCTTCGCCATGGATGACTCAGGCAGGGCCGCTGACGCCTCGGCACCCATCCTGCCCGGGCGCTGGGGCGCCCGTTCAGGATGGGACCCTGCCGGCTGGCGTAGCCCGTCACCACGGGGCGCCGTGGGCGGAAACGTTGAACCGTCGACACTTGCACGTTTCAGAAGCTGCGGAGACGTTGAACTTCCGACACTTCAACGTCTCTCCGCACGCCTACGGGCCGACAGCGGCACACCTGCGGTCGCCGCACGCGCCAGTTCACCCCGGCGTACACCACGACGCCAGCCGGCAGGGTCCCATCGTCGGCAGCCGCCGAGCGGCTGTCGACGATGGGTGCCGGGGTGCCAGCGGCCTTGCCAGCCCTCATGGCAGAGCGGGAGCGAATGAGCCGGAGGGTAGGAACGCGTCGCTGGCCGACGACCAGCCCATGCAGTTGGTCATCATCTCTGATGTCCCGGGGATGTCGCTCTGGCGCCAACCCCGCGTGCCGGCGCCGGCGTTCGGACCTTCCGCTCGCGGGTCAGCGGCTGATCAGCCGCGCTGGCCGAGCCACATGCCCAGCTGGGCCGTGTGCTCGCGGACGTGGCCCAGGTTGACGAGCAGCAGCTCGGCGAAGGAGGTCTCGCCGCGTCCCCACCGGCAGGGCCGCCGCCAGCCCTCCTCGGTCAGCGCCTCCGCCGTCGCCTGGGCCTTGCGCCGGCAGTGGGCGACATACGCCTCCAGCTCGGCCCGCGTGTAGACCCGCGCGGGCAGGACCGCGGCCGCGTGCTCCTCCGCCAGGAACGGCGCCGGTGGAGGCGTGGTAGGCGAGGTACCAGAACTCGGAGTACACCTGCAGGGCCGCCTCGTCGAGCGCGACGCCGGGATCATCCGGCGTGACCACCCACAGGTTCTCCTGCCACAGCTCGTCCGGGCACCGGCGCACGGCGTCCTCGAGCTGGTCGATCGCCGCCGCGAACCGGCGTCCGAGGGCCTCCCGCCAGGTCGTGTCCACGCGTCGAGGCTACGCCGGTGCGCCCTCAGTCCGCGCCGGCGCCCGGCCGGCGGTGGATCGCCCGGGCGCCTGCCGCCCGGTCCAGGATCAGCACGCCCTCCAGGTGGTCCAGCTCGTGCTGCACCGCCCGTGCCTCGAAGCCCGCGCACCAGGCGAGCGCGGGCGCCCACTCGGAGCGGACCACGATGCGCCGGGACCGCTTCACGTCCACCAGGTACTGCGGGATGCTCTGGCACCCCTCGCGCCCGACCTCCGAGCCGGCGCGCTCGACGATCACGGGGTTGACGAGCAGCAGCAGGCCGTTGCCGGCCGTGGCCGCCGGGTGCACGGCGCAGTCCACCACCGCCACCCGGAGCGGCTCGCCGATCTGCGGCGCCGCCAGGCCGACGCAGCGGGGCAGCGCGCGCATGGTGTCCACCAGGTCGGCGACCAGCCGCTCGGCGTCAGCGGCGCCGGCCGGCGCGCATCGCGCCAGCAGCACCGGGTCGGGGTAGGTTCGGACCCTCCTGACCACCCGGCGCGGCTCAGAACGGCTCCTGGCCGATCCGCTCCACGGTCAGGCGGAGCGACAGCTCGTCGGCGACCGCCCGCAGCGCCGCCTCCAGCGCCCGCTCGTCCACGCGCGCCGGCACGTCCACCTCGACCACGACGACGTACGTCGGCGCGCCGGCGTCGTCCCGGCTGCACGACATGTCGCGGATGCTCGCCCCGTGGCCGGCCAGCACGTCCGCGACCGCCGCCACGATGCCGATGCGGTCGGGGCCGTGCAGCCGCAGCACGTGCGTCGCCGTCCCCTCGGGCTCGGACGCAGCCACCGGCCACACGTCCAGGTGCACGTCGAGCGCCGCCGTCCGGGCCAGCAGGTGGCGCCGGATCGTCTCCGCGCCGCCCCCGGCCCCGGCCGGCGCCGAGAACTCCAGGACCATCGCGAAGTGGCCCCGGAGCAGGCTCGTCGTCACGTCCTCCAGGTTGCAGCCGAGCTCCGACAGGCCGCCCGCGACCGCCGCCACGATGCCCGGCCGGTCCACCCCGATCAGCGCCAGCGCGTAGTGGTTGCCATCCACCCGACGTACTATGCAAACAAATGCCAGGCGGCCGGTTCTGGCTCACCGCTGCGGCCGCGACCATCGCCCTGCTCGCGAGCGGCGTCGTGAACACCGCCGCGGCCGGAAGCGATGTGCCCACCGTCGTCACCGCCTCGCTCGACGGCGAGATCGACTCCGCCAGCTCGGCCTACCTCGCGCAGGCGATCGGCCGCGCCGAGGCCGCGCACGCGTCCGCGTTCGTCCTGCTGATGAACACGCCCGGCGGCATCTCCACTTCGATGGACGAGATGGTGGCCGCCCTGCTCAACGCGCACGTGCCGACGATCGTGTACGTCACCCCGGCCGGCGCCCGGGGAGACTCCGCCGGGCTGTTCGTCGCCCAGGCCGCGGACGTGGTCGCGATGGCGCCCGGCACGAACATCGGGTCGGCGCACCCGATCGACGCCAGCGGCGGCAACATCGGCGGCGAGCTGGAGCAGAAGGTGGTCAACGACGCGGTGGCGCGCATCCGCGACCTGGCGGCCAGCCACGGCCGCAACGCCGACTGGTGCGAGCAGGCCGTCCGCCAGAGCGTCAACGTGGACGCGCCGCAGGCGGTCAGCCTGCACGTGGCGGACCTGCAGGCCGCCGACCTGCCGGCGCTGCTGGCGGCGGTGGACGGCCGCGAGCTGGTGCGGCCGCACGGCGGCCAGGAGGCGTTCCACGTGGCCGGCGCCGTGGTCCACGAGGACGCGATGCCGCTCCCGCTGCGGTTCCTGCAGCTGATCCTGGATCCCAACGTCGCGTACGTCCTGCTGCTGCTCGCGATCTTCGGGCTGCTGGGCGAGGTGACGATGCCGGGCGCGATCCTGCCGGGCGTCGTCGGCGCGATCAGCGCCATCCTGGCCCTGCTCGCGCTCAGCAGCCTGCCGATCAACATCGCCGGCGCCCTCCTGGTGCTGCTGGCGTTCGTCCTGTTCGTCATCGACATCAAGGCGCCGTCGCACGGCGTGCTGACCGCCGGCGGGATCTTGTCGCTGGTGCTGGGCTCCGCCTTCCTGTTCAACACGGGCCCGATCGGCGGCGTCGCGCTCAGCCCGTTCCTGATCGTGGGCGCCGGGCTGGCCTGCGCCGGCTTCTTCGGCTTCCTGGTCGGCAAGGCGGTCGGCGCTCGCCGGCGGCCCGCCTACGATATGACGGTCCAGGCCGCCGCCCGGCCGGCCGACCGTGAGGAGATGAGGTGATGGACCCGATCGCTGCCGTGGTCCTGGTCGTCGTGGTGGTGCTGCTGCTGCTCATCGCGTGGGGCAGCATCCGCATCGCGCGGGAGTACGAGCGGGGCGTCGTGTTCCGCCTGGGCCGTCTGATCGACCTCAAGGGGCCCGGCATCTTCTTCATCCTCCCGTTCGGGGTCGACCGCCTGACGAAGGTGGACCTGCGCGTGATCGCCCAGGACGTGCCCACGCAGGAGGTGGTCACGCTCGACAACGTGACCGTCAAGGTCAACGCCGTCGTGTTCTTCCAGGTCGTGGACGCTCGCGCCGCCATCACCCGGGTGTTCTCCTACGCGAACGCCACGATGCTGATCTCGCAGACCACGCTCCGCTCGGTCCTCGGCCAGTCCAGCCTCGACGAGCTGCTGGCCGGCCGCGACAAGATCAGCGTGCAGCTCCAGCAGATCATCGACCAGCACACCGAGCCGTGGGGCATCAAGGTGCGCAACGTCGAGGTCAAGTACGTGGAGCTCCCCGCGGGCATGCAGCGGGCGCTGGCCCGCCAGGCGGAGGCGGAGCGCGAGAAGCGGGCCAAGATCATCGCCGCCGAGGGCGAGTTCCAGGCCGCGCAGAAGCTGACGGACGCGGCCCACGTCATGTCGACGCAGCCCGCCGCCCTGGCCCTGCGCTACATGCAGACGCTCCTCGACCTGGGCGTGGACAAGAACACGACGATCGTCTTCCCGATCCCGGTGGAGCTGATCAGGCCGCTGCTGGAAGGGGCCGCCCGGGCGCCCGACGGCGCTCGCGTGCCGGCCGAGCGTGACCGCGCGTAGTAGGCTGGGCGGCGATGGACTGGGTCGGCATGTTCGTGCCGCGCAACCCGTTCAAGAAGCCGGCGCCGTTCGAGAGCCTGAACGAGCCGGACGAGGACGACCTGGAGCGGCTGGCCGAGCTGCGCGAGCAGGGCTCGCGGCTCCACCTGCCGCACCCCGTGCGCGGCTTCCTCGTATTCGACGCGGAGACGCCGGCGCGCCACGCGGCCGAGCAGCTCCGCAAGGAGGCCTACCGCTGCACGATCCGGGCCGCCCAGGACGGCTCCTGGACCGTCACCGCGATCATGCAGGTCGTGCCCACGCCCGGCGCCATCCAGAAGCTCCGGGAGCAGTTGGAGCAGATCAGCGCGTCGTACCAGGGCAGCTACCGCGGCTGGGATGCCCCCGTCGTTTACTGAGCTCCCCGCCACCATCCTGCGCATCCCGGGCCTCGCGACCGAGCCGGGGCTGCTGCACGGCTTCTCGACCCTCGCGATGGGCAGCATGCGGCTGCCCGCCCCCGGCGCCGACCCGCTGACGCCCGCGCGCCTGGCGTTCGCCGCCGCCCTGGGCCTGGACGGCGCCCGCCTCTCCGTGGCCGGCGGCGTGCACGGCGCCGAGGTGGCGCGCGTGGACGAGCCGTCCGGCGCGGTCCGGGGCCACGACGCGGTCGTCACCGACCGCCCGGGCCTGCCCCTGCTGGCGACGTTCGCCGACTGCTACCCCGTCCTGCTGTTCGACCCGGTGCGCCGGGCGCTGGCGCTGGTCCACGCCGGCTGGCGGGGCACCGCCGCGGGCATCGCCGGACGGGCGGTCGAGGCGCTGCGGCGCGAGTACGGCTGCCGGCCGGCCGACGTGGTGGCCGGCGTCGGGCCCGGCATCTGCGGCAGCTGCTACGAGGTGGGGTGGGAGGTCGCCGAGCGGTTCGGCCCGACGTGCGTCCGCCCGTCGCCGGCGGGCCGGCACCTCCTCGACCTGGCGGCCGCCAACCTCGCCCAGCTGGAGGCGGCCGGGGTGCCGCCCGACCGCGTGCACGTGCACGGCGCCTGCACGCGCGAGAGCGACGTCCTGCCCTCGCACCGGCGGGCGCCCGACGGGAACCGGTTCGCGTGCATCGCCGCGATCAGGTAGCCGCGAACCTGGCCGCCGTCCGGGCCCGGATCGAGCGGGCGGGCGGCGACCCCGGCGCCGTCACGATCGTCGCCGTCACCAAGGGCCAGCCAGCCGAGGCCTGCCGGGCGGCGGTCGAGGCGGGGCTGACGGTGCTCGGCGAGAACCGGGTGCAGGAGGCTCTGGACAAGATGGACGAGGTGCCGGGCGCCGCGTGGCACCTGATCGGCCACCTGCAGACCAACAAGGCGCGCCACGCCGGCCGGTTCGCGCTCGTCCAGTCGCTGGACTCGGTGCGCCTGGCCGAGGCCCTGGCCGCCCGGGGCCGGACCGCCGCGCTGCTGGAGGTCAACGTGGCCCGGGAGCCGCAGAAGCACGGGGTGGCGCCCGAGGCCGCGGTCGCGACGGCGGCCGCCGTCGCCGGGCTGGTGGAGCTGCGTGGCCTGATGGGCATGGGGCCCGCGAGCGGCGACCCCCGGCCCGCGTTCGCCGAGCTGCGCCGCCTGCGCGACGAGGCGGAGCAGCGCCTGGGCCGCCCGCTGCCGGTCCTCTCGATGGGCATGAGCGCGGACCTGGAGGCCGCCGTGGCCGAGGGCTCGACCATGGTCCGGATCGGCCGCGCGCTGCTCGGCGAGCGGGGTCCGCACACGGCCTGACCCCCACGGTTACGACCGGCCCGCCGCGGGTACGCTTCTCATCGAAGATGGTCATCGTTCTGGAGCTCGTCCTGTACGCCTTCATGGCGTGCCTGCTGATCCGGGCAGTGTTCAGCTGGTTCGAGCCCTATCCCAAGAACCGCGTCCACCGCCTCACGTTCGACGTGACAGAGCCGTTCCTGTCCCCCGTGCGGCGGCTGGTGCCGCCGATCGGCGGCTTCGACATCGCGTTCCTGCTCGTGTTCATCGCGGTGTCGATGGTGCTGTCGCTGGTTCAGCGGTCGTTCTGAGCCGGTAGACTTAGAAGCCTCCTCGGCGACGAGGGAGACAGGTAGGCGCGTCACAGCCGCCGACAGAGAGCCCGCGATGGTGAGATGCGGGCGGCGACCACGAGCCGAGATCACTCCTGAGCCGAACCCCCGAACGAGCGCCCGGTGACAGCCGGGAATCTGGGTGGTACCGCGGGCTGCGGCGCAGCTCGTCCCAGAGTCCGAGCACAGGAGGACGATGCGCATGCAGACGAAGAGAGCGTTCGCGGAGGTCACGGCCCGGCCGAACCTGCCCGAGCTGGAGCGCGAGATCGCCGAGCTCTGGGAGCGGGAGGGCACGTTCGCCGCCAGCCTGGCCCAGCGCCGGGAGGCGCCGCGCTGGGTCTTCTACGAGGGGCCGCCGACGGCGAACGGCAAGCCGGGCACGCACCACGTGCTGGCCCGCGCGTTCAAGGACCTGTTCCCGCGCTACCGCACGATGAAGGGCTCCCTCGTGGAGCGCAAGGCGGGCTGGGACACGCACGGCCTGCCCGTCGAGCTGGAGGTCGAGAGGAAGCTCGGCATCTCCGGCAAGCAGCAGATCGAGGAGTTCGGCATCGAGCGCTTCAACGAGCTCTGCCGGGCCAGCGTGTACGAGTACGTGGACGCCTGGACCGAGATGTCCAGGCGCATGGGGTTCTGGCAGGACTACGAGCACGCGTACTGGACGCTGACGCCGGACTACATCCAGTCCGTGTGGTGGGCCCTCAAGACGATGTGGGACCGGGGCCTCGTCTACAAGGGGTTCCGGGTGGCGCCGTACTGCCCGCGCTGCATGACGCCGCTGTCGAGCCACGAGCTGGCGCAGGGCTACGTGGACGACGTCGCCGACCCCAGCGTCTACGTGCGCTTCCGGCTGAAGAACGACCCGACCACGAGCATCCTGGCCTGGACGACGACGCCCTGGACGCTGCCGGGCAACGTCGCCCTGGCGGTGGGGGCGGACGTCCCGTATGTCAAGGTCCGGCAGGGCGACGAGTATTTGATCCTCGCCGAGGCGCGGCGCGAGGTGCTGGAGGGCGAGTACGAGGTGGTGGACCGCATGACGGGCGCCGACCTCGTGGACCTGGACTACGAGCCGCTGTACACGTACCTGCCCCCGAAGGAGCGGGCCTGGTACGTCGTCGCGGCCGACTTCGTCTCCACCGATGACGGCACGGGCGTCGTCCACACCGCGGCCGCGTACGGCGCCGACGACCTGCGCCTGGCCCAGGAGAAGGGCATCCCGGTCCGCCACACGGTGGACCTGCGCGGCCGCTTCCTGCCCGAGGTCGAGAAGTTCGCGGGCGTGTTCGTCAAGGAGGCGGACCCGCTGGTCGTCGACGACCTGCGCGAGCGCGGCCTGCTCTACAAGGCCGAGGAGATCAGGCACACGTACCCGTTCTGCTGGCGGTGCGACACCACGCTGATCTACTACGCGCTCGACTCGTGGTACATCCGCACGACCGACTTCAAGGACGAGCTGGTCGCGCAGAACCAGGCCACCAGCTGGACGCCGGCGTACGTCAAGAACGGGCGGATGGGCGACTGGCTCGCGAACAACGTGGACTGGGCGATCTCCCGGACGCGGTACTGGGGCACGCCGCTGCCATTCTGGGTGTGCGAGTCGTGCGGCGTCCAGCGCTGCGTCGCCTCGGCCGTGGTTCGACTCGGGCGCGATGCCGTACGCCCAGCGCGGCTACCCGCGGCAGGGCGGGTCCGAGTTCGAGGTCACGTTCCCCGCCGACTTCATCTGCGAGGCGCTCGACCAGACCCGGGGCTGGTTCTACTCGCTGCTGGCCGAGGGCACGATCCTGTTCGGCCGGAACGCCTACAAGAACGTGATCTGCCTGGGCCTGGTGCTCGACCCGAAGGGCCGCAAGGCCAGCAAGTCGCGCGGCAACGTGCTGGACCCGAACTACCTGTTCGACACGTTCGGCGCCGACGCGCTGCGCTGGTTCTTCTACGTCAACCCGGTCGGCGAGAACTACCGGACGGGCGAGCCGGCGCTGCAGCAGGTCGTCCGCCAGTTCCTGCTCACGCTCTGGAACGTGTACTCGTTCTTCGTGATGTACGCGAACATCGACGGGTTCGCGCCCGGCCGGGAGGCGCCCGTCCCCCTGGCCGAGCGGTCGGTGCTCGACCGCTGGGTGCTGTCGCGGCTCAGCCACCTGGTGGAGACGGTGGACGGCGCGCTGGACCGGTACGACGTCAACGGCGCGGCCCGGCCGATCCAGGAGTTCGTCGAGGACCTGTCCAACTGGTACGTGCGGCGCTCCCGGCGCCGGTTCTGGAAGGCGAAGTCGGACGCCGACAAGCTCGCCGCCCACCAGACGCTGTACGAGACGCTGGTCACCGTGGCCCGGCTGCTGGCGCCGTTCACGCCGTTCGTCTCCGAGGCGATCCACCGCAACCTGGCCGAGGGCCGGAGCGTGCACCTGGCCGACTTCCCGGTAGCGGACGAGGGGGCGCGCGACCGCGCGCTCGAGGAGGAGATGGCGCAGGCTCGCGCCGCCGTCCAGGCGGGGCTGGCCCGGCGGGACGAGGCGCGCATCAAGGTGCGGCAGCCGCTGCGGTCGTTCACCGTCACCCGCGAGCTGGTGCCCGAGGTGGCCGCGATCGTCCGCGACGAGCTGAACGTGAAGGAGCTGCGGCTCGGCGAGGAGCAGGCGCTCGACACCACGATCACCGAGGAGCTGCGGATCGAGGGCATGGCCCGCGACGCCGTGCGCCTGGTGCAGGAACTGCGCAAGCGCAGCGGCCTCCAGGTCGAGGACCGCATCCGGCTTCGCTACGATGGCGGTCCAGAGTGGCAGCGCGTGTTCGAGCGGTACGGCGATACCATCGCCGCCGAGACGCTGGCGGTCGAGGTGCGGGAGGGCCGCGCTGAGGACCTGGACGGTGATACCGAAGGAGGTGGACTCTGGATCGGGCTGAAGCGGGCGTAACGGGCCCGGCCATGGGACGGCTGCTGTTCGCCGCCGTCGCGGTGCTGGTCTTCGTCGTGGACCGCGTGACCAAGGTGTTGGTGTCGGCCAACGTGCCGGTCGGCACGGAGCAGCAGGTGCTGCCGTTCGTGTGGATCACGGACACGCACAACGCGGGGGCGGCGTTCGGCGTCTCCCAGGAGGGTTCGCTGCTGGCCCTGTTCCTGATCGGCTCGATCGTGGTCGCCGGCGGCCTCGTGTACTACGTGGCGCGCACGCCGGTCTCGGCGGCCGCCGGCGCGCTGCTCGGGCTGATCATGGGCGGCACCCTGGGCAACGGCTACGAGCGCCTGGTCAACCACACGGTGACGGACTTCATCGCGGTGCACTTCTGGCCGGTCTTCAACGTGGCCGACTCCGCGATCAGCGTGGGCGTCGTGCTCCTGCTCCTCGGCTACCTGGTGCGGTCGAGACGCCCCGACGCCTGACCGTCACCGGCGACGGCGGACGCCTCGACCGGGTGCTGGCCGACCTGGACCCGGAGCTGAGCCGGTCGGCGGCCGGCCGCCTGGCCCGCGACGGTCAGGTGGCCGTGAACGGGCGGCCGGGCCGGCCCTCCGAGGCGGTCCGGCCGGGCGACCTGCTGGAGTACGAGCCCCCGGTCGCCGAGACGCTGGAGCCGGTGGCCGAGGCCATCCCGCTGCCGATCGTGTACGACGACCCCGACCTCGTGGTGATCGACAAGCCGGCGGGCATGGTCGTGCACCCGGCGGCCGGCCACCACGCGGGCACGCTGGCGCACGCGCTGCTCGGGCTCGGCGGCCGCTGGTCCACGATCGGCGGGGTGGCGCGGCCGGGCATCGTGCACCGCCTGGACCGGGGCACGTCCGGCCTGATGCTGGCCGCCCGGACGGACCAGGCGCACCGCGCGCTGGCCGCTCAGCTCGCCGACCGTCGCGCGCCACCCGCGGGACCGGCTCCGGATGGCCGTCGTCGAGGGCGGCAGGCCGGCCCGGACCCGGGTCCGACCGGTCGAGCGGCGCGGCGGTCATACACTCGTGCAATGCGATCTCGACACCGGCCGGACCCACCAGATCCGCGTGCACCTGGCGGCGCTCGGGCATGCGGTGGCGGGAGACGACCTGTACGGGCGGAGGCGGGCCGGTGACCCCGAGCGGCCGATGCTGCACGCCCACCGCCTGCGGTTCCGTCACCCGGCGACGGGGGAGGAGATGACGTTCGAGGCGCCGCCTCCGGCCGACTTCGCCGCGTTCTGGGAGGGCCTCCGGTGACCGCCCTGCTCGTGGTCATGTCCGGGCCCGGGGCGGTCGGCAAGGACACCCTGATCGAGATGATGCGGGCGCGCGACCCCCGGCTCACGTACTCGGTGTCGTACACGACGCGGCCGCGCCGGGAGTACGAGGTGGACGGCGAGCACTACCGCTTCGTGGACGAGCCGACGTTCTGGCGCCTGGAGGCCGAGGGCGAGCTGGTCGAGCACGCCCGCGTCAACGGGTACCTCTACGGCACGTCCGCCGCCCGGGTCGCCGAGGCGCTGGGGCGCGGCCGCGACGTGATCCTCAAGATCGACGTCCAGGGCGCCGAGCAGGTGCGCGAGCGCCGGCCCGACGCCGTGTTCCTCTTCATCAGCCCGCCCTCGATGGAGGAGCTGCTGCGGCGCCGGACCCGGCGGGCCAGCGAGCCGCCGGAGGCGATGGCGGCCCGCCAGCGGCTGGCCGAGATCGAGATGGGCTACGCGCCCCGGTACGACCACGTGGTGCTGAACGACGACGCCGGGCGGGCGGTGGCCGAGATCCAGGAGATCCTGGAGCGCGAGCGGGGGAAGCGCGGTGAGCCCGCTCGAGCCCGCTGACGTCCCGGCCGCTCTCCGCGGCCGGCGGGTGGCGGTGCTCGTCTCCGGTGGGATCGCCGCGTACAAGGTGGCCGACGTCGTCTCCCGGCTGGTCCAGGCCGGCTGCGAGGTGCGCGTGGCGATGACGGCCGCCGCCACCCGGTTCGTCGGCCCGGCCACGTTCCACGGCCTGTCCGGGCGCCCGGTCCAGACCGACCTGTTCGCGCCGGCCGGACCGCCCGAGCCGCACGTCGAGCTGGGCGACTGGGCGCAGGTCGCGCTGGTGGCGCCGGCGACGGCGGACCTGGTCGCCCGGCTCGCCAACGGCCACGCCGACGACCTGGTGGCCGCCACCGTGCTGGCGGCCCGCTGCCCGGTGGTCGTCGCCCCCGCGATGAACGACGCCATGTGGGCCCAGCCGGCCGTCGCCGCCAACGTGGCCGCGCTCCGCGGCCGGCGCTGGCCCGGGCCGTGGACGTCCGCCGCGACCTGGCCGGCCGGCGAGTGGTCGTCAGCGCCGGCGGCACCCGCGAGCCGATCGACCCGGTCCGGTTCATCAGCAACTACTCGACGGGCAAGATGGGGTTCGCCGTGGCCGAGGCGGCGGCCGACCGGGGCGCCGACGTGGTGCTGGTCACGACCGCCGCGCACCCGCCGCACGCCGGCGTCCGGGTCCGGCCGGTCGAGACGGCGGACGAGATGCGGGCGGCGCTCCTCGACGAGCAGCCCGGCGCCGACCTGCTGGTGATGGCCGCCGCGGTCGCCGACTTCCGGCCGGTCCGGCGCGCGACCCACAAGATCCGGCGCGAGGGGACGCCGAGCCTGGTCCTCGAGCTGGAGCCGAACGGGGACGTGGTCCGCGACCTGGCCCGGGAGCCGGGCTCGGAGGGCGTCTACCGGCTCGGCTTCGCGGCCGAGGACGCGGAGCTCCTGGCCAAGGCGCGGGAGAAGCTGGAGCGCAAGGGCCTGGACGCGATCTTCGCGAACGACATCAGCCGCTCCGACGTCGGCTTCGCCGTCGATCACAACGCGGGTATCCTCCTTCTGCGCGACGGCACCCGCCTGGACATCGAGCGCGCGACGAAGCGCGAGGTGGCGGACCGGCTGCTGGACGCCGTCGTGCCGAGGCTGAAGACATGAAGAGACGAGTGCTGGCCGGGCTGCTTGGAGTCGTCCTGCTGGCGGCCTGCGGCACCACGCGGTCGCAGGCGGACCAGCAGCGGGACGGGACGCTGGTGGCGGGCGCCCTGCGGTCGGCCGACCTGGCCGGCATGACCTTCAAGCTGGACCAGCAGCTCCTGATCACCGGCGGCGACATCCCCAGCGGGCAGGCGGTCCAGCTCCACGCGACGGCCAGCGGCGGCGTCCTGCGGGACGACACCGCGCGGTTCGGCTACCACATCCAGCAGGGCTCGCAGGCCAGCGACTACGACATGCGGGTGGCGGACGGCCGCCTGTACGTGCGCAAGCACGGCGCGTCGGCCTGGAAGGCCACGCCGGTCAGCAACACGACCACGCTGTTCCCCGCGCTGCGGCTCGACGTGGTGCGCGAGGCGGTGCTCCTGGCCACCTCGGTGTCCCCCAGCACGCTCGGCCACATCGACGCCGGGTTCGCCCGCAAGTATGCAGTGCACCCGGCAGCCAGCCAGGTCGAGCAGCTGCTGTCGATCCCGGTGCAGGGCGCGGCCGAGCAGCAGTTCCTGAAGTCGGCGTCGGCCGAGGTGGACGTGTTCCTGACCGTCCCGGACAACACGCTGGGCCGGGTCGAGGTCCACGTCAGCGGCGTCGACCCCTCGAATGGCGAGCAGCAGCAGATCCAGAGCTCGATCGACCTGCACTCGGGCAGGGTGTCGGCCGTCGAGCCGCCCGCCGACGCCCAGCTGGTGTCCCCGAGCGACATCCTGGCCTGAGACCCGCGTGCTCTACGCCGAGGTCGCGGTCGAGGCCGGCCGCGCGATCGATCGCGAGACGTACACCTACGCGGTCCCCGAGGGGATGGAGGTCGTGCCAGGCCACCGCGTGTGGGTGCCGTTCGGCCGCCGTGGCTCGGCCGGGTACGTGGTCGCGCTGCACGCCGAGGACCCTGGCATCGAGGTCAAGGCGATCGAGCGGGCCGACGCCGACCCGCTCCTGCTGCCCGACCACTACTGGGCCCCGCTGATCGAGTGCCTCCGGGCCATGGTCCCGCCCCGGATCCGGGGCGGCCGGTCCTCCGGCGCCGGGCCGTCCGCCCGTCAGACCCGGCACTCCAAACTGCTGGCGTTCGCGAAGCCGCGCGGGCCCGCCGAGCCGGCGCCGCCGCTGACGGCCGACCAGGCCCGTGCGCGCGAGACGATCTGCGCCGCCCGCTCCGTGCTGCTGCGGGGGGTGACCGGCAGCGGCAAGACCGAGGTCTACATGGCCGCCGCGGCGGACGCGCTGCGCCAGGGCCTGCGCGTGCTCGTGCTGGTGCCGGAGATCGCGCTGACGCCGCAGCTGGTCGAGCGGTTCTCCGTCCGCCTGGGGGTGCCGCTGGCGGTGCTGCACAGCGGGCTGACGGACCTGGAGCGGGCCCAGCAGTGGTGGCGGGCCCGGCGCGGCGAGGTCGACCTGGTGATCGGCAGCCGGTCGGCGGTGTTCGCCCCGATCCCCCGGCTCGGCCTGGTCTGCGTGGACGAGGAGGGGTCGAGCGCGTTCAAGCAGGACCGGACGCCGCGCTACGAGGCGGGCTGGGTGGCCCGCCGGCTGGCCGCGGCGACCGGGGCCCGCCTGGTGCTGGGCTCGGCCACGCCCACGGTGGCCACGTACAGCGAGGCGCGGAGCGGGGCCCTGGCGCTGGCGGAGCTGCCCACGCGCGTGCGCGGCCAGGCGGCCGAGGTGGAGCTCGTGGACATGCGGGAGGAGCTGCGCGGCGGCAACCGGATGCCGCTCAGCAAGCGGCTGCTCGAGGCGGTGGACGTCGCGCTGCGCAACGAGGAGCAGTCGATCCTGTTCCTGAACCGGCGGGGCGGCGCCACGTTCGTGCTCTGCCGCGAGTGCGGCCGGTCCGTGCAGTGCCTCGGCTGCTCCGTCTCGATGGTCGAGCACCCGGAGCTGGAGGGCCTGAGCTGCCACTACTGCGGCTACTGGCGGCCGATGCCGGCGTCGTGCCCGTACTGCGGGTCGCTGCACATCCGCAACCTGGGGTTGGGCACGCAGCGGCTGGAGGGGATGGTGCGCAAGCTCTGGCCCGAGGCGCGCGTGCTGCGGCTGGACCGGGACGCGGCGCGGGGCCCGGACGGGTACTTCGACATCCTGGAGACGTTCGCCTCGCACCGGGCCGACATCCTGGTGGGGACGCAGATGGTCGCGCGGGGCCTGGACCTGGAGGCGGTGACCACGGTGGGCGTGGTGGACGCCGACCTGCCGCTGTTCTTCCCCGACTACCGCTCGGCGGAGGCGGTGTTCGCGCTGGTCACCCAGGTGGCGGGCCGGGCCGGGCGGTCGGGCCGGCCGGCGCGGGCGATCGTGCAGACGTCCAACCCGGACCACTACAGCCTCCGCCACGCCCAGACGGGCGACTACGAGGCGTTCTACATGGACGAGCTGCCGTCGCGGCAGGCGTTCCACTTCCCGCCGTACGCCCAGCTCGCGGTGCTGACGTACGGCCACGCGGACGCCGACCGGGCCGCGACGACGGCGCGGGAGGCGACGGAGACGCTGGCCGCCGCGCTGCTGCGGGAGCGGGTGGACGGCGTGCAGCTCCAGGGCCCGTCGCCGGCGTTCATCCACCGCCTGCGCGGCGAGTACCGCTGGCAGCTGACCCTGCGCGGCGAGCGGCTGGAGCGCGTGCGCACGCTGGTCCCGCGCGGCCGGGGCTGGTCGTACGACGTGGACCCGGTGGCGTAGCCGCCGGGCGGCCGGCTGGCGGCCCGACCGCGACGTGCAATCGCTGGCGCCTGCACCCGTCGACAGGCTCCTGAAGGGGGTGGAGCCGCCAGCCGTTCAACCCGACCAGCTGGCGGTCTAACCTCTCGTTGGCCCTGAACAGGTTGGATTGACCAGCCTGCCCAATGGCCGTATTGTGGGCCCGCCCCCCTGGGCGGGTGGGGGCGTCGGTCAGGGGCGCTGGCAGGGGCCTACTTCGCGATCAGGACCTCGGTGGACTTGATGATCACCGTGACCTGGTCCCCCTCCTGGAGGCCGAGCTCCTCGCGGGAGCCGTCGGTGATCGCGGCCACCATCTGGCCGGGCTCGATCTGGACCTCGACCTCGGCCATGACCGCGCCGGACTTGACGGCGGTCACCCGGCCCCGGAGCTGGTTGCGTGCGCTGAGCTTCACGAGACTTCTTCCTCCTGCGACTGGGGCCGCAGCATCCCGGCCCGCTCCAGCGACGGCCGGCCGGCCAGCAGCCCACGGGTGCCGACGTTCCTGGTGCGCTGGTACCAGCCGCCCCGGATCGATTCGAGTGTACGGGCGGGCCAGCCGGGGACGTCCAGGTGGTGCTCCCATGGCTTCACGTCGATGACCGGCGTGCGGTCCAGCATGTCCACGCCCGAGAACCGGACGTGACGCCCCCGCACCTCCTCCACGTGGACCAGGCTCAGGCCCAGCCGGTTGGGCCGGACGGGGAACCGGGACGCGAACACGCCCACCTCCTCGCCCGTGTCCTGGAGCATGAACGGCACCTGGACGAGCTGGCCGGGCCCGTCCGGCAGCCACTCGGGCACGCGATCCAGGAGCGTGATCAGCTGCACGTAGTCGAACTCCGCGAGGCCGGTCAGCGCCGGCGCGTAGCGGGGATAGACCACGAGCAGGCCGCGCTCGTCCGGGTTGAGGGGGGCCTGGGTCGGCGTCTCCTCCGGGTAGCGGTAGGGCGTCCGCACGTAGCCGATCGGCCGGAGGCGGAAGCTGCGCCTCCGCGTCACCGCTTGTTTCGTGGCTTGCGCAACCATCGCATCGATCCTAGCCCACAGATCGCGGATTACAATACGAATCCGCCAGCCGAGGGCGCTACGATTGCCTCATGCCTGCGCAGGTTGCAGACGACCTCGTCTCCACCATGCTCCGCGCCCTCGGCGACCCGGTACGCCTGCGGCTCCTCCGCGAGCTGCCGCCCGAGGCCGCGGCGGAGGTGCCGGTGGGCGAGCTGGCGCGGCGCCTGGACGTCCCCGACACGGTCGTCTCGCAGCACCTCCGCGTGCTGACCGGCCTCGGGCTGGTCGGGCACCGGCGCAGCGGCCGGACCGTCTACCACTACGTCAAGGCGGAGGCGCTGGTCGCCGTCCGGCGGACGCTGGCGCACGAGCTGCCGCGGATGTTCGCCGCGGCGAGGTGTCCACCGAGGTCGGCATCGACATCGGCGGCCAGGTCGTCTCGGCCGTCATCACCACGGAGTCCGCCAGCCAGCTGGAGCTGCGGGTAGGCAACGTCGCCGCGGCCGTGTTCAAGGCCCACGACGTGATGGTCCAGAAGTGATTCCTGGAGAAGGGAGGAGGAAGCCGCGTTGCCCCGACGACTGACCGTTCTGCTGTCCTCGGCCGCGCTGCTGGTCGCCGCCTGCGGCGGCGTCGCGGCCCAGCCGTCCCCGACGCCGCCCGAGGTCAGCGGCAGCCTGACCGTGCTCGCGGCCGCCTCGCTGACCGACGCGTTCACCAAGATCGGCGCCGACCTCCACCGGAAGTACCCCGGCATCGCCTCGACGTTCAGCTTCGCCGGCAGCCCCACGCTGGTCACGCAGATCCAGCAGGGCGCGCCGGCCGACATCTTCGCGGCGGCCGACCAGGCCAACATGCAGAAGGTGGTCACCGGCGGGTTCGCGTCGGGCACCCCGGCCGTCTTCGCGCACAACAAGCTGGAGATCGCCGTGCAGGCCGGCAACCCCAAGCACATCGCCTCCGTGGCCGACCTGGCCAACGCCGCGATCAAGGTGGACGTCTGCGCGCCGGGCGTGCCCTGCGGCACGTACTCGACCACCACGTTCGGCAAGGCCGGCGTCACGGTGAAGCCGGTCAGCCAGGAGACGGACGTCAAGGCCGTGCTCACGAAGGTGGCGCTGGGTGAGGCCGACGCCGGCATCGTCTACGTCACCGACGTGCAGGCGGCCAAGACGGCCGGCAGCAAGGTGGACGGCGTGGTGATCCCGGACAACCTGAACACCACGGCCGAGTACCCGCTCACCGAGCTCAAGACGACGCAGAGCGACGCGGCCGCGAAGGTCTTCATCGACTACGTGACGGGTCCGGACGGCCAGAAGACGCTGCAGGACTTCGGCTTCCTGTCCAAGACGGCGCCCTGAGGCCGCCCGTGGTCCGGCCGCCGCAGCCGTTCAACCCGGTCCTGGTCGTCCTGGCGGCCGCGGCGGCCCTCTTCTTCGTCCTGCCCCTGGCGGGCCTGGTGGCGCGGGCGCCGTGGGCGTCCGCACCCGGCATCCTGTCCGACCCGCAGGTCCTGCTGGCGCTCCGGCTCTCGCTGCTCTGCTCGCTCGCGTCGACCGCCCTGGCGCTGGTGCTGGGCGTGCCGCTGGCGTGGGTGCTGGCCCGGCTGCGGTTCCCGGGCAAGAGCCTGCTCCGCGGGCTGACGACCCTGCCCATGGTCCTGCCCCCGGTCGTCGCCGGCGTGGCGCTCCTGCTGGCGTTCGGCCGCCGCGGCCTGGTGGGCGCGCCGATCGCGGACGCGACCGGCTTCGCCCTCCCGTTCACGACGGCGGGCGTGATCGTGGCCGAGAGCTTCGTCGCCATGCCGTTCCTGGTCATCACCGTCGAGGCCGGGCTGCGCTCGATGGACGTGCGCTTCGAGGAGGCGGCGCGCACGCTGGGCGCCCGGCGCTGGACCGTGTTCCGGCGGGTCACGCTGCCGCTGATCGGGCCCTCCCTGGCGGCCGGGGCCGTGCTGGCCTGGTCGCGAGCGCTGGGCGAGTTCGGGGCGACGATCACGTTCGCCGGCAACTTCCCCGGCACGACCCAGACGTCGCCGCTGGCGGTGTACATCGACCTCGAGTCCGGGCGGCTGGAGAGCGCGGTGGTCCTGAGCCTCCTGCTCGTCTTCGTCAGCCTGGCCGTGCTCGTGGCGCTGCGGGGGCGGTATCTCGGCGACACCTGACACGGGCCTGCGGGCCGCTCTCCAGCTGCGCCTCGGCCGCTTCGACGTGGACGTGGAGCTGGCGGTCGCCCCGGGCGAGGTGGCCGCCCTGCTCGGGCCGAACGGCGCCGGCAAGACCACGGTGCTGCGCGCGCTGGCCGGCCTGCTGCCGCTGGCCGCCGGCCGGGTGGTGCTGGACGGCCGCGTGCTGGAGGACCCCGCCCACCGGGTCCGGGTCCCGGTCGAGCGGCGAGCGGTGGCCATGGTGTTCCAGGACTACCTCCTGTTCCCGCACCTCGGCGCGGTCGAGAACGTCGCGTTCGGGCTGCGGGCCCGAGGCATCGGGCGCCGGGAGGCCCGGCGGCGGGCGCAGGCCTGGCTGGAGCGCCTGGGCCTCCCCGAGGTGGCCGACGCCGGCCCGCGGACGCTGTCGGGCGGGCAGCAGCAGCGGGTGGCGCTGGCCCGGGCGCTGGCGACCGATCCCCGGCTGCTGCTGCTGGACGAGCCGCTCGCCGCGCTGGACGTCTCGATCCGGGCGGAGGTTCGTCGCGACCTGCGCCGCCACCTGCGCGACTTCGCCGGCGTGAACCTGCTCGTCACGCACGACCCGCTGGAGGCGATCGCGCTCGCCGACCGCCTCATCGTGATCGAGCGGGGCCGGATCGTCCAGGCCGGCACGCCGGCCGAGGTGACCGAGCGCCCCCGCTCCGCGTACGTGGCCGACCTGGTCGGCGTGAACCTGCTGCGGGGCCGGGCCGGCGGCGACGGGATCGACCTGGGCGAGGGTGGCCGCCTGGAGGTGGTCGGCGCGGGGAGCGGGGAGGTATTCGCCGTGATCCCGCCGCGCAGCATCTCGCTGTGGCGGACCCGGCCCGACGGCTCGCCGCGCAACGTGTGGCGGGGCCGGGCCGCCGGCCTGGACCTGCTCGGCGACCGCGTGCGCGTGCGGGTCGAGGCCCGGCCGCAGCCCAGCCTGGTCGCGGAGGTGACCCCGGCGGCGGTCGCGGAGCTGGACCTGGCCGAGGGCTCGGACGTCTGGGTCTCGGTGAAGGCGACCGAGGTGAGCGTCTACCCGGCGTAGGCTCGGGGCATGGGCGACCCGGTCTGCTACCTGCCGCAGCTGGACGAGGACGGCCGGATGCCGGAGCTCCGGGTCACGCTGCGGCGCGCGTACGACCGCGTCGCCCGCAGGCCGGGCGAGCGGAGGGTGCTCGTGGACCGGGTGTGGCCGCGCGGCATCACGAAGGAGGCGCTCGGCGCCGACCTCTGGCTGCGCGACGTCGCCCCGTCGGACGGTCTGCGGCGCTGGTTCGGCCACCGGCCCGAGCGGTGGGAGGAGTTCCGGCGGCGCTACCGCGAGGAGCTGCGGGAGCCGGAGCGGAGCCGCCTGCTGGACGAGCTGGCCGGGATGGCCCGCGCGCATCCGGTGGCGCTGCTGTACGGGGCGAAGGACCGGGCCCGCAACCAGGCGGTCGTGGTCATGGAAGCGATCGAGGATCGGCTCCAGTCGCCTCCGCGATGAGCTCGCGGTAGACGTCGACCGACTCGGTCGGCACCCGCGCCAGGTCCGGGTCGCTGTCGAGGTCCACGTGGTACAGGCCGAAGTCGTTCGACGGGCCGAACGCCAGGCCCCACTCGCGGTTCGAGGTGATCGCCCAGCACAGGTAGCCCTCCACCGGCACGCCCTCGGCGCGCGCCCGCAGCACCTCGCGCACGTGCGTGCGCAGGTACTCGACCCGCGGCACGCCGCTGGCGACGGGCACCGAGCCGTTCTCCACGACCAGCACGGGCTGGTCCGGGAACATCGCGGCCGCCTCCCGCAGCACGCGCCGCATGGCCGCCGGCCAGACCGGCGCGTGGGCGAAGTCGCCCGCGATCGAGTCGCCGAGCTGGCGCAGCCGGTGCAGGGCGATGGTCGGGATGCCCCAGTAGTAGTCCGCCCCGACGTAGTCCTGCTGGCCCTCGCAGCCCTTCGGGCACAGCCACTCCGGCAGCCGGCCCTGGATGCCCAGGAACCACCAGTTGCTGTCGAGCGCGCACAGCAGGAGGTCGATCCAGCGCAGCAGCGGGTCGAACACGCGCGTCCACGAGCGCAGGGCGGGCACCCGCTCCGCGGTCGCCAGCGGCTCCAGGTCCACGCGGCCGGGGTCGCCGAAGAGGCGCGCGGCGACCTCGCGGACGAGCTCGACCTCCTGGCCGCTCCACTCGCCGGTCTCCGGGTCGCGGAAGCCGAGGCCGGGCACGTCCGCTGAGACGCCCGCCCGCAGCCGGCCGCGGCCCAGCACCCGGCGCAGGCCCGGGTCGGGCGCCTCCGGCAGCGGCGCCGGGGGGTCGCCCGCGATCACCCCGTCGACCACCTGGAGCAGGTCGCGGGACCCGGTGGGGACGCCGACCACGTACCGCTCCCGCCGCAGCGCCTCGCCCACGATCGCCCAGCGGCCCTCGTCCCGGGCCGCCAGGCCGGCCAGGATCGCGTCGTCCGCCAGCAGCGCCGCCGCCCGGCCGGCCGCCAGGTCGGCCAGGGCGGCCTCGTAGTCCGCCACCGGCAGCAGCGTCGCGCCCGGCAGCACCCGATGGGCAGCGGCCTCGGCCGTCGTCCCGCGCACGACCGCGACCACCGCGCCGCGCGGCTGCGCCGCGCGCCCGATCGGGCTGCCGGCCGGGACGAGCAGGCGCAGCTCCGCGACCCGGTACGGACGCGAGAAGTCGAGGTCGCGGCCCCGCCCGGCGGTGGCGCTGAGCTCGGCCGCGACCAGGTCCACGCGGCCGGGGGCCGGGGGCCGCCACGCGCGCCAGCGGCCGCTCGCGTCCCAGCTGCCCTGGCTCCGGCTGAGCCGCACGGCGCGCCGGTCCAGGAACCGCTGGAGCCACGCCGGCAGGCCGAGGATGAACGGGTTCGTGCCCACCATCGCGTCGGCCCGGACCGCCTTGACGGCCTCGCGGCCGCGCGCGTTGGCCAGGAACAGGGCCCGCATCGCCAGCCGGGAGCAGCGCAGCTGCTCCTCCACGCTGGCGCCGGCGGGCAGGCCGGGCGGCATCCGGTACTCGCCCTGCCACCACGGCTTGAGGTAGCCGTACACGAGCTGGTTGGGCTCGTTGAACGTCAGCCACCAGCGGACCTGGCCGGCCAGCGCCTCCGCCACGACGCGCGCGTACGCGGCGAACCGGGCCGGGAACGCGTCGCCGATGAGCCCGCCCTCGTCCTGGACGTGGAGGGGCCACGTGTAGTGCATCAGCGTGACCACGGGCTCCATCCCGGCGGCGACGATCGCGGCGACCAGCTCGCGGTAGTGGTCGAGTGCAGCCGAGGCGGCGCGCCAGCTCGACGTCCTCCCGGTAGCGGACCCAGAAGTCCGTCGCCCGGCCCCGGGGCGTGAGCTCCCGCTCGCGCTCCCAGCGGTCGCGGATGTCCTCCCAGCGCGCCTCGTACGCCTCGCACTGGTGGTCGGCGGTGGCGACGCCGAAGAGCATGACCGGAGAGGGTAGCGCCGGCGTTGGGCGGTTGCCGTACGGCAAGACCGCTGCCGCTCGACATCGGCCGCGATCAAAAATAGACCGACTGTCGTTCTATTATTGATGCCGATGGCGAGGACACTGGACCCGGAGGCCCACGCGCTCCGGCGCGACGCGTTCGTCGACGCCGCCCAGCGCCTGATCCAGGCCAAGGGCTACGAGCAGATGAGCGTGCAGGACGTCCTCGACGAGCTGGGCGCGTCGAGGGGCGCCCTGTACCACTACTTCGACTCGAAGGCGGCCCTGCTGGAGGCGGTGGTGGAGCGCATGGTCGACGCGGTCACCGAGGTGCTGGAGCCGCTCGTCGCCGATCCCGCCGTGCCCGCGCTCCAGAAGCTGCAGCGCGTGTTCACCGGCATCACCGACTGGAAGATGGAGCGCGCCGACCTGCTGCGGGCCTTCATGACGAGCTGGATGTCCGACGAGAACGCGCTCGTGCGCGAGCGGTTCCGCCGGCACACGGCCGTCCGCCTCACGCCCCTGCTGGCAAGGATCCTCCGGCAGGGCAAGACCGAGGGCGCGTTCACCATCGGGTCGCCGGACCACGCCGCGGCGGTCTTCGTCGCGCTCGTCCTCGGCGCCAACGAGATGGCCGTCCAGCTCCTGGTCGCCCGCCAGGCTGGCACCGTCACGCTGGAGGACGTCGAGCAGACGATCACCGCCCTGGGCGAGGCGTTCGAGCGGCTCGTCGGCGTTCCCGCTGGGTCGTGGCCGCTCCCCGACCCCGCGCTCATCCGCTACTGGTTCGCCTGAAGAGGTGCGTCACATGACGACGGTCATCGAAACCGACAAGCTCACCAAGTCGTACGGCGCCCACCGGGGCATCGCCGACGTGGACCTGACGGTCGAGCGGGGGGAGGTCTTCGGCTTCCTGGGCCCGAACGGCGCCGGCAAGACGACGACGATCCGCCTGCTGCTCGACCTGATCCGGCCCACGAGCGGCCGGGCCACCGTGTTCGGCCTGGACACGACGCGTGACGCCGTGGCGATCCACAAGCGCGTCGGCTACCTGCCCGGCGAGTTCACGCTGTACGACCGGCTGACCGGCGGGCAGACGCTCGAGTACTTCGCCAACCTGCACGGCGGGGTCGAGCGCGAGTACCAGCGCTCGCTGATCGAGCGCCTCGACCTGGACCCGTCGCGGCGGTTCCGCGAGTACTCCAAGGGCAACAAGCAGAAGGTCGGGCTGGTCGCGGCGCTGCAGCACCGGCCCGAGCTGCTCGTGCTCGACGAGCCCACCTCGGGCCTCGACCCGCTGGTCCAGCAGGCGTTCTTCGAGATCCTGCGCGAGGCGGTGGCCGAGGGCCGGACGGTCTTCCTGTCCAGCCACGTGCTCTCCGAGGCCGAGAAGACGTGCGACCGCGTCGCCATCATCCGCGACGGCGAGCTGGTCCGGGTCGCCCGGGTGGACGCGCTCCGCGACCTCGCCGTCCACGAGGTCGAGCTGCGCTTCGCGGAGCCGGTGCCGGCCGCGGAGTTCGAGCGGCTGGCCGGCGTCAGCAACGTGGTCGTCGAGGACCACCTGCTGCGCATGCACGTGAACGGCCCGATCGGCCCGGTGGTCCGGGCCGCGGCCCGCTACGAGCTGGCCGACTTCGTCAGCCGTGAGCCGAGCCTGGAGGAGACGTTCCTCGCCGAGTACGGCCACGAGAAGGTGGAGGTGGCCAGCAATGGCCGTTGAGATCGGCCGGCCGCCGCTGGCGCGGGCCCGGACGCGGGTCTCGCTCCGGCAGCGCGTCTACGGCTTCGGCAGCGTCTACGCGAAGACCCTGCGGGACTCGCGGCTGGCGTTCCTGATCGTTGCCGGCATCCTGGGCGGCCTGATGCTCGTGGCCGGGGCCGGCGTGGGCCGCGTGTACGCCACCGTCGGGGCGCGGCACGACCTGGCCCGCCTCGGCACCGAGCTGGCGGCGTCGTCGCCGGCGCTGCGCGGCATCGTCGGGAACCCGATCAACCTGGCGACGGTCGGCGGGTACGTGATGTGGAAGTACGGGCCCGTGTTCATCTACGTGGCCTGCCTGTGGTCGATCTTCGCCCTGTCCGGGACGCTGGCAGCCGAGGCGCGGCGGGGCAGCCTGGACTTCGTCGCCGCGACGCCGACGGGCCGGCGCCGGCTGGCGATCGAGAAGGTGGCGGCCCACGTGACCGCCCTGACCGGCGCGATGGTCGTCATGGGCCTCGCGGTCGGGCTGGTCAGCGCGGCGTTCGCGACCCTGCCCGGGGACGCGATCCCGGTCCAGGCGGCCGTCGGGTTCGCACTCTGGCTGGGCCTGATCGCGCTGGCCTCGGGCGCGGTGGCGTTCGCCGTCGCGCCGTTCCTGGGCCGGGCGGCGGCGGCGTGGATCGCGGGCGTCGTGCTGTTCGGCGGCTGGCTGCTGAACGGCTACCAGGGCGTGCTGAGCGGCCTGTCCGGCGTCGCCCACCTGACCTGGTTCTCGTGGACCGCGAACCACGTGCCGCTGGCCGGCCTGTACGACTGGCCGTCGCTGGTGCCGGTCGCGGTCGCGGCGGTCGTCCTGCTGGCGATCGGCGTGGAGGCGTTCGCGCGCCGCGACCTGGGGGCGTCGAGCGCGCTGCGGACCCCGACCCTGCCCGGGCCGCTGCTCGGGCTGCGCGGCCCCGTGGGCCGGTCGTTCGGCGAGCGGGCGGCGGCGGCCCTCGCCTGGGGCCTGGGCCTCGGGTTCTTCGGGTTCATCATGGCGGCGGGCAGCCGGTCGCTGGCCACGGCGCTGGACCAGCTGTCGCCGGCCACCCAGCAGCTCTTCCGGTCCGTGCTGCCCAACTACGACCTGACCAGCGCTGGCGGGTTCCTCCAGCTCGTGTTCGTCGGGCTCGGGTTCATCGTCGTGGGCTTCGCCGCCGCCATGCTGGTGGGCGGCTGGGGCGGCGACGAGACGTCGGGGCGGCTGGAGATGCTGCTCTCGACGCCGCTGGCCCGCGCCCGCTGGGCGGTGAGCAGCGGGCTGGGCGTCTACCTGGCCATCGCGAGCATGACGGTCGTGCTCGCGGCGGCGATCGGGCTGGGCGCCCTGTCGGCGGGCAGCGACGCCGCCACGCCGATGCTGGGCTCGGTCGTCCTCGGGCTGTACGCGGCCGCGGTCGCGGGCATCGGCTTCGCGATCGGCGGCCTGTTCCGGACGTCGATCGCCGCCGAGGTGGTGGCGCTCGCCGTCACGCTGACGTTCCTGATCGACCTGGTCGCGCCGGCGCTGAAGGCGCCGTCGTGGGTGCACGACCTGGCCCTGACGTCCCACCTGGGCCAGCCGATGGTCGGCTCGTGGGACTGGGCCGGGATCGTGGCCTGCGTGGTGCTGGCCGCGGGCGGCCTGGCCCTGGGCGGCTGGGGCATGCGCCGCCGCGACGTGGCGCGCTGATGGGCGAGGCGGAGCGGCGGCCGGTGCCGCCGGTCCGCCCTGCTGCTCATGTAGGGACAATGCGGGCGGTTTCCTTTCCTCGTCGTGGTCGAGGACGGCATGGCCACGACCGTCGGACTTGACGTGCCGCTGGACACCAGCCGGGGCGGTGTGCTGCGATGGCCTCGGCCCCGGCTGGTCCGGGGGGTGGCGACGAGCTTCGGCTCTGGGGAAGGCGCCGCTG
>VBJR01000313.1:0-5638 GCA_005880175.1 Chloroflexota bacterium
AGCACCGCGCGCTCGGCCAGGTAGTGCTCCCGCAGCGCGTCGGACGTGAAGCGGCGGAAGTCGAGCCGCTGCGTCGGATTGCGGACGTACGGCGCCAGGCGGGGCGGCAGCACCTCGTCCCACTCCGCGTACCGCTGGCTCCAGAACGCGGTGCCCCAGGCCTCGTTGAGCGTCTCCACGGTGCCGTAGCGGCGCCGCAGCCAGCTCCGGAAGTACGCGGCCGTGACGTCGCAGTAGCACGTCGGGCCGAGCTCGTTGCCCACGTGCCACGCCACCAGCGCCGGGTGCGCCCCGTACCGCGCGGCCAGGTCCTCGACCAGCGCCAGCGCGCGCTCCCGGTAGACCGGCGAGGAGGGGCAGAACTGGTTGCGGGCGCCGTAGAGCAGCCGGTGGCCGGCCTCGTCGACGGGCAGCGTCTCGGGCCAGCGGTGGCCCAGCCAGGGCGGGGGAGAGGCGGTCGGCGTGGCCAGGAACACGCCGATGCCGGTGGCCTGGAGCAGGTCGAGCACGCGGTCGAGCCAGCCGAAGTCGCGCTCGCCCGGCCGCGGCTCCAGCCGCGCCCAGGAGAAGACGCCGGCGGTGACGACGGAGACGTCCGCCTCGCGCATGAGGCGGACGTCCTCCTCCCAGGTCTCCTCCGGCCACTGCTCCGGGTTGTAGTCCCCGCCGAAGCGGATCAGTCGCCGTCCTCCGCGCCAGGGCGGATGTCGCCGTACACCGTGCCCAGGCCGTTGGTGGCCATGTACACGCGGCCGTAGATCCGCGGGTCGCCGCTGATCGCCTGGTTGGTGGACGCGAACTGGTGCTGGGCGTCGGTGATCTTCACCCAGCTCCGGCCGGCGTTGTCCGAGCGGAACACCGCGTGGACGCCGCCGACGATCGCGCTCGAGAACAGCGCCGGGTACGAGCGACCGGGGGCCGCCTTCCCGAACCCGATGTCGCTGGCCATCGTGACGCTGGCGAGCTTCGTGAACGTCGCGCCGCCGTCGGTGGAGTGCCACAGGCCGGCGGGACCGCCCGCGTCGCCGGGGTCGCCGGCCAGCCAGACGTCGCCCGCCCGGCCCGGCGTGGCGTTGATCCTGGCCGACACCGACAGCCCGGACGCGGCGCTGGCGGCGAACGTGGCGCCGCCGTCGCTGCTGACGAAGAACATCCCGCTCGCGAACCCGTAGAACCGCATCGGGTCCACCCGGTCGGCGCGCACCGACACGACCGGGGCGCCCTGCGGGCTCCACACCACGCGGCCGCCGTCCGCCGCGGCCGCGATCGTCCCCGCCTGGTCGCCCGCCGGCGCGCCGGCCGCCGGGCTCCACGTCACGCCGCCGTCCGTCGAGACGCCGACCGGGGACGCGCCGCCGGCCGGGAACCCGGTCCGGACGACGAAGCTGGGGCGGGCCCCGGCGAAGTCCAGGCTCGACGTGGTGGACGCGATCGGGTTGACGAACATCTCCTGCGGCGTCTGCCGCAGGTTGTCGTACCGGAAGCCGCCGATGTCACCGAGCGCGGTGATCAGGTGGGAGCCGGTGGGCGGGCTGATCACGTCCTGGACCGCCGTCTCCTCGACGCCGGCCGCCGCGACCGACACGTGCATCAGGGCGCCGCTGTCCCAGTTGGTCAGGTCGCTGATGCCGAAGATGGTGGCGCCCGTGCCGTAGAAGAGGCGGTTCGAGTTGAACGGGTCGATCGCCAGCGCGCTGACCATCCAGCCCAGCTTGACCTGGGGCGAGGGCGGCGCCGGGTCCTTGACGCCGAAGTCCAGCCAGGGCGCCCTCGACGCGTCCATGACGTAGTGGAGGTCGCGGTTGGGATAGTCCAGCCAGTCCCAGATCCGCTTCCACGTGGCGCCGCCGTCGGTCGTGCGGAAGAAGATCGTGTCGGGGAACCAGGAGTTCAGGGCCGCGACGACGATCGTGTCGGGGTGCTGGGCGTCGATCGAGAGGCCGCCGTAGCCGAAGAAGTCGTTGGCGGTGTCCGTCGAGGGCACCGGGCTGATCCGAGTCCACGCTCCGGTGGTGGTGCTCAGCTTCCAGACGTCGCCGCTGGTGCCGTCGAACGGCCCGGCGCCGTTGCTGAAGCTGATGACCAGCTGGCCGTTCACCAGCACGCCGTGCTGGGGCAGGAAGCCGACCGGCTGGCCGGGCACCGCCGCCCACGTGGCGCCGCCGTCCGTGCTGCGCCAGATGCTGGGACCGGTCTTCGTCGCGACGCCGACGAAGATGGTCCGGCTGGGGTGGCCGCGCGAGCCGCTGGTCGGGTCGAACGCCTGCCAGACGATGCCGTCGGGGTCGCCGGCGTAGATGTTGCCGGGCTGCTCGACGTAGTCGCCGACGGCCGTGAAGCTGGTCACCTGGCTCCACGTGGCGCCGAAGTCGGTGCTCCGCCACAGGCCGTTGCCGCTGCGGGCGCCGAAGTAGACGACCGCGTCGTCGTTGGGGTCGATGTTCAGGCGCTCGCCCATCGACCGGCCGGGCATGTTGCCGCCGTTCTTGAACGGCAGCATCGTGGTCCTGAACGTCCGGCCCTGGTCGGTCGAGCGCATGATCGCGCCGTTCTGGCTCGTGAACACGTTGGTGTACGTGCCGACCGCCAGCAGCAGGCGGTTCGGGTTCACCGGGTCGGTGGCGACGCTCTCGACGCCGCTCAGGTTCCAGTTGTCGGCGCTGGTGCCGTTCAGCAGCTGGATCCAGCGGCCCGCGCGCTGGTCCCAGCGGTACGCGCCGCCGATGTCCGTCCGCGCGAACGCCAGGCCGGGCTGCTTCGCGTTGAACACGATGCCGGGGACGTAGCCGCCGCCGCCGCCCGTGACGGCGTCGTGCCAGACGTACGGCGCGGTTCCGCCGCCCTCGCGCTCCGCCGAGGCGGGCACGCCGGCCAGCGCGGCGCCGCTCGCCAGCACCCCGGCCAGCGCGAGCAGCAGCGCCCTTCTCATCGCTCGCATGTCAGCTCTCTCCCTCTTGGGCAGCCGCCGTGGCTACCCTTTCACCGCGCCGATGATCACGCCCTTCGTGAAGTGGCGCTGCACGAAGGGATAGACGATCAGGACCGGGATCACGGCCAGCGTGATGACGGCCATCTTGATGGCCAGCGTCGGCGCGGCCCCGGTCAGCGAGTTGGCCGCGGCCTGCTGGACGCTGTTCACGCCGGGGATCGGCTGGCCCTGCAGGACGTACGCGCGCAGCACCAGCTGCAGCGGCCACTTGCCGTTGTCGTTGAGGTACAGGAGGGCATTGAAGAACGCGTTCCAGTAGCCGACGCCGTAGAACAGCGCGATCACGGCCGTCACCGCCCTGGAGAGCGGGAGGACGATCTCCCGCAGGATGCGGAACTCGCTGGCGCCGTCCAGGCGGGCGCTGTCGATCAGGTCCTGGGGGATGCTGTTCATGAAGAACGACCGCACCACCACGACGTTGAAGGCGGCGACCGCGCCGGGCAGGATCAGCGAGGCCAGGAACGTGAGCAGGATGACGAAGAGCAGCGGCCGGTGCGCGAACGAGCTCGGCCGCGACAGGCCGTACGCCGCCATGACCGTCACCGCCACGCTGAGCGCCGTGCCGACCAGGGTGATGCCGGTGCTGACGATCACGGACCGGGTCACGACGCCGCCCGAGAACAGGTCCGTGTACGCGCCGAACGTGATGCCGTGGGGGACGATGACCAGGCCGCCCGCGGCGGCGACGGAGGCCTGCGTCGAGATGCTGGTCAGCACCACGACGTAGAGCGGGAACAGGACGGCCAGCAGGACGAGCACGATCGCCCCCGCCTTGAGCACCTTCTCGGGCGGCGTCGGCTCCTCCATCCAGACGGGCCGGATGCGCGTGCTCATGCCTTGCGGTACACCCCGTCCTGGCCGAAGACGTGCGCCACCTTGTTGGCGACGAGGATCAGGGTCAGCCCGACCAGCCCCTTGAACAGGCCCGCGGCCGCGGCGTAGGACCAGCCGCCGCGGACGATGCCGGTGTAGTAGACGTACGTGTCCACGACCTCGGCCGTGCTGGCGCCGACCGCGTCGTGCTGGAGCAGGTACTGCTCGAAGCCGACCGTTAGCGCGTCGCCGAGGCGCAGGATCAGCAGCAGGACGATGACGGGGCGGAGCGCCGCCAGCGTCACGTGCCACAGCATCCGCCAGCGGCTGGCGCCGTCCACCGCGGCCGCCTCGTAGAGGTTGGCGTCCACGGTGCTGAGGGCGGCGAGGAAGATGATGGTGCCCCAGCCCGCGTCCTTCCACACCTCCTGCGAGGTCACGAGCAGGAGGAACGTGCGCGGGTTGGTCATGATGTCGAACGTCGCCAGGCCGTGCTCCCGGAGCACCTGGTCGAGGAGGCCGGCGCCGCCCAGCATCTGGCCGAACAGCGCGATGACCAGCACCCACGAGAAGAAGTGGGGCAGGTACACGACGCTCTGGACGAACGTCTTGAGCCGCTCCCCCAGCAGGCTGTTGAGGAGCAGCGCCAGGCCGATCGGGATGGGGAAGTAGAAGACGAGCTGGAAGGAGGTGATCTGGAGCGTGTTCAGCACGACGTGCCAGAACGTGGGGTCGCCGAACAGGCGCTGGAAGTTGTCCAGCCCGACGAACGGGCTGTCGGCGATCCCGACGAACGGCGAGTAGTCCTGGAACGCGATCACGTTGCCGAGCAGCGGGATGTAGTGGAAGACGAGCAGCAGCAGGATCGCGGGGGCCGTGAGGACGATCAGCGGCCAGTCCCGGCGGAGCTTGGCGCGCCAGCTCATGCCCCGCCGGCGGGTCGCCCGGCCGGCCCGAGCCGCGTCGCGCCGCGCGACGATGCTCACGGCCGCGACGCTCCAGGCCCGGCGGTTTGGCGCCAGACCTCCGATTCAGCACACTCTGAAAGGGCGATCTGGCGCCAAATCGCGCCCCGGCACCCAGGGTGGGCGGCTGGGGGCACTCTCGTGCCCCCATCGCCCGTCACGAGGGCCGCCATCACTTCTTGCTCAGGACGCTCTCGTAGTACTGCTTGTAACGGGTGCCGCCGTTCTGCAGCCACGCCTGCACCGCCGGCTTCAGGTCGCTCACCGGGGCCCGGCCGTGGATGATGTCCGTCACCTTGTTGTCGAACGCGGTCCCGTTCTGCGAGTTCGGGCCCTGGGGCTTGAACGCGCTGATGTCCGCCGGCTCCTGGACGTTCAGGCCGTAGAGCGGCGACTTCACCGCGTACTTGACCGAGTCGGCCTGCCAGTGGTAGCTGTCCCGCACGAAGTCCGGGTACTGCGGCTCGCTGACCGCGTCCGGATTGCCGACCAGGAAGCCGTACGTGAACGTGACCTCCTTCGTGCCCTGGGCCGTCGGCTGGGGCACGCCGCCCGCGCCGGCCGTCCAGTGGACTCCCTCCACGCCGTACACCCGCAGCGTGTACTCCTCGGTCCCGATCGTCGCCGCGCACCAGTTGCAGATGCTCAGCAGCTCGTTGATCCGGTCTGACGACAGGTTCTTGTTGAAGAAGCAGTAGATGCCGCCCGGCGTCCCCAGGGACTGGAACGGCGTGGCCTTGCCGTCGTGGGAGAACAGCGGCCAGGCCTGCATGTTGAACGACGGGTTGTTCGGCCGGTTGCGCTCCACCGCCTCGTGCCAGGCCCCGACGCCGTCGGTGTAGACCAGCATGCGGCCGCTCTCGAACAGCGT
>VBJR01000313.1:5686-37963 GCA_005880175.1 Chloroflexota bacterium
AGTACGTGAGCTTGCCGTTGTCCACCCGGAAGTCCTGGGGCGCGCCGAACATCCGCAGCACCTCGAGCCAGATGTCGCCGAACGCCCAGCGGTTGGCCTTGGCGTCCGTGGCCTTCTGGCCCAGCTTCAGCAGGTCGTCCGAGTTCTTGGGGGGCGCCACGCCGAGCTGGTCGAAGATGTCCTTGCGGTAGAACGGCGCGACGCCGTACAGGCCGTTCGGGAACGGCACCCCGAACAGCCGGTTGTTGAACGCGCCGTACTGCCACGCCCCGGTCGGCAGGTTCGCCAGGAACTGCCACTTGCGGATGTTGCCGCCCTTCAGGTGGTCGGTCAGGTCGGCGAACAGCGACGTGACCGCCTCCAGCATGCCCGGCGGGTAGTTCCACGTCGGGATCACGTACATGTCCGGGATCTGCTTGCCGGCCAGCACCGCCGTGACCTTGGTGCCGTAGTCGTTGCCGTTGACGATCTGGAACGTGACGTTGGCGCCCAGCCGCTTGTTGACCGCGTCGAAGTACGCGTTGGGCTGGGGCGGGATGGGCCAGAACGCAGGCGTCATCGCGGTCACCGAGCCCGAGGCGACGGTGTTCGCGAGCGCGCGCTTCTGCTGCGCCGGCCACTTGAGGTACGCCGCCGGCGACGCCACCCCCGCCGGGCCGGTGACGGCCGGGAAGTCCGGCTTGAAGAAGCTCACCGGCACGTAGTCGGGCAGCACGCCGGCCAGCTGGCTCAGCGTGTTGCTGCCGCCCTTGGTCCCGCCGCCGCCCCCGCCGCAGGCCGCCAGCAGGTCCGCCATCGTGAAGCCCGCTCCCGCCGCGGCCGCCGCGGCGAGGAACGTTCGACGGCTGAGCATCGGTCCGCCGAATTCCGCCCGGGCCACTCTGCCCATCTTGTCTCCTCCCACTGCGAAGTCTTCCGCCGCGGAGGCCGCTCCGAGAACGGCCTTGCGGACTCCCCTCTAATCGGGCAGACTAATCGAAGCGCTTCGACATGGCAAGTATGATTCTCTGCGATGGCCACGATCGCCGACGTCGCGTCGCACGCGGGCGTGTCGATGAGCACTGTCTCATACGTGCTGAGCGGCAAGCGCCCGATCTCGGAGGAGACCCGCCGCCGGGTCCAGGCCAGCATCCGCGCCCTCGGCTACCATCCGCACGCCGGGGCCAGGGCGCTGGCGAGCAGCCGCGCCAACGTGATCGCGCTGGTCATCCCCCTGCGCACGGGCGTCCATGTGCCCGTGGTGATGCAGTTCGTGGTCTCCGTCGTGACGAGCGCCCGGACCTACGACCACGACGTGCTCCTGCTGACCCAGGACGAGGGCCTCAAGGGCCTGCGCCGGGTGACGGCGGGCGCGATCGCGGACGGGCTGGTCGTGATGGACGTGGAGCTGCACGACGCGCGCATCCCGGTGCTCCGCTCGCTGGGCCGGCCGTCGGTGCTGATCGGCTTCCCGGCGGACTCGGCCGGCCTGACGTGCATCGACCTGGACTTCGCGGCGGCCGGCGCGCTCTGCGTCGACCACCTGGCCGACCTCGGCCACACGTGCATCGGGATGGTCGGCTCGCCGCAGGCCGTCTACCAGCGCGAGACCGGGTTCGCCCAGCGGCTGCTCGCGGGGATCGGGCAGGCGGCCGCGCGCCGCGGCGTGATGGCCACCACGCACCCGTGCGAGCCGTCCCGGGAGGCGGTGCTGGCCACCGTCGAGGAGCTGCTCCGCGAGCAGCCGGCGCTGACGGGGATCGTCGTGCACAACGAGCCGGCCGTCCAGCCGCTGCTCGACGCGCTGGCGGCGCTGGGACGCCGCGTGCCGGAGGACGTGTCCGTGGTGGCGATCTGCCCGGACGAGCTGGCCGAGCACGCCGCGCCCCGCGTGACGTCGGTCGCCATCCCGGCCGAGGAGCTCGGGCGGCGCGCGGTCGACCTGCTGATGGCCAAGCTGGCGGACCACGACGTGCCCGGCGCGACGCTGCTGTCGCCGCGGCTGACGGCGCGCGCGAGCACCGCCGAGCGGTAGACCCGGTCCGCGTCCACACAGGAGGGGTATGTGGCTGCGTTCCATGAGATCGAAGGCGGCCTGGAGTGGCATGGCCGCGTTGCGGGAGCGGGCGGCCGTACGGGCCGGCACGAGGTGCTGCGCGTCGAGCCATGGGGCGAGGACAGCGTCCGGGTCCGGGTCGGCCTGACCCGCGTCCGCGACGACGTCCCCGGCGCCCTGCTCGCGCCGGCCCCGACGGACGCCCGCATCGATCGGATGGACGACGGCGCCCGGCTCGTGGCCGGCCGCCTGGCGGTGGAGGTCTCCGCCGACGGCCTGGTCCGCTTCACGCGGGCCGTCGACGGCGCTGAGCTGGTCGCCGAGGAGGCGGCGCACTTCTGGTGGCCGGGCCCGCGCCTGTTCGCCGCGACGGGCAACGGGTACCACCGGATCGAGCAGCGGTTCCGCGCATACGAGGACGAGCGCGTCTTCGGCCTGGGCCAGCACCAGCACGGGCTGCTCGACCAGAAGGGCACGGTCGTGGACCTGGTCCAGCGCAACGCCGAGGTCAGCATCCCGTTCCTCCTGTCGAGCCGGGGATACGGCCTGCTCTGGAACAGCCCCGCCACCGGCCGGGTCGAGCTGGCCACCAACGGCACGCGGTGGGTCGCGGAGAGCGCCCGCCAGATCGACTACTGGGTCACGACCGGGGCGGACCCGGCCGCGATCATGCACCACTACGCGGACGCGACCGGGCACGCGCCGATGCTGCCGGACTGGGCGGCGGGCTTCTGGCAGAGCAAGCTGCGCTACCGGACCCAGGAGGAGCTGCTGGCCGTCGCCCGCGAGTACCGGCGCCGCGGCCTGCCGCTCTCGGTCATCGTGGCCGACTTCTTCCACTGGACGCACCTCGGCGACTGGCGGTTCGACCCGGCCGAGTGGCCCGACCCGGCGGCGATGGTGCGCGAGCTGGCGGAGATGGGCGTCCGCCTGATGGTCTCGGTGTGGCCCTCGGTGAGCCCGCTCAGCGAGAACTACCAGGAGATGCTCGACCGGGGCCTTCTGCTGGCCACCGAGCAGGGGCCGGTGGTCCACGCCGACTGGCCCGACAAGGGCGTGGAGGTCGCCGTGGGCGTGGCCTTCTACGATCCGACCAACCCCGAGGCGCGGCGCTTCGTCTGGGAGCAGGTCCGCGAGCACTACCACTCGCTCGGCATCCGGATCTGGTGGCTGGACGCGTGCGAGCCCGAGCTGAAGCCGGGCACGCCGGGGAACCTGCTCTACCACGCGGGGCCCGGGCTCGAGGTCGGCAACCTGTACCCGCGAGAGCACGCGCGCGCGTTCCACGAGGGGATGGTGGCGGCCGGGGAGACGGAGGGCCTGTCGTTCTCCCGCTCGGCCTGGGCGGGGAGCCAGCGCTACGGCGTGGCCCTGTGGTCGGGCGACATCGGGGCGACGTTCGAGGCCCTGCGGGCGCAGGTGCGGGCGGGGCTCAACGTGGCGCTGAGCGGCATCCCCTGGTGGACGACCGACATCGGCGGCTTCCACGGCGGGGACCCCGGGGCGCCGGAGTTCCGGGAGCTGATCGTCCGCTGGTTCCAGTACGGCGTGTTCTGCCCCCTCTTCCGGCTGCACGGCTTCCGCGAGCCGTGCCCGCCGTTCAGCATCCACCAGACGGGCGGCCCCAACGAGGTGTGGTCGTTCGGCGAGGAGGCGTACGAGGCGATCCGGGAGATCCTGTTCCTGCGCGAGCGGCTGCGGCCGTACGTGCTGGCGCAGATGCGGGCGGCGCACGAGTGCGGCCAGCCGGTGATGCGGCCGCTGTTCTACGACTTCCCCGAGGACGAGGGCGCGTGGGCGGTGGACGACGCGTTCCTGTTCGGGCCCGACGTGCTGGTCGCGCCGGTGACGGTGTACGGCGCCCGGGAGCGGGAGGTGCACCTGCCCGCCGGCGCGGAGTGGACCGATCCGTGGACCGGGACCACGCACCCGGGCGGCCGGACGCTGTGCCTGCGGGCGCCGCTGGACCGCGTGCCGGTGCTGCTGCGGGACGGGGCGCCGATCCCGATCCGGGGATGAGCGACCCCGCCAGTCCGCCGTTCCGGGACCCGGACCTGCCGCTGGACGCCCGGCTGGACGACCTGCTGGCGCGGCTGACGCGCGCCGAGAAGGTGGCGCTGATGCACCAGCACCAGCCGGCCGTCCCCCGGCTCGGCATCGCCCCGTCGCACACCGGGCGCGAGGCGCTGCACGGCGTCGCGTGGCTGGGGCCGGCGACCGTCTTCCCGCAGGCCGTGGGCCTGGCCAGCACGTGGAGCCGGGACCTGGTGCGCCGGGTCGGCGAGGCGGTGGGGGACGAGGTGCGCGGCTTCCACCACCGCGACCCGGCCACCGGGCTGAACGTGTGGGCGCCGGTGGTGAACCTGCTCCGCGACCCGCGCTGGGGCCGGAACGAGGAGGGCTACTCGGAGGACCCGCTGCTGACGGGCGCGATGGCGACCGCGTTCGCGGGCGGCCTGCGCGGCGACCACCCCTTCTACCTGAAGACCGCGCCGACCCTGAAGCACTTCCTGGCCTACAACTGCGAGACGGAGCGGACCACCGTGTCGGTGAGCGTCCGGCCCCGGGTGCTGCGGGAGTACGAGCTGCCGGCGTTCGAGGCGGCGCTGGCCGCGGGCGCCGCGACCGGCGTGATGCCGTCGTACAACCTGGTCAACGGCCGGCCCGCGCACCTGAGCCCGCTGCTGGAGGACGTCGTCCGCCGCTGGTCCGCGGACGAGCTGCTGGTCGTGAGCGACGCGTTCGCGCCGTCGAACGTCGCCGGCGAGCAGCGGTACTACCCGAGCCAGCCCGCTGCCCACGCGGCGCTGGTGGCGGCCGGGCTGGACAGCTTCACGGACCGGGCGACCGACCCCACGTTCACCGTGGCCTGCCTGACCGCCGCGCTGGACGAGGGCCTGCTGGACGAGGCGCTGGTCGATCGGGCGGTGCGGCGCGTGCTGTCGATCCGGTTCCGGCTGGGCGAGTTCGACCCGCCGGAGCGCTGCCCGTACGCGGGGATCACGTTCGCGGCCGTGGGCACGGCCGAGCACCGGGCGCTGGCCCGGGAGACCGCCCGCCAGGCGCTGGTGCTGCTGAAGAACGACGGGCCGGCGCTGCCGCTGCCCCGCGCGACGCGCCGGGTGGCGGTGCTCGGGCCGCTGGCCGCGATGCTGCTGGAGGACTGGTACGCGGGCACGCTGCCGTACGAGGTCACGCCCATCGACGGGCTGCGCGAGGCGCTGGGGCCGGACGCGGTCGTGACGTGCGCCGAGGGAGTGGACCGGATCGCGCTGCGGGACGTGGCCACGGGCGGGTACGTGGCGGCGCCGGCGGACGCGGGCGGGCCGCTGACGGTCGGCCCGGCCGCCGGGGCGTTCGACGTGTTCGACTGGGGCGAGGGCGTGTGCACGCTGCGGGCGGCCGCCAACCGGCGCTGGGTGCGGGTGGACGACGGCGGCGGCCTGGTGAACGACAGCGTCCAGCCCCGGGGCTGGGTGGTCCAGGAGGCGTTCCGCGTGCTGCCGCGCGGCGAGGGGACGGTGCTGCTGCGCAGCGTCGCCACCGGCCGCTACATCGTGGCGACGGCCGGCGGCGGGCTGGCGGCGTCGGCCATCGCGCCGGGCCGGGCGACGCGGTTCGCCCGCGAGGTGCTGGCGGACGGCGTGGCCGAGGCGGTGGCGGCGGCCCGGGACGCCGAGGTCGCGGTGGTGGTGGCCGGCAACGCGCCGTGCATCAACGGCCGCGAGACCGAGGACCGCGTCGACCTCCGGCTGGCGCCCCGGCAGCGGCGGCTGATCCGCGCCGTGCAGGCCGCCAGCGAGCGGACGGTCCTGGTGGTGCAGAGCAGCTACCCGATGGCGATCGGGTGGGAGCAGGAGCACGTCCCGGCCATCCTCTGGACGTCGCACGGCGGGCAGGAGCTGGGCCACGCGCTGGCGGACGTGCTGCTCGGCGACCACGCCCCGGCCGGTCGCCTGACGCAGACGTGGTACCGGTCGGCCGACGAGCTCGGCGACATCCGCGACTACGACGTGATCGGGGGCCGCCGCACCTACCTCTACTTCGAGGGGACGCCGCTGTACCCCTTCGGGCACGGCCTGACGTATGCCCGGTTCCGGTACGAGGACCTGCGGCTGAGCCGGCACGGGGTGGACGCGGCGGGCTCCGTCACGGTGAGCGCGACCATCACGAACACCGGCCCGGGGGCCGGCGACGAGGTGGTCCAGCTGTACACGCGCAAGCGGGCGCCCCGGGTGGACCAGCCCAGGTTGCGGCTGCGCGGGTTCGAGCGGGTGCCGCTGGCGGCCGGCGAGTCGCGGACCGTGCGGTTCGAGCTGGCGGCCGCCGACCTGGCGATCTGGGACGTGACGCGGGGCCGGTTCGCGGTCGAGCCGGGCGTCTACGACGTGCTGGCGGGCCGCTCGTCGGCCGACCTGCCGCTGTGCGCGGTGCTGGAGGTGGAGGGCGAGCCGATCCCGCGCCGCGGGGTGAGCGGCGCGTGGACCGCCGCGGCGGACTTCGACGACTGGTGGCGGGCGGTCCTGGTGGACGAGACCCGGGCGCGCGGCGACGCGGTGGCGGCCCGCGACGGCGCGGGCTGGATCGCGTTCCGCGACGTGGACTTCGGCGCCGGCGTGGCCGGGTTCACCGTCATGGCGGCGAAGGAGGGGCCGGGCGCCGGGTCGATCGAGCTGCGCCTGGACGGGCCGGCGGCCGGCCGGCGCGTGGCCGCCGTCGAGGTGCCGTGCCGGGGCGGCCGGTACGGGTGGGCCGAGGTGACCGTGCCGGTCCGCGGCGCCTGCGGCGTCCACGACCTGTACCTGGTGCTGGGCGGCGGCGTCCGGGTGTCGCGCTTCCGGTTCGACTGAGCCGGGCGGTCTGGTACGGTGTCGGGCCGTGCCGGTCGCCGTCGCCCACCTGACGATCGCGGCCACGTGGCTGGGCTCGATGGTCTACAGCCTCCTCGTGGTCCAGCCGCGGATCGCGCGGTTCTTCCCCGACGCCGGCCGCCGCGAGGCGTTCTGATCGCCACGCGGCCGCCGCTGGCGGCCGGCTACGCCGTGGCGCTCGTCCTGTACCTGGCGGCGGCGGCCGTGTTCGCCAACGTCTCGTGGCGGCACTGGCCGGCGCGGGTGTTCGCGCTGCCGGAGGAGCTGGCCGGGTACCAGCGCCGCCTCCGGCTCCAGGCGTGGACGATCCTGGGCCTGGTGACGGTGGCGTTCCTGGTGGCGCTGAGCGTCAGCGTCCGGGGCTGACGGCGAGCCGGTCAGGTCCGGACCTTCCTCCACTGCAGGCGCGGACCCAGCAGCGGCTCCGCCAGCCGGCCCAGCTCGCCCGCGCGGGGCTTGCGGCCGGTGATCGCCTTGTCGTAGAAGACCTCGCCGTCCAGGCTGGCCTTGAACACGCCCTTGACGCCCGTCTTCAGCTCGAGCCCGATGATGATCGGCGCCCAGCCCTCGAGGATCTCGGCCGCCCCCCGGGCGGCCTCATCGAGGTGGTCTCAAGGGACGCAGTATTCGATGACGACGCGGTGCTGCGGGTTGATCATGACCAGAGCAACCGGCACCGGCGGGCGGCGTCTTCCGCCGAACCACGGGCGCCGCCCGGGCGGCGGCGCCTGCGGAGCGGAGCCGTGCCTACCGGTGGGCGGGCGGCCGCGCGGTCACGGCGACAACCGTACCGCCGCGTATGCCGTACAGTTGCGGCACACCTCACAGATTCTCAGCAGGGGGAGCGAGAGCATGGCCGGGAAGGCGGACTTCACGCCCGACGAGTGGGCGACGATGCAGCGGGCGATCGTGGGCGCGCCGCTCCTGGTGGCCGTCTCGGACGGCGGCACGTCGGATCTGCGGCTGGAGCTGCACGCGATCGGCGAGAAGCTGGCCGAGGCCCGGGCCGGTCACGGCAGCGAGCTGGTCCAGGGGCTGGCCGACATCGGCGGCGCCCAGACCGGGTTCCACGGCAAGATGCGGCGGGCCGAGGTCGAGGGGCCGGCCCTGGACTCGCTCCGCGCCGCCGTCGCCACGCTGGAGTCCAGGGCGCCCGACGAGCTCGACTCGTTCCGCTACTTCGTCCTCGACCTGGCCAAGGCCACCGCGGCCGCCGCGCGGTCCGGCCCGTTCGCGCTGACGGGCCCGCTGGTCAGCGAGCGCGAGGCCGCGGCCGTGGACCGGATCAAGGCCGCGATCGGGATCGGCTGACCGCCCCCGCTCAGCGGAACAGCCAGCCGCGGCGCCAGAACAGCACGAGCTGCATGACCATGGTGGCGACCATGATGCCGACGCCGCCGAGGAACGCCGGCGGCCCGGTGATGTGGGTCACCAGGTACCCGAAGTTCATGCCGAAGAAGCCCGTGAGGAACGTCAGCGGCAGGAACACGCTCGCGATCACGGTCAGCTGCATCATCGTGTTGTTCAGCCGGTTCGAGACCGTGGACAGGTACACGTCCATCGCGCCCGTGAGCAGGTCGCGCAGCGCGTCCGCCTCCTCGTACTGCCGGATCAGGTCCTCGTACACGTCCCGCCAGTACAGCTGCAGGTCGCCCTCCGAGTGCTCCAGCGAGTGCGACAGGAGCCGCTGGAACACGTCCCGCTGCGGCCCCAGCGCCCGCCGCAGCTCCGCCACCGAGTGCTTGAGGCCGGTGAGGTGGGCCAGCGCGGCCGGGGTCGGCCGCTCCAGCACCACGTCCTGGAGCCGGTCGGTCACGTCGTCCAGCTTGTCCAGGGTGGGGAAGAGGCTGTCCACGACGGCGCTGATCACCAGGTACTGCAGGAACACCAGGTCGTTGCGGGTGACCGACGGGTCCTCCTCGACGCGCCTGCGCACGTCGGTCACGGCCGGCGCCGGCTCGTTGTGCACGGTGACGAACCAGCGATGGGTCAGGAACAGGTGGTGCTCGCGGATCGCGATGTCCTCGTCGTCCTCCAGCTCGGCCGCGAACAGCACCGCGAACTTGTAGCCGGGGAACTCGTCGAGCTTGGGCCGCTGGTTCCTCTGGCGGACGTCGGCGACCGTCAGCGGGTGGAACCCGAACGCGTCCAGGAGCAGGTCGTAGTCCGCCTGCTCGGGCCCCTCGATGTCCAGCCACCACCCGATCTCGTTGGCCTTCAGCCGGCGCCGGACCTCGTCCACCGAGACGTCCGAGCACTGGCCGGCGGCCGTGATCAGGTGCCGGGCCGTCACGCCGGCCCGCCCAGCGTGTGGAGCAGGAAGCTCCACACGTCGGCCTCCTCGGGCACGACCTTGCCCACCGGCTTGCCCTGGCCGTGGCCGGCCCGCGGCTCGATCCGGAGCAGCACCGTCGCCCCGGGGCCCGCGGCCTGGAGCAGCGCCGCCATCTTGCGCGCGTGCATCGGGTCCACGCGGGCGTCCTCCTCGCCGGCGGTGAGCAGGATGGCCGGGTAGCGCGCGCCCTCGCGGACGTGGTGGTACGGGCTGTACGCGTACAGCCAGCCGAACTCCTCGGGCACGGCCGCGCTCCCGTACTCGGGGATCCACAGCTCGGCGACCTTGAACCGCTCGTACCGGACCATGTCCAGCAGCGGCACGCGGCAGACGACCGCCCCGCACAGGTCCGGCCGCTGCGTCATCGCGGCGCCGACCAGCAGGCCGCCGTTGCTGCCGCCGAGGATGCCCAGCCGGGCCGGCCGGGTCAGGCCGCTGGCGACCAGCCACTCGGCCGCCGCCACGAAGTCGTCGAACACGTTCTGCTTGCGCTCGCGCATCCCGGCCCGGTGCCACGGCTCGCCGAACTCGCCGCCGCCGCGCAGGTTGGCCACGGCCACCAGGCCGCCGGCCTCCAGGAACGGGACGACCGTCGGCATCCAGAGCGGGGTGCGGCTGATCGAGAAGCCGCCGTACCCGGTCAGCACCACGGGCCCGTCGCCTCCGGCCCGGCCGACCAGGAACATCGGCACGGGGGTGCCGTCGGCCGACGCGTACCAGACCTGGCGGACGGGGTAGCGGTCGGGGTCGAAGCCGGCCGGCGGCGCCAGCCGTTCCACGACGCCGCCGTCCACGAGCACCGTCTCCGCCGGCCGCGTGAACGTCTCGGTGGTGACGTACAGCGCCGGCGAGCTGTGGTGCCCGTCCAGCGCCGTGACCGTGCTGTACGGCGTCAGGTCGATCGTGCGCTCGAACGCGCCGTCGAGCGCGTGAAGCGAGACACGCGAGCACGCGTCCACCAGGTGGTGCACCGCCAGGCGGTCGGACGTGACCGTCACGCTGATCAGGACGTGCTCCGACTCGGGGACGACGTCCCGCCAGGCGCCCGGCCCCGGCCGGGCGGGGTCCACCTCCACCAGCCGGAAGCGGGGCGCGTCCAGGTTCGTGAGCCCGAGCAGCCGCCGGCCCGAGAACCAGAGCACGGCCCGCGCGTCCTCGCCCTCGAAGACCGGCTCGAACGGCCCGTCGCCGTCGCGCAGGAACACCAGCGTCCGCGTCCACCCCTCGGACACGGTGATCGCCGTCCAGCGGCCGTCCTCGGAGATGGACACGACGGTCGGGATCTACACCTTGTCCCCGCCCTCGCCGAACACGCGCACGTCCTCGGCCGGGTCGGTGCCCAGTACGTGGCGCCACACGTGGCGGTGGTAGACCTCCTCGCCCGGCGGCACGGAGCCGGGGGCCGGCTGGCGCGTGTACAGGAAGGCGCCGGCGCCGGGCTCGAACGCGACCGCCGACCAGCGGCAGCGCGGGATCCGGTCGTCCAGCCACTCCCCGGTCGCGGTCCGGACGAGCCGCAGCTCGGAGTTCTCGCTGCCGGCCTCCGACAGCCCGACGCACACGAGCTGGCCGTCCGGCGAGGGCACCCACCAGTCCAGGGACGTCGTGCCGTCCGGGCTCAGCGGCGCCGGGTCCACGAGCGTCCGGGCCGGCCCGCCCGCCTCGCCGACCACCAGCACCGGCTGCTCCATGCCCGCGTCACGGCGGGTCAGGAACCGGTAGCGGCCGCGCACCGCGGCCGCGCCGAGGCCGCCGACGTCCAGGGCCTGGCGGATGCGCGCCTCGATGGCGGGTCGCTCGGGCAGCGCGTCGAGCACGGACCGGGTGTGCGCATTCTGGGCCGCGACCCAGGCTCGGACCTCGGGGTCCTCGCCGTCCTCCAGCCAGCGGTAGGGGTCGCGGACCTCGACGCCGTGGAGGGTCTCCACGACCTGCGCGATCCGGGTCTCAGGACTGCTGCTCACAACCCACCATGCACCGGATGGTAGCGGCCGCGGCCGGGTGGGGCCGGCCCGTGGGAGGGCCGGCCCCGGTATGTGCTAGTCGTCGGTGTGCGCGCGGGTCGCGAACACGTCGGGCTGCGTGTGGACGCCCGGCGCGATGGAGCCCGCGGGCCCCGTCCAGGTGTTGCGGTTGTCGCCCCAGGCGAAGATCGTGCGGTCGTCGCCGATGCGGGCGGCCGTCGTGTACTCGCCGAGGTCGTAGCAGGCCTGGATCGTGCGGTCGTAGTTGGTCGCCCGGTTGGCGCCGAACTGCGCCGCCGGCAGCGGGTTGTTGCTCGGGATCAGGTCGAAGGCCGGCCCGAGGCTGGCCGACCGCTTGTCGGTCAGCCGGGTCTTGCCGTGGTCACGCTCGAGCTCCGCCGTCGTCGCGTCGAACCGGATCTTGCCGTTCGCCAGCTGCGTGTAGTAGCCGACGGTCACCTGCTGCCCCCCGCGGTCCACCGAGATGGAGGGGTGCACGTGCTGCGGCTGGGCCGCGGACGCCGCGGCCACCGTGAACGGCCCCTGCCAGGAGCCGCCGCCGTCGAGCGACACGAGCACCTGGATGAACGACATCGAGTTGGGGTCGCCCACCGTCGCGCTGGTGGACGAGTTCAGGACGAGGAACAGCCTGCCGTTCGCCACGACGGCGTTCGGCTGCGTGATCAGCCGGGTCGCCTGCCGGAACACCGGGAAGCCGCCACGGCCGCCGCCCAGGTCCGCGCCCTGGTGGAGCGTCAGGCGGATGCCGCCGGCGACGCCGCAGTCGGTGCCGGTGCCCGGCGTCACGTTCGGGAACGCCGTCGGGTCGGCCGCGCCCGGGACGTTGAAGGTGCTGAAGTGGAACGTCTGGCCGCCGTCATCGGAGATCAGGACCTTGATGAAGTCGGCGTCCGAGTCGCCCCCGTGCAGGAACGGGATGAACAGGCGCCCGGTGCGCTGGTCCACGACCGGGTTCGAGAACTGGAGGAACGCCGACTCGACGCCGTCGTCCACCGGCGCGAACACCGTGCTGACGGTCCAGGTCTGGCCGCCGTCCGTGGACTTGCCCAGCATCAGCTGCGACGAGTTGGCCTTGAAGCTGGTCCAGGTCACGTACACGTTGTCGCGCGTGGGGACCTGCGGGTCCTTGCCGACCGCGATCCACTCCTTGTCGGAGCCGGGGTCGATGGCGACGGTCGAGCCGGGCTGGAACGTCCGGCCCCGGTCGGTCGTCTTGCCGACGAAGATGAGCGACTGCCCGGCCGCGTTCGCGCCGAGGCTGGAGTAGTAGAAGTTGCCCTGGCGATCGACCGCCAGCGACGGGTCGCCGAACGTGAACGGGCTGCCCGGGATGGGGGGCAGCGAGCTCTCGGTCCAGGACCGGCCGCCGTCGTGCGAGACGCCGACGCCCGACAGGAACCGGTGCGTGAACGCGACCGTGTTCGCCGCGGTCAGCGTCACGGGCTGGTCGGCCGAGTTGTTGAACCCGACGACCACGTCGTTGCCGAACGTCGCGATCGAGGTCTCGCTCTGGATCGAGAACTCGTACGGCCGCTGGGGCTGGGGCAGCGCGTTCGGGAAGGACTGGATGTTGTCCAGCGCCGGGTCGTTGACCTGCACGTCGCGGCCGTGGCCCAGGAGGCCCTGGCCGCCGCCGGCTGCGTCGCCGATCGTCGGCGTGCCGTCGGGGTTGAGCAGGTCGGGCAGCGCGTTGTTGTCCTCCCCGTCGAAGCCCTTGGCGGCGAACAGGTCTGCCGAGACCGACCCGGCCGCCATCCTCCTCCTCGCTGGGGTCCCCCGTGGGGCCGGGGCACCGAGCCAGGGGAGGGTAGCGCGACGCGACCCGCCTGACCAGCGCCGAGCGTCGCGCCGGCCGGACAATGAGGGGTCATGGCCCAGCAGCGCGCCGCCGTCCGGCTTCCCCTGACCCTGGACTCGACCGTGGACCGCCTCTCCCGGATCAAGTCCACCGAGGTCAAGCTGCTCGGCCGGCTGGGCGTGCACACGGTCCGCGACCTGCTGCTGTACCTCCCGCGCGACCTGGAGCGCTTCGCCGACGCGGAGGAGGCCACGGACGGCAAGGTCAACTTCGTCGGCACGATCCTCCAGATCCACCGCAAGCGGTCGCGCGTCCAGGGCATGCTGCTGACCGAGGCTGTCGTCGCGGACGACGAGGGCGCGACGCTGCGCGTGGCCTGGTTCAAGAACCCGTACGTGGTCCAGCACCTCCACGCCGGCGACCGGGTCTCGCTCTCCGGCCGCGTCCGGACCTCGCGGTTCGGCCGCGAGATGCAGAGCCCGGAGTACGAGCGGCTGGAGGGGGAGGGCGCGCCCAACCGGGTCGGCGAGCTCATGCCCAAGTACGGCCTGACGAAGGACCTGACGTCGCGGCGCCTGGCCACGCTCGTCCGGCAGGTGCTGCCGCTGGCGGACGGGCTCGAGGACGACCTGCCGGAGGAGGTCCGCCGGCGCCACGGCCTGCTGCCCCTCTCCGAGGCCGTCCGGCTCGCCCACGGGCCCGAGTCCGAGGACGACTTCCGGCGGGCGCGGCGGCGGATGGACTTCGCGGCGCTGCTCGAGCTGCAGGCCGCGTTCCAGCTCGCCCGGCGCCGGGTCGCGCTGGAGCGGGCGACGCCGGTCCCGTACCGGCAGGACGTGATCGACACGTTCAAGGCCGGCCTCACCTTCGAGCTGACCCGGGCGCAGCGCCGGGCGACGTGGGACGTCTACCAGGACGTGCAGCAGCCCGTGCCGATGAACCGGCTGCTGAACGGCGACGTCGGCTCGGGCAAGACCGCGGTCGCGGCCGCCGCGGCGGCGATGGCGCACGCGGCCGGCCTGCAGACCGTGATGATGGCGCCGACCGAGATCCTGGCCCGCCGCCGCCGAGCGCCGGCGGGTGCGGACGGCCGCCGCGTCCGGCCACTGCGCGCTGCTGGTCGGCACGCACGCGCTGATCGAGGACGACGTCGAGCTGGCCGACCTGGGCCTGGCCGTCGTGGACGAGCAGCACCGGTTCGGCACCCGCCAGCGCGAGGTGCTGCGCGCGAAGTCGCGGGAGGGCCGGCCGCACTTCCTGGCCATGACGGCGACGCCGATCCCGCGCACGCTGGCCCTGGCCCTGTACGGCGAGATGAAGCTCTCGATCATCGACGAGCTGCCGCCCGGCCGGACGCCGGTCGAGACGCAGGTCGTCGCGCCCGACGAGCGGGACGCGGCGTACGAGCTGGTCCGGCGCGAGGTGCGGGCGGGCCGGCAGGCGTTCGTGATCTGCCCGCTGATCGAGGAGTCGGTCAACATCGAGGCCAAGGCGGCGACGGCCGAGTTCGAGCGGCTGCGCAAGGACGTGTTCCCGGACCTGCGGATGGCCCTGGTCCACGGCCGCATGAGGGACAAGGACAGCGCGATGGGCGCGTTCCGGGCCGGCGAGGTGGACGTCCTGGTCGCGACGTCGGTGATCGAGGTGGGCGTGGACGTGCCCAACGCGACGGTGATGCTGATCGAGGGGGCGGACCGGTTCGGCCTGGCCCAGCTGCACCAGCTCCGCGGCCGCGTGGGCCGGGGGTCGCAGCGCTCGTTCTGCCTGCTGCTCTCGGACGACCCGGCGGGCGGCGCGCTCCAGCGGCTCCACCTGGTGGCGGGGACGACGGACGGCTTCCGCCTGGCGGAGGAGGACATGCGCATCCGCGACGTCGGCGAGCTGCTGGGCGCCCGCCAGCACGGCCAGTCGGACCTCGCGATGCGCGCGCTCCAGCAGCCGGAGCTGCTGTCGGAGGTCCGCGACGAGGCGGAGGCGCTGATCGCGGCCGACCCCGACCTGACGCGCTGGCCGGCGCTCTGGGAGGCGGCGGCTCGCCGGCTCGACCAGACCTCGATAAGCTGAGCGCCCGATGGGCGCCCCGAATTCGACGTCACCCGCGGAGCTGCTGCGGCGGCTGATCCGGTTCGACACCACCAACCCGCCCGGTGACGAGGGGCCCTGCCTGGAGTACCTGCGCGGCCTGTTCACGGACGCGGGCGGCGCGGACTGCCGGGTGCTGGAGTCGCCCGGCGGCCGGCCCAACCTCGTGGTCCGGGTGCCCGGCCGGGGCGAGGCGCCGCCGCTGCTGCTCCAGGGCCACGTGGACGTGGTGACGACCGCCGGCCAGCGCTGGAGCCACCCGCCGTTCGGCGGCGACCTGCTCAAGGGCTGGGTGTGGGGGCGGGGCGCGCTCGACATGAAGGGCGGGGTCGCGATGATGGCCAGCGCGCTGCTGGACCGGCTCCACCGCGGCGACCCGCCGGCCGGCGACGTCGTGCTCTGCTGCCTGGCCGACGAGGAGGCGGGCGGGGTGCACGGGGCCCAGTTCCTGGTCGAGCGCCACGCCGAGCTGTTCGCGGGCATCCGCCACGGCCTGGGCGAGGGCGGGGCGACCACGCAGCACCTGCACGGGCGGGCGTTCTACCCGATCATGGTCGCCGAGAAGCGGGCCTGCCGCCTCCGCGTCACGCTCCGCGGCCCGGGCGGGCACGCCTCGCGCAGCCACCGCGGCGGCACGATGGCCCGGCTGGGCGAGCTGCTGGGGGCGCTCGACCGGCAGCGGCTGCCGGTGCACCTGACGCCCGTCGCGTCCGGCTACGTGCGCGGGATCGCCGCGGCCTCGCCCGAGCCGGAGCGCTCGCGGCTGCTGGCGCTGCTCGACCCGGCCCGGACGGACGCGGTGCTGGACCGGATGGGCGACGAGGCCGGCCGGTTCGACCCGATCCTCCACCACACGATCAACGCCACGATCGTCCGGGCGGGCGAGAAGGTCAACGTGATCCCCTCGCTGGCGACGGTGGACCTGGACGGGCGCATGCTGCCCGGCTTCGAGCCCGAGGAGTTCATCGCCGAGGTGCGCGCGATCATCGGCCCGGAGCCCGAGGTCGAGGTCATCGGCTCCGGCCCGCGGCTGAAGGAGGCCGAGCAGGGGCCCCTGTACGACCTCCTGTGCGCGGTGCTGCGCGAGCTGGAGCCGGCGGCCGTGCCGGTGCCGCTCCTGATGACCGGGGCGACGGACCAGCGCCACTTCGCCCGCCTGGGCATCGAGGGCTACGGCTACCTGCCCCTGCGGCTGCCGCCCGGCTTCGGCCAGGAGACGGTGCACGCGGCGGACGAGCGGGTGCCGGCCGCGGCGCTGGACTTCGGGACGGACGCGCTGAGCCGGGTGCTCTCACGCTACCGGGGCTGAGCGCGCCCGTACCGCGGCCCCCGGCTCAGCTCGCCGAGGGACTCCAGCAGCGGGTGGACGGACGCGCGAGCGGCGTGAGCAGCTTGTCCATCAGGCTGACGATGGTCATCTTCACCTCCAGCCTGGTGCCCGGCTCCCACCCGTGCGGCGTCAGCGACTCGTAGATCGTGAGCGCCTCGGCGCTGGTGATGATGTCCCGGGCGGCGGCGCGGGCCTGGCCCTCGAGGCAGGCGGTCGCCTCCTCGGGGTCGATCTCCAGCATGCGCTCGAGCCGGTCGAGGGCGTCCTTGTCCAGCTCGTCCAGCTTGGAGTTGATCCAAGCCGCGTGCTCGAGCAAACGGTTGCTCTCGGCCGTCTCCGAAGGCGAAACAGACAACACGTTGGTAACCACTCCCAATAGGACGAACGCGGGAACCCCCGTGATCGGTACACATTTCGTTCACCTTCTTCCTTGACGGTCGACAAGCAAGTACGCTCTGGACCGATGGACACCACGCTCCGGCTCACGCAGTACAGCCACGGCGCCGGTTGAGCCTGCAAGCTCAGCCCGGTGGAGCTTGGGCAGGTGCTGGGGGCGCTGCCGGCCCTCGAGGACCCGAGGGTCCTGGTCGGCGCCACCACGGGTGACGACGCGGCGGTCTTCCGGATCGCGGACGACCGGGCGCTCGTCTCGACCGTCGACTTCTTCACGCCCATCGTGGACGAGCCCGGGGCGTTCGGGGCCATCGCGGCCGCGAACAGCCTCAGCGACGTCTACGCCATGGGCGCGCGGCCGCTGTTCGCGCTCGGCCTGGTGGGCTTTCCGCGCGACAAGTTGGCCAGCGGCCTGCTGGAGCGCATCGTCGCCGGCGGCGCCGCCAAGCTGGCCGAGGCCGGCGTGCCGGTCGTCGGCGGCCACAGCATCGACGACGCGGAGCCGAAGTTCGGCTACGCGGTGACCGGCGAGGTCCACCCGGACCGGGTCGTCACGCACGCGGGCGCGCGCCCGGGCGACGTGCTGTACCTGACGAAGCCGCTGTGCAGCGGCCTGGTCGCGACCGCCGTCAAGCGCGGCCTGTGCCCGCCGGACCTGGAGGCGCGGGCGATCGCGGTGATGAGCCACCTCAACCGGGAGGCCTCGGAGGCGATGGTCGAGGCGGGCGCGTCGGCGGCGACGGACGTGACCGGGTACGGCCTGATCGGGCACCTGCGCAACCTGGGCGTGGGCGCGGAGGTCCGGCTCTCGGCGGTGCCGGTGCTGGAGGGCGTGCTCGAGCTGGCGGCGGACGACCTGTTCCCCGGCGGCACGCGGCGCAACTACCAGGCGGTGGGGGACGAGGTGGAATGGGGAGGGCTGCCCGAGGCGGACCGGCTCCTCCTCTGCGACGCGCAGACCAGCGGCGGGCTGCTGGTCGCGATCGCGCCTGAGCGCGCCGCGGCCTTCGAGGCCGCGCTGGCCGGCGCCCCCTACCCGGCCGCCCGCATTGGAGAGGTGAGCGATGGACCCGTTCGCATCCGCCCTTGATCAGGCGGCGGCAGTCCGCCGCCACGAGGTGTCCGCGACGGAGCTCGTTGACGCCTACCTGGAGCGGATCGAGCGCCTCGACCCGCGGCTGAACGCGTTCCGGGTGACGACGCCGGACCTGGCCCGGGCGCAGGCGGCGGATGGCGACGGCGGCGGGGGCCCGCTGGCCGGCGCGACCACCTCGGTGAAGGACCTGTCGGCGATGGCGGGCCACCCGCTGACGTACGGCTCGCGGGCGTTCGAGGACAACGTGGCCCAGGTGGACTCGTTCGTGGTCAGCCGGATGAAGGCGGCCGGCACCCCGATCCTCGGCCGGACGACCACGCCCGAGTTCGGCTCGCGGCCGGTCACCGAGTTCGGGCTCCACGGCACGACGCGCAACCCCTGGAACCTGGACCACACGTCCGGCGGCTCCAGCGGCGGGGCGGCCGCGGCCCTGGCGGCCGGCCTGTGTGCCTGGAGCCACGGCACCGACGGCGGCGGCTCGGTGCGCATCCCGGCCTCCTGCTGCGGGCTGGTCGGGCTGAAGCCGAGCCGCGGCCGCATCTCGCCGGGGCCCCTGGTCGGCGAGGGTTGGGCCGGCCTGTCCACGCAGGGCATGCTGGGCCGCACGGTGGACGACGTGGCCGCCGCGCTGGACGCGCTGGCCGGCCACCTGCCCGGCGACCCGTACTGGGCGGAGCCGGAGGGCTCGTACTGGACTGCGACGTGCACCCCGAGCTGCAGGACCTGGTGCGGCGGGTGGCGCGGACGCTGGAGGGCCTGGGCCACGACGTGGACGAGGGCGGCCCCGACACGTCCCCGTTCCGGGCCCCGATGGGCACGATCATCGCGGCGGGCACGGCCACGTACGGGGTGAAGGACCCGTCGCTGCTCGACCCGCTGAACGCCCGGATGATCGCGGCGTCGCGGGAGCTGACGGCCGCCGACTACGTCGCGGCGGTCACCACGGTCCGCAACCACAGCCGGGTGGTGGTCTCGTTCTGGGACGACCACGACCTGCTGCTGACGCCGACGCTGACCCAGCCGCCGTACCCGATCGGCGCGTTCGCCGACCCGGTGACCGCGATGGCCCTGACGCTGGAGTGGATCTCGTTCACGCAGCCGTACAACTGCACGGGCCAGCCGGCGATCTCGCTGCCGGTGGGCACGAGCGCCGACGGCCTGCCCCTGGGCGTGCAGCTGGTGGGCCCGCCGCGAGGCGAGCTGCTGCTGCTGGCGGCCGCGGCGCAGCTGGAGGAGGCGATGCCGTGGCGCGACCGCCGTCCGGCGGGCTTCGAGTGAGGGTCAGGCCGGCGGGCTGAACCGGAGCACGTCCACGCCGCCCGAGTACTCGGCGGCGTAGATCAGCCCGTCGTGGTATGCCGGGGCCGCGGCCTCGCCGCCCAGCGGGGCGAAGTAGCCGACCTGGACCGGGTGGCGCGGGTCGGCGACGTCGATGAAGCGCGTCCCCTGGGCGTAGAACGCCTCGACCAGGATCGCGCCGTCGCCGACGCCCGGCAGCGGCTCGAACCAGTGCGCCGAGCAGGTGTCCGACGGCTGCTGGCCGGGGCTGCCGGTCGGGCCCCACGAGCCGACGACGGGGAGCCGGGCGTCGCCGGTCGCGCCGGCGAGCGAGAGCGCGAGCAGCTGGCCGTTGTCCCGGCAGGCGGGGGCGAAGTCCTCGTCGGCGACGAAGATCACGGTCCCGGCGGGGAGCCCGCCGATCGAGCGCAGCGGCCGCCAGGAGTCGTGGGCGAACGTGTCGCGCGGGTTGTTCGGGCTGACGTACGCGCCGCCGGCGTACGGGACCGGGTCGGCGGGGGTCGCGGCGCGGGTGGCCCCGGTGGTCGGGTCCCGGTGGCTGCCGGACGTCCAGTAGCCCCGGACGCCGCCCGCGCCCGACGCCCAGGCGACGCCGGCGGCGTCCACGTCCACGTCGTGCACGACCCCGGTGCCGATGGGCGTGGAGATCGTGCGCGGCGCGCTCGGGTCGCTGAGGTCGGTCACCCAGACGCCAGTGTTCGACCCGACGGTCCAGAGGAAACGGCAGCCCTGGAGGCACTGCGTCGTGTGGCCGGCCGGCACGGCGTGGAAGCCGAGCAGGCGGAGGTGCCGCGGGTCGCGCGCGTCGACGACGTAGATGCCCGTCCGGCCGGTGCCGCCGAGCGCGGCCCGGTCCCGGGCCAGGACGAGGAGGTGCCGGGCCTGGTCCACCTGCAGGTGCTCGCCCTCCCAGAAGGGCGCTCCCGGCCGGTCGCCGGGCAGCGCCAGGTCGGCCGGGGTGAGGACCCCGATGGGCACCGGGTACGCGGGGTTGGCGAGCGACCAGGCCAGGAGCCCACCGGGGCCGTCGCCGAACATCACGTCCTCGTGCGGGTAGCGGAGGAACGCCAGGCCGGCGATGGCCGGGCCGGCCACGCGCGCCAGCCAGGTGACGTTCTGGGCCTCGACGGGCAGGTTGGGCGGCGGGGGCGTGGGAGCCGGAGGCGGCGACGCGGGAGCGGGCGGGCGCAGGCCGGGGGAGAGGAGGAGGACGGCCACCAGCAGCACGGTCCCCAGCAGGGCGCGTCGCGGCAGACCAGCCACTGGCTGGCGGACAGGGTACCGCGGCACCGCGCCGGGCGCGGGCGTCATCCTTGGGCGATGACCCGCCGGCCGGCGCCCAGCGCGCATCTCCGCGTCGGCGCCGGCGAGTTCGGCGGCCGGCGCCTGAACGCGCCCCGGGGCATCCGGCCCACGCAGGGCCTGGTCCGGGAGGCGATCTTCAACCTGGTCGCCCCGGTGCTGGACGGCGCCCACGTGCTCGACCTGTTCGCCGGGTCGGGCGCCCTCGGCATCGAGGCGCTCTCGCGCGGCGCCGCCAGCGCCACGTTCGTGGACCAGGACGAGCACGCCGTGCGCATCGTCCGCCAGAACCTCGACGCGCTCGGCCTCGAGGGTCGGGCTCGGGCCGCCCGTGCCGACGTCACCCGGTGGCTCACCACCAACCCGCACGAGGTGAGTCGCGCGTCGCTGGTGCTGCTGGACCCACCCTACAATGACGCGGTCTTGGAGCACGCGCTGGCCCTCCTCGACTCCCTGGTGGCTGAGGGCGCCACCGTCGTGGCCGAGCGGTTCCACCGCCAGGCGCTGCCCGAGCTGGGCCGCCTGCGGGCGGACCGCGAGCGCCGCTATGTTCACCAACGGCCACCTGGACGTCGTGCGGCGGGCGGCCGCGCTGTTCGACGAGCTGATCGTCGCCGTCGCCGCCAACCCGGAGAAGCGGGCGCCGCTCTTCACCCCCGACGAGCGGGTGGCGATGATCCGCGAGACGGTCGCGGACCTGCCCGGCGTGGAGGTCATCACGTACCGCGGCCTGACCGTGGACTTCGCCCGGACCCGGGGCGTCGCGGCGCTGGTCAAGGGCCTGCGCCTGCCCTCCGACTTCGAGGCCGAGCTGCAGCAGGCGCTGATGAACCGGGAGCTGGCACCCGAGATCGAAACGGTGTTCCTGATGTCGGGATTTGCTCAGATATTCGTATCGTCAAGTATCCTGAAGGACGTCGCCGGTCACGGTCGTGACGTCACCCAGTTCGTGCCACCAGTCGTAGCAAAACGTCTCGAGGAGAAGTTCCGCTGAAGGTCGACGAGGTCATCGACCGGATGGAGTACCTGGTCCATCACGCCCGGCGCGTGCCGTTCTCCAGCCAGGTGATGCTCGACGAGGTCGAGATCGTCGAGCTGATGGACGAGCTGCGCGCCTGCCTGCCCGAGGAGATCAAGCAGGCCAACTGGACCGTCCAGGAGCAGCAGCGCCTGATCGCCGAGGCCCACGCCGAGGCGAGCCGGATCACGTCGCGCGCCAACGAGCGGGCGGAGTCGGCGATCCAGGAGCACGAGATCCTGCGCCGGGTGGAGCGCCAGTCGCAGCAGACGCTGCGCGAGGCGCAGACCCGGGCCGACGCCATCGTGCGCGAGGCCGAGGCGTACGCGCTGGAGCAGCTCCAGCAGCTCGAGGCCCACCTGAGCCGCACGCTCGCGACGGTCAAGCGCGGGGTCGAGGCCCTGCAGACCAGCGGGCCTCCGGACGGCCGGGGCGACACTCCACCCGCCGAGCCGGTCCGGGCGTAGCCCGTCGCGGCCGCCCTGGTCGGCAGGGCCATGTCCAAGGCTGTGCGTCGCTGCGCGTGGGAGTGGTCATTGGTGCCTGATCAGCACGCTCACCCGCAGCAGATGCCACGGACCGTCGGACGCTGCGCACGGTAGGGCTGTCAAGGCCGAAGAGCGGAGCGTGCCTTGACGGGTCGGCAGCTCCTGCCCCCATCGAAACACCCCTCCGAGCGGTGGCCCGGATTCGGTACACTTCCGCACGCTCATGGCACTACCGAAGGTAAAGCTCTCGAAGGGGCGCAAGGGGCGGCGTCGCTCCCACCTCGCGCTCGGCGCGGTGGCGCTCCAGCCCTGCCCGCAGTGCCGACGGCCCCACCGGCCCCACCACATCTGTCTCAACTGCGGCTTCTACAAGGGTCGCGAGGTCATCAAGACCGACTAGGGCCTGGCCCCTCGGTCGCTGGTTCGCCGCCGTGCCCGACGCGTTCCTCTTCCCCGGACAGGGGTCCCAGCAGGCCGGCATGGGCGCCGAGCTGCTGGAAGACCCGGAGATCGCCGCGCTGGCCGATCGCTGCTCCGACGCCGCCGCCATCGACCTCCGCCGGCTGCTGACCGACGCGGACGACGACGAGCTCCGGCTGACGACGAACGCCCAGCCCGCCCTCCTGTTCGTCGGCGTCGCGCTGGCCCGCCTGCTGGCCGATCAGGGCGTGCGCCCGGCGGCCGCGGCCGGGCACTCCGTCGGCGAGTACACAGCCCTCTGCGTGGCCGGCGCGCTGACCCCGGAGGACGCGGTCCGCCTGGTGGTCGAGCGCGGCCGGGCGATGGCCGCCGCCGCGCCGCCGGGCACGACGTCGATGGCCGCCGTGATCGGGCTGGCGCCCGAGGCGGTCGAGACGGCGCTGGTCGACGAGACCGACGTCTGGCCGGCCAACTACAACACGCCGTCCCAGACCGTGGTGGGCGGCACGATCGCCGGCCTGGAGCGCGCCGGGCCGCGGCTCCGCGACGCCGGCGCCCGCCGGGTGCTGCCGCTCAACGTGGCCGCGGCCTTCCACACGCCGCTGATGGAGCCGGCCGGCGCCTCGCTCCGCGGCGCCCTCGACGCGGCCGACTGGCGGGAGCCCGGCATCCCGGTGGTCGCCAACTACACGGCAGAGCCCTACCGGGACGCAGTCGGGATCCCGGAGGTGCTCGAGCGCCAGCTCAGCGGCACGGTGCGCTGGGCCGACTGCGTGCGCCGGCTCCGCGAGCTCGGCTGCGACCGCTTCGTCGAGGTGGGCCCGAAGCGGGCGCTGACCGGGATGATGCGCGAGCTGGCTCCGGACGCGGTCGCCGAGGCCGTATCCGGCCCGCAAGCGGCGCGGGCGCTGCAGCCCACCTGATCCCGACTGCTAGAGTTATCGCCGCATTTTCCATGCAACATCCTTCTGGAGGACGATATTTGGACAACCAGAAGATCAGCTTTGAAGACTTCAAGAACATCGTCGTGGAGCGGCTCGGCTGCGAGGCGGAGCAGGTCACGATGGATGCTTCTTTCCAGGAGGACCTCAACGCTGATTCCCTAGACCTGGTCGAGCTGATCTACGCGTTCGAGGAGAACACCGGCCTCGAGATCCCCGACGAGGACGCGGAGAAGATCACCACCGTTGGGCAGGCGTGGGAGTACATACAGGAGAAGTCCAGCTCATAGGCAAGGCCCGTTCCGGTGGCCGCGGCCGCCGTCTCGTCCCCGATCCCCAGGTCCCGACTGGCCGGCTGGAGGAGCTGCAAGACAAGGTAGGGATTGCGTTCCGTGACGTCGCGCTCCTGCGCGAAGCGCTGACCCACAGCTCGTTCGCGAACGAGAGCCCCCACGTGTCGCCGCGCGACAACGAGCGGCTCGAGTATCTCGGCGACGCCGTCCTGCAGCTCATCACGGCCGAGTACCTGTTCAAGCTCAAGCCCGGGGCCAAGGAAGGCGAGATGACGCAGCTGCGGTCCGCCATGGTGAACACGAACACGCTCGCCGCCCTGGGCGAGGAGCTGGGCCTGGGGGACTACCTGTTCCTCGGCAAGGGCATCGCGAAGGGGGGCGGCCGCAGCCTCAAGTCGCTGCTCGCCAACGCCTTCGAGTCGGTGCTGGGCGCCATCTTCCTGGACGCCGGCTACGACGCCGCGTACCACTACTACCTGGACCGCTTCCGGGCGATGCCCGAGCCGGTCCAGGACGAGAACTACAAGGGCCGGCTGCAGCAGGTGGTGCAGGAGCGCTACGGGCTGACGCCGTACTACGACAGCGCGGGCGCGCGCGGCGGCCGGCAGCGCGAGTACACCGCCGTGGTGTACGCGGGCGCCGACCCGCTGGGCACCGGCCACGGTACGACGAAGCAGGCCGCCGAGCAGGAGGCGGCGCGCAGCGCGCTGCTCGAGCTGGAGCGGCGCGCTGCCACGCGCAAGGGCGGCGGCCGGCGCGGGCGCCGCGCGGGCGCCGAGGGCCAGTCCGAGGCGGCGCTCGCGGAGGCCGCGGACGGCATCGACATCGGCCCGGAGCCCGAGGTCGAGGCCGGGCCGCTGGAGAAGGCGGTCGCGCTGGCGGCGGCCGGCGATGCCGAGCTCGAGGGCCCGCCGGCCGCGGCCGTGGCCTCCATCGAGCCCGTGGCGAGCGAGCCGGCCGTGGCCGAAGCGGCCGAGGCGCCGGCGCCCGAGCCCGAACCGGAGCCCAAGCCCCGGCGCCGGACGCGGCGGCGCAAGACCGAGGAGCCCCCGCCGGAGCCAGCGGCCCCGGCGGCCTCCGACCCCGAGCCGGCAGGACCCGACCCGGAGCCGGCGGAAGCGCCCGCTCAGGGCGCCTGACCGCCCTCCGAACCCGTATCTTGTAGCTCCCATGGCTGCCAACCACGACAACTGCTGTTAATCTGCGAACAGGTGCGCCTACGCTCCATCCGGTTGGCGGGCTTCAAGACCTTCGCCCGCCAGACCGACATCACGTTCGACTCCGGCGTCACTGCGATCGTCGGCCCCAACGGGTCCGGCAAGAGCAACATCGTGGACGCCTTCAAGTGGGTGCTCGGTGAGCGCAACGCGAAGGAGGTCCGCGGCCGCAAGATGGAGGAGGTCATCTACTCCGGCGGCCAGCGGCGGGCCCGCGCCAACGAGGCCGAGGTCACGATCGTCATCGACAACGAGGATCACCGCCTCGCGGTCGACTACGACGAGGTCGCGATCCGTCGCCGCGTGGACCGCACCGGCGGCAGCGACTACTTCCTGAACCGGAGCCGCGTCCGCCGGCACGACCTGATGGACGTGCTGGCCTCGACCGGCCTGACCACCGACTCCTACGCGATCGTCGACCAGCGCGACATCGACAACATCATCAACTGCACGCCCGACCAGCGCCGCCGCCTGATCGAGGAGGCGGCCCAGGTCCGCGGCGTCAAGGCCAAGCGCACCGAGGCGGCGGCCAAGCTGGAGGACCTGGCCGGGAACCTGACCCGGCTGGAGGACCTCCGCACGGAGATCGAGCCGCGCCTCGAGGCGGTGCGGGCCCAGGCCGAGGTCGCTCGCGAGGCCGAGCAGGCCCGCAGGCGGCTGGAGCTCCTGAAGGGCAGCATCGCCTGGGAGGAGTGGCGGGAGGCCCGGGACGCCCACAAGCGCGCGACCTCGCAGCTGCTGGCGCTGGAGAAGCGGCTGGCCGACGCGCGCGTGGCCGCCGAGGCCGCCGAGCACGAGTACCAGGGCCGGCGCATGGAGCTCCAGAGCGAGCTCGCCCTCGCCGAGGAGCGGGGCCGCAGCCAGGCCGCGCTGGCCGAGGCCGCCCGCACCGAGCAGGTGGAGCTGGCGACCCGGATCGAGGCGGCCGCCCGCCTGCGGACCGAGCTGGCCGGCCAGCTGACCGAGGCCGAGGCTGAGCTGGCCCGGGTGCCGGAGTCGCTGCCCCGGCCGCCGGGCGGCGACGCCCAGCAGGCGCGCGAGGCGGCGCAGGCGGCGGACCGGGCGCGAAAGGCCGTCCAGGCGGCCGAGGCCAACCTGGCGTCGGTCCGCGGCCGGCTGCGCTTCCAGGAGGAGTCGCTGGGCCGGCTGGAGAAGCTGGTGCTGCCGGCCGAGTCGGAGCTGCCCGCCGCCGAGTCCGCCGCCGCCGAGGCGTCGGGTCGGGCCCGCGAGGCCGGCGAGGCCGCGTCTCGCCTGGCCCGGCTGCGCGCCGAGCTGGAGGGCCTGCAGTCGCTGTGGCCGCGCCCGAAGGGCCACCAGCTCCGCCGCGTCGGCGACGTCGTCCTAGCCGAGCCCGGGTTCGAGGCCGCCCTGTCGGCCGCGCTGGGCCCGTTGATCGACGCGTGGGCCGCGCCCGACGAGGCGGCCGCCCGGTCCGCCGCCACGTCCACCGACCAGCAGGCGACCGTGCTGTACCCCGCCGGCGACCCGGAGGCCGAGGCCGGCTCGCTGGCGGACCACGTGACGTGCGAGCCCGGGTTCGAGGCGCTGGGCCGGCGGCTGGTCGGCCACATCGTCGTCGGCCGGGACGTCAGCGCCGAGGGCATCTACCACGAGCCGGGCCTGGTCCGGGCCGGCGCCGATCCCCGGGTCGCGCTGGCCGCCCGCCGGCGCCGGCTCGCGGACGAGATCGCGCGGGTGGAGCCGGTGGCGGCCGAGGCCCGCCAGCGCGGCGAGGAGAGCCGGCGCCGCCAGCTCGACGACGTGGCCCGCCAGCTCGCGTCCACGCGGGAGGCGGAGGCCCGGGAGTCGACCCGGGTCCCGGACCTGCAGCGGGCCGCCGACACGGCCGACGCCGCCGCCGCCGAGCTGCGGCGGGCGGTGGACGAGCACGAGAAGCTGGTCGCGGAGCACCGGGCCGAGGTCCACCGCCTGGACCTGGAGCGGGCGCGCTGGCGCGAGCGCTCCGCCGACCTGCGCCGGCAGGCCCAGGCGGCCGAGACCGACCTGGCCGGGCTGGAGCGCAGCCGCGAGCGGCGCCTGGAGCGGGCCACCCAGGCCGAGCAGCACGCCGCGGAGGTGGCGTCCGCGCTGCCCGCGCTGCGCGAGCGGGTGGCGGCGGCCACGGCCGGAGTGCAGGCGGCCGAGCGGGAGTCGCCCGACGAGGAGGCCGAGCTGGCCGAGACCGCCAAGCGGCTGGTCACGGCCGAGGAGGCCCGCGTGGACGCCCGGCTCAAGATCTCGACGCTGGAGGGCGGCCGTGGCCTGCACCAGCGCGAGGCCGAGCTGGCCCAGGCCCGGATGGACGAGCTGCGCGACCGGATGCCGGCCGGGATGGCGCCGGAGGAGGTGCCGGGCGGCAAGGCTCGGGAGCGCGAGATGCGCCAGCTCGAGCGGCGGCTGCACGAGATCGGGCCGGTCAACGAGCTGGCCGAGCAGGAGTGCGCCGAGCTGGAGGAGCGCTACCAGACGCTGATCGCCCAGCTCGACGACATCGGCGCCGCCCGCGCCGACCTGGAGACGCTGATCGCCCGCCTCCGCGAGGAGGAGGAGACGCGCTACGAGGCGGTCTTCGGCGCGGTCGCGGCCAACTTCCAGGAGTTCTTCTGCGAGCTGACGGCCGGCGGGCGGGCCACGCTCCAGCACGCCGAGGGGTCGGACGGCCCGCGCAGCGGCGTCGAGATCCTGGTCCAGCCGCCCAGGAAGCGGATGCAGAACATCTCGCTGCTGAGCTCCGGCGCGCGGGCGCTCACCGCGCTGGCGCTGGTGGTCGCGCTGCAGGAGATCAACCCGGCCCCGTTCACGATCCTGGACGAGGTGGACGCCGCCCTGGACGACGCGAACGTCGGCCGCTACGGCGAGCTGCTGGAGCGGCTGGGCAAGGACCGGCAGTTCATGGTCATCACGCACAACCACCTGACGATGGCCAGCGCCGCCTCCCTGTACGGCGTCCACCTGGACGAGAGCGGGTCGTCGCACCTGGTGTCGGTGCGCCTGGAGGACATCCAGGCCAAGGACAAGCGGGCGGAGGCGGCGCAGACCGCGTAGCCACTCTCCCGGGAGACCTCCGGAGCCGCCGTTGGGAGTGGATTGTGGCGTGCGATCCGGCCTCAACAAGTTGAAGCACGAAGCCGCGAAGGCCACGAAGACGCACGGAGGGCATTCGGCCTGGCGCCGCTTTCCTCGCCCGGGCCGGTCGTTCTTGGCCAATGGAGCCCTCGGTTTCGAGGGGTGAGCAGGTGGCCGACTCCTCGGGCGTCTCCGTGCGCTTCGTGCCTTCGTGCTTCACTCGCTCGGACGGATCACCGGCGTACCGCCACATCCGTGCGGCCGCCGCGAGTTCGGCCCGAATGCGATCGCGTTCGGGACGTCGGCCGAGTCAGGCGGCGGCGACCGCGTCCAGGCAGCCGTCGCAGATGACGAGGGTCGGGCCCGCGACGAGCTTGCGCACCTGCGTCTTGTCCCTGCCGCAGAACGCGCAGGCGTGCCAGTGCTCCGGCAGCTCCTCCGTTGGCCGGGGCGCCGGCCTCGGGGTCGGATCGCGGGCGTCCAGCTCGATCACCTCCCGGGCCAGCCCCACGCACAGGTGGCAGATGCGCGCGGCGCCGGCCGCCAGGCTGGTGCGCGCCTCGTCCGGGGTCCGGCCGCAGAACGAGCAGCTCTCGCTCGCTTCCATGAGCTCTCCCTCTCTGATGATCTGGTCGATCGACTCCAGCGCCGTCCGCGCCTCGCCCAGCCGGCGCTCGACCCGCTGCCGGTGCTCCGCGAACACGCGCCGCACCCGCTCCGGCTCGGGCGCTCCCAGCAGCTCCTGGATGTCCGCCAGCGGGACGTCGATGGAGCGCAGCAGCGCGATGGCCCGGGCGGCCGCCGCCTGGGCCTCGCTGTAGTAGCGGTAGCCCGAGCGCCGGTCCCTGGCCACCGGGACCAGGAGCCCCCGCCGGTCGTAGTGGCGCAGCTGGGGGACGCTGAGCCCCGCCAGCCTCGCGAAGCGGCCGATCGGGACCAGCGTCGCGCCCGGCGCGGAGTCTTCCATGGCCCCCAGTCTCCGACCCTCATCCGGGTGAGAGTCAAGGCCCGGGACGAAGGCCCCATCGGGATCGGGACAGCGGCGTCCGTGGCCGCGCCGACCGACCTGGCGGGCTGACCGGAGGCCGCCGGGCTTCCGGAGCGCTCAGCGGATGGCGGTGACGACCAGGCCGGCGATGTCGAGCCGCGTCCACTCCCGCTCGGCGGTGATCGCGGGCAGCCGCAGCCGCTGGGCCAGGGCGATACAGGCCCGGTCGCCGACGCTGAGCCCGCGCGGCACCAGCCGGCGGAGCTCGGCGGCGGCGAACCCCAGCTCCGAGTCGAAGTCGTGGACCGTCAGGTTGAGCGCGTCCAGCGTGTCCTGGACGGCCGGAGCCGGCATCCCGCGGTCTGCGAGCTTGCCGGCGACCTCGCACAGGTTGACGGCGCTCCACGCCGCCCGGCCGACGAGCGGCGCGACGACGTCCTCGCCCGGCTCCTGCTGCAGGAGCGCCAGCACGGCGGAGGCGTCGAGGACCGCCGCGCAGTCAGTCACGGGCGCCCTCCCGCCGCCGCTCGGCCAGCAGCTCGTCCGCCAGGCTGTCGCCCGGCCGAACGTACCGGCTCACCAGCGCCCGGGCCCGGCGAAGACCGGCCGCGGGCGTCGAGATGCGCAGGTCGCCGTCCTCGGTCTCCGAGATCACGACGACCGCGCCGGGCAGCAGCCCGAGATCGCGCCGAAACTCCGCGGGTATCACCAGCCGACCTCCATCGCCCATCTGCGTCCGTACCGACCTGCGCTGCGCTGACATGTCCTGCCATGATGGCCTCTTCCTGCCATCTTGGTCAAGCATGCCAGGCGCCGGCCTTCTGCCGGATCAGCCCGGCGGGCTGTATCGCCGTCCATGGCAGGCAGGCTAACGTCTGGAGGCAGACAAAACGCGGACAATTGCCGTCCGCCCGTCAGGCGACGGCGCTGACCGGTTCCCTCACCGTCCTTCGCATCGCCAGCGCCGTCACGTCGTCCGCCGGTCGGGCCGGCATCCGGTGGAGGAGCCGGTGGACGATGTCGGCCGGGTCGCCGCCGGTCCGGATGTCGTCCACCACCGAGCTGGCGGCCGGCACATCCGGCTGCTCGACCAGGCCGTCGCTGTACACCACCAGGGTGTCGCCCTCCTCCAGGCGAAGGGCCGTTCCGGCGCAGGACGTGGCAGTAGCCGTGACCCGCGTCCACGTACCGCAGCAGCCCGGTGCGGGGATCCAGCCGCGCGTGGAACACCGTCGCGAACGTCTCGTCGTCGCCCCTGCCCAGCGTCATCGAGCTCGACGCCAGCGACAGCTTGGCCGCCGGTCCGAGGCCGGAGGGCGCGGCCCGCAGCGCGGTGCGCAGCATGGCGGCGACCAGCGCCGCGCCGATGCCCTTGCCCATGACGTCGGCCACCGTCAGCTCGAGCTGGCCGTCGTCGGCGAGCGCCCAGTCGTAGAGATCGCCCGCCACCTCCTGGGCCGGGAGACAGGCGCCGGCGACGTCGTACCCGTCCAGGGCGGGCGGCCGGGCTGGCCACAGCTCGCGCTGGATGCGAGCGGCCCGCTCGGCCTGCAGCTTGCGCTCGGAGATGTCCTCGAGGACGCCGATCGTTCCCACCGGCTGGCGGTTCGCGCTCAGCAGGCGGCCTGCGGTGACCGAGCACCAGACGGCGGTGCCGTCGCCGCGCAGGGCGCGCGCCTCGAACGCCATGCTCGTCCTGGGGCCGCGCTCCAGCTCGCGCACGACGTCCTGGACCCGCGCCCGGTCGGCCGGGTGGACCACCTCGTACATCGTGCGGCCCTCGAGCCGGTCGGCGGGGAGGCGGTGGATGAGCTCGAGCGCCCGGTTGACGCGGACGATGCGGCCCTCGACGTCGAGCCGCACGATGCCGATGGGAGCCTGTTCGGCGACCACCTCGATGGACACCGGCGCGCCCAGCGCGATGTGCCGAGCGGTGCTGGCCAGCCGGATGACGGGCGTGACGCCGAGCTGGATGATGCGGATCGCGAGCACGACCAGGATGACCGCCGCGGCCAGCGACCCGGCGATGGAGGTCACGAACGCGGTGATGCCGTTCTGCTGCGCGCTGCCCAGCGCGGCGTCCCAGTCGGCCGTCAGCTCGTTCGCGAGCACGTGCTGGGCCGCGAGCACCGCCTGGTAGCGTGTCTCGCCCGTGACCAGATCGGCGGGGCCGAGCGGCCCGGTTCCGGCCATCTGGGCCCCGGACCAGGCTTCCCACGCCGCGATGGCGCTCTCGATGTCCCGTACGGACGCGCCCTGGCGGGCCGTGGTGACGCCCTGGCCGAGGCGGGCCAGCAGCCTGGTCGCGTTCGCCCGCTCGGCCTCGTACGTGGACGCGTACGAGGGCAGCCCGGTCGACCGGTACAGCAGCACGCTCGACCGCTGGGCGTCCATCGACGTCGCCAGATGGACCAGCTCCTCCTGGACGGCGCCGATGCGGAACGCCTGGAAGCCGCCCTCCTGGGCGGCGCGGCCCGAGATCACCTGGGCCACGAGCTGCGCGGCCAGCACGAGCACGCCGACGAACGCCAGGCGCGCGACCCGCCGGCGAAGCGACCAGCGGCCACCGAGCAGCCCGCGAACCCGTGCACGCATGACGCGCTCTGTATGTACCTGCTGCCGGGCGCGGGAGGCAAACCGCGAGTATGGATTCACGCGGTACCGCGTACCCGCTGTGCCCCGGCACAGCGCCGGCGGGCGCTGGATGCAGCAGGCCGGGTTCCCGGACGTTCCCCGTGCGCGGCCGACCGTCACCGCCACAGAGCCAGGCGCGGGCCCGGCGCGGCAGCCGGACGAGGTCCTGGCCGACCTGGGCCGCTCGATGCCCCTCGCGCGTCTGCGGTAGCCGTCACTCCACGACCGCGATCGCCTCGACCTCGATCCGGAAGCGCGGCTGGGCCAGCGCCGCCACGCCGATCAGCGTGCTCGCGGGGCGGTGTTCGCCGAACAGCGCCGACCGCGCTTCCGCGATGGCCGGACGCAGGTCCGGGTGGTAGTCCACCACGTACGTGTTCAGCTTGGCCACGTCGGCCGGCCGGGCGCCCGCCGCCTCCAGGGCGATGCCCAGGTTGGCGTGGACCGCGCGAGCCTGGGCGGCGAAGTCGTTCTCGTCCGCGTCCGTCGCCACCTGACCGGAGATGTAGATCGTCCGCGTGCCGCGGGCGACGACCACCTGGGTGTAGGTGGGCGGGGCGGGCAGGCCGTCGGGGTTCAGCAGTTCGAGGCTCACGCGATCCAGGGTAGAGCCCCGAGATCCTGCAAGATGCTGGGGTGTCCGGACGGCACTTCCTGCAGATCCCCGGCCCGACCAACCTCCCGGA
>VBJR01000314.1:0-4364 GCA_005880175.1 Chloroflexota bacterium
CGGAACTCCTCCTTGATATGGGAGATGTCCTCGAGCCGCTCCTGGATGTCGCGAGCGGTGGGCGCGTCGTCCGACACCGCCGCCAGCGTCCCGGCCAGCTCCCGCTCGTTGGCGTCCAGCTTGGTCCGGGCCCGGTGCGGGTCGAGCGGCGTGATGTGCATGCTGACATCGAGGTTGTAGTCCAGGCTCAGCACGTCGCGGAGCCAGTTCGGGGTCACCTCGCGCGGGTAGTCCTGCAGGTACAGCGTGCGGACGAACGTGTCGTCCCGGTTCTGGCAGTGGATGTGCAGCGGGCCGACCTCGAGCACCGACGGCACCAGCATCTCGCGCACGTCGTCCGTCCGCCGGCTGAAGCTGATGACGTCATCCGGCTTGAGCGGCGTCACCTCGATCGTCGTGGCCGGCGCCGCGCCCGACCGCATCTTCTGGATGCGGGCCATGATCGGGTCGTAGGCGTAGTAGAAGAGCTCCTCGATCTCCGCCGAGCGGAGCCGGCGCAGCTTGATGCCGCCGCGCTGGAGGATGCGCGCGATCTGCTTCTCCTTGGCGTTCAGCTGCGTGCTGACCTCGTCGGGCGACGGCTCCCGGAGCCGGTCCAGCGGCGCCCGGGTGAACGGCACGACGAGGTAGAAGCGGCGGTCCTTGATCTGCTTGTCGCGCGAGATCACCCGGATCTTCTGCTTGTACTCCTCCAGCCGGCGCTCGCGCTGCTCGCGCTTGTCCGACCAGCCCCGGCGCCACGCGTCCAGCGTCTCGAAGTACTCGTCGGGCTCGTACACCCGGCTCCGGACCAGGATCTGGACCGGGTCGTGGAGGTACTGGAGCAGCTCCGCCATCACCTCCAGCAGGCCCAGCTGCTCGAAGTGCGACTTCAGCTCGAAGTTGACGCCCGTCGCCTCCAGGACGATGCGGGGGCCGTGGCCGCGGATGTGCAGGTAGCCGTTGTCGATCCGCTCGATCAGCAGGTGAGAGCGGACGTCCTCGCCCTTGCCCAGGCCGGCGCCGGGGAGGAGCCGCCCGAGGAACCCGGAGCGCGCCATCAGCGCTCCTCCGCGTCGTCGCGCTTGCGGACGGTGACGCGGATGCGGTTGCGCGTCATGTCGTGCTGGATCACCAGCACCTTGTCGTCGATTGCCATGCGCAGCCCCGCGCCATCCGCCTCGATCGTCACGGGCAGGTCGATGTCGTTGAGGGTGCGCCGGACCGGCTCGTTGTCGAGGGTCGTGTCGACCACGGGGATGACCTCCTGGCGCAGGTTGATGATCTTGCCGGGCCGCTCCAGCCGGACGCCCTCCGGCAGGTTGGCGGCGCGCTTGACGATGCGCGCGAACCGGTAGCGGTCGATGAGATGCGACTCCCAGTAGCGCCCGTCCGGGGCCCGGACGAACGCCACGATGGACGTCAGGTAGACGGGCGTCAGGCCCAGCGGGATGGCCAGCGCGGGCGTCCCGAACGCCGGCAGCAGCAGGCTGACCAGCCCGATCGAGCCGAAGGCGCCGACGGCCAGCAGCAGCGCCGCCCGCACCGAGATGCGCCGGCCGGCCACGGTGACCGACGTCTCGACGCGATCGATGTCGGCGGTGATGTGATAGATCCTCGGGTCGGACACGTCATCCCCTGCGAATGCGCGTCAGCAGGCCCGACGTCGCCTGGCGCAGCGGCTGGTGGTGCGTCGTCGCGCGCCACGTCTGCTGCACGGCCATGATCGCGCCGCCGGGCTCGCCCAGCGCCCGCATGAGCGTCGCGGGGACCATGATCATGAAGAGCAGCATCGTGGCCACCAGGATGACGTTCAGCAGGGCGACGTCCGAGGCCGCGCCCATGAGCACGAACGTCGTGAAGACGAGCACGTTGACGAACTTCAGGGCGACCGTCGCGATCAGCAGCCGGCACCAGTAGATGACCAGGCCGCGACCGGCGGGGATGATGCTGAACGCGAACGCGAACGGGGCGACGGCGACCAGCACCCAGAGCAGGATGAGGCGTACGAAGTACACGATGAACAGTACGATCAGCTCGAGCGCGACGAACACGATGACCAGCAGCGTCGTGATCGCCTTGAGCAGGTCGTGGACGTCCTGGATCGCCGACGGGTCCTTCAACGCCGCGTTCTGGAGGTTCTGGAACGCCAGCAGCGAGCGCAGCTCGATCGACACCTGACCGTTCACGGCGCTGACCAGCGCGTTGTCCACCGTCAGCAGCTGGTTCACGAGGAAGAAGCTGAACCCCATCAGGACGACGGTGAACAGGAAGTAGACGAGGTTGCGCCAGACGTCGCTGCGGCTGCCCAGCGTCTGGCCGAGCAGGTGCAGCAGCGCGGACAGCGCGAACAGCAGGACCAGCAGCGAGCCCGTCGCGATGCCGAAGCTGACCGTCCACATCTTGCTGAGCGGACTGTTGTCCACGACCAGGCCCGGGCCGAAGTTCTCCTTGCCGGTCAGGTCGTCCTGGCCCGCCACCATCGGGTTCCAGACCTGCTCCATCTCCCCGATCAGCGTGTCGTCGAACGCGAACAGGATGCCGGCGATCGCCTGGTAGATGACCTTCTGGGGGTCGAGCGTCGGCAGCTGCAGGCTGGGCAGGCCGGGCCCTGACGACTGGGCCGGCGAGGCGCTGGCGGACGGGGACGGGGAGGGGGAGGGGGCCGCCGCGGCCAGCGCGGGGTGGGGGGCGAGCACCAGCAGGGCCGCTGCCGCGCACCCGACCAGTGCCAGTTGGACCCGACGCATGCGTTTCCTCTAGTGGACGAAGCTCGCGGCGAGGTTCACGATCGGCTTCGCCAGGAAGCCGAGGATCACGCCGATGATGGCGCCCACCATCAGCGCCTTGCCGCGCTCATGGCCGCCGATCGTGCCCTCGGCGAGGTAGAAGCCGGCGCCGAGGACGAACGACAGGATGCCGACCGAGAGCAGGATCCCCTGGATCCAGCTCGTGATGCGGTCGAGCGTCGCGCTGATCTCCTCGCCGGCGGCGAAGGCGGAGTCGGCGACGGCGACGGTGAACACCATGGTCACCGCTGCGACGGTCGCCGCGCGCAGGACGGTACGGATCATGTGGTAACCCCCAAGACTGTGCGGGCCGGGTTGCTGAGACAGAGGCTCGCGACCGCGCGGCGCGTCGTCGCGAACAGCAAAGGACCGCCAGCTCTCTCGTTGGCGGCTGCGTGTGGATCCCCTTCCATGCCCCAAATGGATACGGCTAGCATAAGCCGTGTTCGGTTGGTAGGCAACAAGTCGAGTTCAACTGACGCCCCATCGTCCCGGAGTCGGGATAATAGCGCGGAGCCTGAACCAGATGAGCGAGCTCGACAGCGGCCACCGGCCGCGTGGGGGAGTGTCGAGTCCCGGGCGACGCGCGGTGCGCGTCGTGTCGGGGCGCTGAGGGGAGTTCCCGGCAGGTGTCCCTGCCCGACACCGTGGACGCGTGGATCGACCTGTACCAGGGGAGGTTCCCGCGGACGCGCGCCAACGGCCGGCGCGCGCTGACGGCGCTGTACGCCCTGCTGCAGCACCCCCCTCCCGGCGGCTTCACCGTGCGCGACGTCGCCTCGCAGGCCGGCGTCGGCCTCGACACCGTGGCCCGGGTGGTCCACCACCTGCGCTGGCTCGGCGTCCTCTCGGTCGCGGGCGGGGGCTGGGTGGCCGAGCCGGGCGGCCGGCCCGGGCACGGCGTGCGGTTCTCCTATGCCACCCACTGGCCGCCCCGTGACGCGCCGGACGGCCACTCCCGCGCGCCGGGCAGCCATCCCGGGGGATAGCGGTATAGTGGCCGGCGGAGGATCTTGCGGCCACGATGATCGAGCTGACGGTTCTGGAGCAGCGGCGGGCCACGTACTGGCGCCGGCGGGATCACGAACGTCCCTCACCGCGGTACCTGCTTCGCGAGTCCGACGAGCTGATGTTCTGGCTCGAGGAGTGCCTGGTCCAGGGCCTGAGCATCGTCCCGGGATGGGTCATGCCGCGCCTGGTCCGGCTGCTCGCACGCGCCGACGCCGAGATGCCCCGCCTGCTGGACGGCGAGCGCCGGCCGGCCGAGCTGATGGAGATCCTCTACCAGGCGCAGGAGCGCCTCATGGAGCAGTCCGTGCATGCCCGCCTGCCCGCGCGGATCGTCCCGCTCTTCCGGCAGGGCTCGCGGCGATCGGCGCACTGATCCGCGTCGACCTCCATCTCCACTCCCGCTACTCGCCCGACAGCGCCACCAGCCTCGAGGCACTGGTCGCACGAGCCGGTGAGCTTGGCCTCGGCCGCATCGCGCTGACCGACCACAACACGGCCGAGGGCGCGCTCGCGCTGGAGCGGCTGGCGCCCGACCTGGCGATCGTGGGCGAGGAGGTCAAGACGTCCGAGGGCGAGATCATCGGG
>VBJR01000314.1:4420-8884 GCA_005880175.1 Chloroflexota bacterium
CTCACGTACGCGTGCCACCCGCTGGACCGCCGGCGGTCGGCGTTCCAGCCCGAGCGGCTGGTCGAGCTGGCGCCCCGGCTGGACATCATCGAGACCCACAACTCGTGGGCCGCCCCCGAGGCCAACCGGGCGGCCGCCGAGCTGTGCCGCGAGATCGGCGGCGTGCCGGCCGCGGGCAGCGACGCCCACGCCGCCCACGAGCTGGGCCGGTGCTGGATGGAGATGGAGGCCTTCCGCGGGGCGGCCGACTTCCTCGACAAGCTGCGCCGGGCCCGCCACGTGCTGAACACGCCGAGCGGCCTCGGCCGCCGGGCGTAGAGGCCGCTCCGTTGCTCGTCGCGGGCTCGATCGCGCTGGACTCGCTGCAGGGCGGCCGCGTCACGGACGAGCTCGGCGGGTCGGCCCTGTACTTCTCGCTGGCCGCGTCGCGGCGCGTGGACGTGCGGGTGGTCGCCCCGGTCGGGCGCGACGGCGAGGCGCGCGTGCGCGCGGTCCTGGGCGGCCGGCCCCACGTGGACCTGGCCGGGCTGACCGTGGTGGACGCGCCCACGTACCGGTGGTTCGCCGACGACCACCAGGGCCGGAACGTGGACCTGGGCAGCCGCGACACCATCTACGACCTGTGGTCGCCCCGGGTGCCGGCCGGGTACCGGGGCTGGGCCTTCGTCGGCTCGATGCGGCCGGACCGGCAGCTGGAGGCCGCGGAGCAGCTCGCGGGCTGCGGGCTGCTGGCGGCGGACGCGATGCGCTCGTACGTGGAGTCCGCGCCCGAGGCAGCCCGGTCGGTGCTGCGGCTGGCCGACTGGTACTTCTGCAACGAGGAGGAGTTCGCCGCGCTGGGCGATGGCGACCCGGAGGCGTTCCGCCGCCGCTGGGAGCTCGCCGGCCTGGTCCTGAAGCACGGGCCGGGCGGGGCGACCGCGCACACGGCGGACGGCGCCCTGCACGTCCCCGCCAACGCGCGCCGGGTGGTGGACACGACCGGCGCGGGCGACGCGCTGGCCGGCGGCATGCTGGCCAGCTGGCAGGTGCTCGGAGGCGACGCCGCCCACCTGGGCGAGTCGCTCCAGGCGGGCGTGGACTGCGCCTCGGTCGCGATCTCGGAGATCGGCGCCCGGGCTCTCGCGAGGGCGTGAGCCTCCAGGCGGCGCTGCTCCAGTGGGCCGCCGCCGCCGGGCGCGACCTGCCCTGGCGCCACACCCGCGACCCCTGGGCCGTGCTGGTCTCCGAGGTGATGCTCCAGCAGACGCAGGTCGCCCGCATCGTCCCCCGCTACGCGGTGTTCCTGGCTCGCTTCCCCACGCCCGCGGCCTGCGCGGCCGCCCCGGCCGGAGAGGTGATCCGGCTCTGGGCCGGCCTCGGCTACAACCGGCGGGCGCTCCACCTGCACGCGGCGGCCCGAGCGGCGGTCGAGCGGCACGGCGGCCGCCTCCCCGACGCGCTCGACGCCCTGCTCCGGCTGCCCGGCGTCGGGCCCTACACCGCCCGGGCGGTGCTCGCGTTCGCCCACGAGCGGGACGTCGCGGTGCTGGACGGCAACGCCCTGCGGGCGCTCTCCCGCGTGCTGGGCCGGTCCGTGGACCAGTCCGCGGCTGACGCGCTGGTGCCGGCCGGCCGGGGCTGGGCGTGGAACCAGGCCGTGCTCGACCTGGGCGCGACGGTCTGCCGGGCCCGGCCGGACTGCGCGGCGTGCCCGCTGGCGGGCGCCGGCGCGTGCGCGTGGCACCGGGGCGGCCGGACGGCGGCCGATCCCTGGCCGCGCGGCGCTCGGCAGTCGCGGTTCGAGGGCTCGGAGCGGCAGGGCCGGGGCCGGCTGGTCGCCGCGCTGCGGGCCGGGCCGCTGGAGAGGCCGGCGATCCCCGCGGCCGCGGGCTGGCCCGACGACGAGGCGCGCGCCTGGCGGATGGCGGAGGCGCTGATGGCCGAGGGGCTGGTCGTCGCGGAGGGCGGCCGGCTGCGGCTACCGGGAGAGCGGGCTGCCGGGGATGGACGCGGCGATCAGCAGCCCGATCAGGCCGATCAGGAGCGCGACCGTGGCCCAGGCGATCACGTTGATCACCGGCCCGTTGACGTAGCGGCCCATGATCCGGCGGTCGTTGACCAGCACCATCATGAAGACGAGGATCGCGGCCAGGATGAGGCCGTTGATCTCCTGGCTGAGCAGGATCATCGATACCAGCGGCACGCCGGGGATCAGGACCGCCAGGCAGCCGATCACGATCAGCCCGGTGAAGATGCCGAAGAACGCCGGCGCGTCGGCCAGGTGGTGGCCGACCCCCCGCTCCCAGCCGAACGCCTCGGTGACCGTGTAGGCCGTGGACAGCGGCACCACCCCGCCCGACAGCAGTGACGCGCCGAACAGTCCGACGCCGAACAGGATGAACGCTGCGTTGCCGACGACCGGCTCCAGGGCCCGGGCGTAGTCGGCCGCCTGCATGTTGGCCAGCGTCTCCGGGCTCAGCTTGCCGTAGAGGGCGACCGCGGCCGCCACGATGATGAAGAACGCGACGACGTCGGCGAAGATGGCGCCCGAGATCGCGTCCAGCCGGCTGTACGGGAGCTGCTCGTTGGGGATGCCCTTCTCGGCGACGGACGACTGGAGGTAGAACAGCATCCAGGGCGCGATCGTGGTGCCGATCAGGCCGATCGCGAGCAGGAAGTAGCTCAGGGTGGGTACGGGGTGGGGCACGACGGTGCTCCGAATGACCTGGCCCCAGTCCGGATGGCTGACGATCCCGGACACGATGTACGCGATGTACACGACGCCGATCGACAGCAGGATCCGCTCGACCACCGGATAGCTGCCGCGGGCGATCACCAGCCAGATCACGATCGCGACCAGCGGCACCGACACGTACTTGGGCACGTGGAACAGCTCGAGCGCCGCCGCGATGCCGGCGAACTCGGCCATCGTCGTCACCGCGTTGGCGACCAGGAGCAGGGCCATGGCGAACGTGGTCCCGCGGACCCCGAACCGCTCGCGGATCAGGTCGGCCAGGCCCTTGCCGGTCACCACGGCCATGCGCGCGCCCATCTCGTTGACGACCGCCAGGCTCACGGTGATGAGGGCCAGGATCCACAGCATCTGGTAGCCGAACTCGGCGCCCGCCTGCGAGTACGTGGCGATGGCGCCGGCGTCGTTGCCGGCGTTGGTCGTGATCAGACCGGGGCCGATCACCGCCAGCAGGATGAACAGGCGCCGGAAGCGGCGCAGCCGGACGACCAGGCGGGTCATACGGCGTCAGCGGGCCTTGGGCAGCTTGCGCTTGACTGACTCGGGCAGGACCGCGTCGAGGGCGTCGTCCACCGTCACGAGGCCCTGGATTCGGAACGCGTCGTCCACGACCGGCACGGCCAGCAGGTTGTACTTGGAGAGTACCGCCGCGACCTCCTGGACCCCGTCGTTCACGTGGACGGTGATGACGTCGCGGATCATGATCGAGCTGATCCGCGTGTCCGGCTGGGCCACGATCAGGTCCCGTAACGAGAGGACGCCGCGCAGGCGCTCCTCCGCGTCGATCACGAACACGTAGTAGATCGACTCCGCGTTGGGCTCCATCCGCCGCAGCTCGTCGATGCACTCCTGGGCGCTGAGCCGCTCCGGGACGGCCACGTACTCGGTGGTCATGAGGCCGCCGGCCGTGTCCTCCTCGTACGCCAGCAGCTCCTTGACGTCCCGTGCCTCCTCCGTCTCCATCAGGCTGAGCAGGCGGTCGGCCTGCTCGCGGGGGAGCTCGGTCAGGATGTCCGCGACCTCGTCCGGCGGCATCTCCTCCAGGATCTCGCTGGCCCGCTCAGCGTCCATGTGCTCGATCACCGAGACCTGGTCCTCGAGCTCCATCTCCTCCAGCGTGTCCGCGGCGATGTCCTCGGTCAGCGTGTCGAAGATCGTCTTGCGCTCCTTGGCGCCGAGGTCCTCGACGATGTCCGCGATGTCCGCCGGGTGGAGCTTGGCGATGCGGCGGCCCGAGATGCGGAGCCGGATCGCGTCGTCGCTCGCCGGGTGCTCCAGGTCGGGCGCCGAGCCCAGCGGCGCGACCACCTCCCAGGAGACCAGCACCATGGGCAGGTCGCGGCCGAGGATGCGCGCCCCGGACTTGACCAGCTTCTCGATGCCCAGCCGGCGCAGGATGCCGCGGATGCCGATGTCCGCGCCGACCAGCAGCAGCGAGCCGCCGCCCTCGACCAGCTGGAGGTCGTTCACCCGCACCACCCGCCGGCCGTCGGTGTCCACGACCTGCTTGTCCATGACGTCGCGCGCGAGCCAGATGTCGTCGCGGTTGGCGCGGTGGCGCTCGATCTCCTCGCGCGTGCTGCGGAGGGCCACCTCGCGCGTGGCGGCCGCGAACGTCCGCACCTCGGACCACGGGATGACCAGCTCGCCGCGGCGCGAGACGACCAGTCCCGTGACCACGGGGTACGGCTCCTGCACGCGCACGGTCAGGTCGCGGACCGTGCCGATGC
>VBJR01000314.1:8938-17475 GCA_005880175.1 Chloroflexota bacterium
ACTCGTTCAGCTTTGGCACAGCGCGGCTTAGAGGGCGCCTGGGTTCGGCTGGCGGAAGACACCTCAGCCATCTCGGGCGACGCCTTATGTCGGCGAAGCCTGCTCTACCCGTTGGCATCTCTCGATGTTTCCGGGCAATGGCCTGTTTCCGCGCTGGAGCCTGGCCTAACGAGGAGCGCTATTCGGACTTTCGCGGCCCAGTCTAGCACCCCTCCGCGAGGCACCTTCCCGAATTGGGGTTGAATTGGAGAAGGAGGGTGGATACAATACGGCGGGTTCGGCTGCGCTGACGCAAATCTTGAGTGCCATACAGAGAGGTCATTGCAGTGGAAGGGTATTGCCTTAAGGACAAGAAAAAGGTCGAAATGAAGGACCCCAAGCCGATCACCATGAAGAATGGCAAGCCGGCGACGAAGGGGACCTGCCCGATCTGCGGCACGACGATCTACAAGATCGGCAAGTCGACCTAGCTTCGAAGGCAACACGAGGGCCGCGCGAGGTGCGCGGCCCTCGTCCTTTTTCGGCCCGGTCTACGCCCGCGGGGTCACGCTGGTCTCCAGCGCGTTGAGCAGGATCTCGGTGGCGGAGATCGCCTCGTCGATGCCCAGCTCCTTGAAGATCACCACGTTGGCCGGGTTGTTGACGCGCGCGATGGTCAGCGGGACGTTGAAGTGCTTCTTCGCAAGCTGCAGGGCCACGAGGTTGTCCTCGTCGTCCCCGGTGACGGCGAGCACCGCGTCGGCGCGCTCGATGCCGGTGGTGCTCAGGAACGCCATCTCGTCCCCGTCGCCGCGCATCACGATGCTGCCCAGCTGGCTCTCCAGCCAGTCGGCGCGGGCGGCGTCCTTCTCGACGAGCGTGACCTCGTCGCCCCGGTCCAGCAGGTCGCGGGACAGGAAGTAGCCGACCTTGCCGCCCCCGATCACGATCGCGTACATGGCTAGCCCCCGTTCTTGAGCATGCGCCGGACGGACGTCGCGCCCTCGATCGTCGGGCAGAAGACGCCCAGGCCGAGCTTGCGGTAGACCTCGGTTCGGATGGGGTCGTAGATGCGGCAGACGACCTTGTCCACGCGGAAGACGCGTTTGGCGATCTGCGCCGCCATGATGTTGCGGTTGTCGCCCTGGGTCACGGCGACGAACCAGTCCGCGTCCTCGATCCCGGCCCGGCGCAGGAGGTCCGCCTCCATGCCGTCGCCGACCACGAAGTTGCCGCGGAAGCTCTCGTCGAAGACGCCACGCGACGCGGAGCGGCTGAAGGCGGCGGGGTCATTGTCCACGATGGTCACGTCGTGACCGTCCCGGTCGAGCTCCTGCGCGAGCCGGGACCCGACCCGACCGCAGCCCACGATGAGGACCTTCATCTGAAAGACTCCAAGGTCAGCGTAAGCACGGGCTCCGCCCTGCGTGTGAGTCCGTCTGCCCGAGATCGGACAGACCCCGTCTTCAGACCCGGAGGGATGCGCCACCGGCGCCCCGCACGTCCCGGACAAGCGGGGGGGTTCCGGAAGGGGGGGCCTGCCCGCTCTTGCTCGATCACGCGGCCCATTCTAGGTGGCGGGGGTGCGACGCCCGCCCTTGTTAGGATGGGCGCGAGGTGCGCTTTCCGTTCACGTTCATGGGGGTCATGTCGCTGGTCCTGGGCGCCTGGATCCTGGTCTACTTCCTGATCCGACAGCCGGACGGACCGGTCAGCGGGGGGATCGAGGTCGCGGTCGCGTTCGTCATGATCGCGTTCGGCTCCTGGGTCGTGTGGCGGCGCCTGACCGGCCGCGAGCACGGCTGATGCCGCATCACCACATCGGGGGCCGCATCCTCGTGACGTTGGGCGGTCACCAGGTCGACGAGGAGACGGTCAGGCTGGCCTGCCGGATGGCGACCAGGCCCCGGGGCGAGGGCAAGGAGCCGGCCAAGCTCTACGCGGTCCACGTGGTCGAGGTCAACCGGGCGCTGCCGCTGAGCGCCACCGTCGAGCACCAGCAGGAGCGGGGCGAACAGATCCTGGACGCCGCCGAGCAGATCGCCGCCGAGTACGACCTCCCGGTCGAGGCGGAGATGGTCCAGGCACGCGACACGGGCCCGGCCATCGTGGGCGAGGCGGAGGAGTGGCACGCCGACCTGATCGTCATGGGCCTGCCGTACAAGCGCCGGTTCGGCGAGTTCAACCTGGGCAAGACGGCGCCGTACGTGCTCAAGAACGCGCCATGCCGGGTGATCCTGTTCCGCGAACGGCTGGACGCGTAGGCGGCGAGTCCCGGCCGGGCTGGCTCCGCCGCTTCTGGCGGGAGCTGGGATCGATCGTGCCGGAGCACGACGCGGTGGTCAGGCTCATCATCCTGGAGCGCCTGCTCAAGTCCGCGGTGCTGGTGGTCGCGGCGGTCTCGCTCGTCGTGGCCAACCGGCTGGGCTACCTCGGCCTGCTGAGCGCGGAGCTGCGGGAGCAGCTCAACCTGTCGGCCGGCGACGGCCTGATCAGCCGCGGGATCGCCTGGGCGCTCGACACGCTCGGCCACCTGCTGCCGCACGTGACGCTCCTGGCGCTCGCGGCGCTGCTGTACGCGGCGCTGGAGACGACCGAGGGCGTGGGCCTGGCGCTGCGCCGGCGCTGGGCGGAGTACCTCACGGTCATCGCGACGGGCGTGCTGATCCCGTTCGAGCTCACGGAGGTCGTGGCGCGGCCCACCGTCTTCCGCGTGGGCGCGCTGCTGGTCAACGTCGCGGTCGTGGTCTACCTGGCGTACCGGAAGCGGCTGTTCGTCGGCGTCTGAGCCGTCTGACGGTCAGTAGCCGAACTCGAGGCGGTGGGCGAACCGCGCCGGCAGCCCGGCCTCCATGATCGCCTTCTGGGCGGCCAGGCGGTCGTAGCCGACGCGGCGGAACTCGAACGTGCTCGCCTCGGTGTCCCAGATCCCGTAGCTGGAGTCGGGGTCGCGATCCCTCGGCTGGCCGACGCTGCCGGGGTTGACCAGGACCGGTCCGTGGAGCTCGACGGGGCCGGTGCGGTACTGGTGCCGGACCCGGTCGCCGTCCATCCGGAACACGCCCGGCAGGTGCGAGTGGCCGTGGAAGCAGAGGCTGCCGCCCAGCTCCGCGAGGTTGGCGGCCGCGCTCTCGGCGTCCATCACGTACTCGAAGACCGGGCTGCGCGGGCTGGCGTGCACGAGGAGGGCGCCGTCCCGCCGGTCGGTGGGCGGCCTGGCGCCGAGCCAGTCCACGCGCTCCGGGCCGATCTGCTCGACCGTCCACCGGATCGCCGTGGCCGCGTCGTCGTTGAACCAGTCCAGGACGTCGCGGTCGGCGCAGGCCAGGTCGTGGTTGCCGAGCAGCGTGAGCCACTGCCGGTTGCGCACGTAGTCCAGGCACTGGACCGGGTTGCCCCCGTAGCCCACCACGTCGCCCAGGCAGATCACGTCGTCGATCGCCGGGAGGTCGTCCAGCACGGCCTCCAGCGCCGGCCAGTTGGCGTGGATGTCGGAGATGACCGCGACTCTCATGGGGACCGGACGCCGGGCTGGGCGGCGGCCTCAGGCCCGGCCGGTCGGCTCGGCCAGCCGCTTCTTGAGGTTGTGCTCCAGCACGAGGTAGCCGATCGCCGCGACGAGGACGAGGATGCCGGCCGCCAGGAGCGGCGTGTGGTAGCGCTCGAACAGCTCGGTCCAGTGCTGGCCGGCGGCCCGTCCGACCAGCAGCACGAGGATGTTCCAGATCGTGCAGCCGGCCAGCGTGGCGATGATGAACGAGCGGTACGGCATCGCCGCCAGCCCCGCCGGGTAGGACATGACCGTCCGGATGACCGGCGTGAGGCGGGCCAGGAAGATCGCGAGCGGACCACGGTGCCGGAAGAACCGCTCGGCCGCGTCGAGCCGGGCGGGGGTGAGGAACACGTAGTGGCCGACCTTGCGGACGCCGGCGGGCCCGAAGCGGCGGGCCACGTACCAGGAGAAGGTGGCGCCCGTGATGGTGCCGAGGACGGAGGCGGCGAGGGCGACGAAGAGGTTGAGGTGGCCGGCCCCGACGAGGAACCCGCTGAACTGCAGGATGGCCTCGTTGGGCAGCGGCACGGCGGCGCTCTCCACGCTGAGCCACACGACGATCACGAGGTACAGCAGCGCAGGCGGCAGACTCGCCACCGCGTCGACGACGGTGATGGCGCTGTTCACGACTTCGGCCCAGGGTACGCGACTGCGGCCAGCGTGCGCCGGGCGATGCCGGCGGATTCGGGACACGCGCGCGGCGGGGGTACGCCGAGGACGCCGCCGGCGCCGGGACATGCGCCCACCCGGGCCACGGCCGGGACCACCGCAGCTCGTCGCCGCTCAGGAGGAGGCCGCCAGGAGGCCCCCATCCCCAGGCCGCCCCACCCGGGGAGATCGAGGTCGCGCGGCAGGTTCGCACGGCGCGGGGGTCCTGTCAAGACCACCTGTCGAGTCGGTTCATTGTCCGCGATCCGTCCGCCTCCAGCCGCCATCCTCTGAGGCATGGACTCCGCCCTCGACCTCCCGACGCTCGAGTTCCGCCTCCACCACGCCATGGCGCTGGTCCGCCAGGACCGCTGGCTGCTCGGCGCCCTCCGCGACGGCAAGCTCCGGGTCCTCGCCGACTCCAGCCCCGAGCTCCACCGGCCGTACCGCCGCACCCGCACCCTCGCCCATCTGGCCCGCCGGTGCCTGCACGAGCGCCGGCCGCTGACCGTGTCCGCGGTGGGCCGCCCGGCCCGCCACGGCGACGGCCCCGCGGACGACTGGGAGCTCGACTGGCCCGCCCTGCTCTACGCGCCCGTCGGCATGCCCGCCCGCCGCCCGATCGGCCTCCTGGTCATGGGCAGCCGCGCCGAGCACTGGTACCAGCAGCAGGAGGTCGACTACGCGGCCGCGCTCGGCGTCACCCTCACCGGGCTGGTCCTCGCACTGGGCGGCCCGCTGACCCGCCTCAGCGACCGCGAGCGGCAGACCGCCCACCTGATCGCCCAGGGCCTCTCGCTCCCGGAGACGTCGGTGGCACTCCGCCTCGGCCTGGACGAGGCGCGCGACCTGGTGGACGGGGTCCTCCGCAAACTGTCGGTCCGGTCTCCCGGCCAGCTGGCCGACTGCTGGCCGGCGCTCGACTCGATGGGGGGCTACGCGTGATCCCGGCGCTCGGCCGCCCGGCGCCGGCGGTACCACTCCAGCGTGGCCACCACCAGCGGGTGCCGCGCCCAGCGCAGCAGCGTGCGCCAGGGCACGAGCAGCTCCCGCGTCTCGGCCTGCTGCGCCGACAGGAGGGCGAGGGCGGCCAGCGCGTCGGCGCGCATCGTCTCGACGGCCGCCCGGAGCGCCAGCGCCCGGCGCCGCACCCGTACGATCCGCGGCACCACCGGGAGCGCCGCCACGACGACGATAGCCGCGCCGGCGACCAGCAGGACCCGTCCGACGAGTCCGGCCAGGTCAGCCGCCGCGGCCGCGCTCACGATCCGCCGCCGCCGGCCCTACTCGTCGTGGGCCAGGCCGACCGGCGCCAGGCCGGCCACCTGGTCGTCGTTCGCGACGCGCATGACGATCACGCCCTGCGTCTGGCGCCCGATCCGTGAGATCGAGCCGACGGTCGTCCGGAGGACCATGCCGTTCGCGGTGATCACCAGGACCTCCTCCTCGGGGTCCTGCGTCACGCGCAGCGCAGTCAGCTTGCCGACCCGCGGCGTCACCTTGAGCGTGAACACGCCCTGGCCGCCGCGGTGGTGCAGCGGATACTCGGCGATCGGCGTGCGCTTGCCGTACCCGCGCTCGGTGACGACCAGCAGGTCCGCGTCCGGCTTGGTGACCGCCATCCCGGCGATCAGGTCACCGCCCGTCAGGCGCATCCCGATCACGCCCTGGGTGTCGCGGCCCATCGACCGGACCTCCTTCTCGTGGAAGCGGATCGCCTTGCCCTGCTGCGACGCCAGCAGGATCTCGTCCTCGCCGCTCGTCGGCGAGACCCAGAGCAGCTGGTCGCCCTCCTGCAGGTTCATCGCGATGAGGCCGTTGCGGCGCACGTTGGCGTACTCGCGCATCGGCGTCTTCTTGATGCCGCCGTTGCGCGTCACCATCAGCATGTAGCGCGCGCCCGGATCGTCGGACTCCGGCCGCACGAACACGGCGGTCACCCGCTCGTTCCGCTCGATCTCGATCAGGTTGTTGACCGGCTGGCCCTTGGCCGTGCGGTCGCGTTCGGGGATCTCGTGCACCCGGAGCTGGAACACGCGCCCGCGCTGGGTGAAGAACAGCATCGAGGCGTGGGTGTGCGTGATCAGGAGGTGCTCGGTGTAGTCCTCCTCGCGGGTGCCGCTGGGCGCCTCGGCACCGGCCGTCGGGCGCGCCCCGCGCGTCCCGATTCCGCCCCGTACCTGGGCCCGGAACGTCCGCGACACCTGCCGCTTGACGTAGCCGCGGTGGGTCAGCGTGACGATGACCTCTTCCTTGGGGATCAGGTCCTCGGCCGTCAGCTCCGCGGCGTCCATGTCGCTGATCTCGGTGCGCCGGTCGTTGCCGTACTTCTTGGTGAGGTCCGCCATCTCCTCGGCGATCAGCATCTTCACCTTCTGCTCGGAGGCCAGGATCGACTCCAGGTAGGCGATCGTGCGGATCACCTCCTCGTACTCCTGGTCGATCTTCGCCCGCTCCAGCCGGGTCAGGCGGGCCAGGGTCAGGGCCAGGATGGCCTTCGCCTGCCGCTCCGTCAGGCCGAACTTCGACTGCAGCTGCGTGCTCGCGTCGTCCGCGTCCGACGCCCCGCGGATGGTCGCGATCACCTCGTCCAGGTGGTCGAGGCAGATCTTGAGCCCTTCCAGGATGTGGGCGCGCTCGCGGGCGCGGTCGAGGTCGAACTGCGTCCGCCGGACGATTACGTTCCGGCGGTGCTCGATGAAGATCTCCAGCGCCTGCTTGAGACTGAGCACCACCGGCCGCTGGTCGACGATCGCGAGCATGATCGCGCCGAACGTCTGCTGGAGCGCCGTGTGCTTGTAGAGGTTGTTCAGCACCGTGTACGGCCGCGCCTCGCGCTTGAGCTCGATCCGGCGATGCCCTCCAGCTTGCGGTCGGCCACCAGCTCGGCGATCTTCGCCACAAGGTTGGCCTTGTTCACCGCGTACGGCAGCTCGTCGATGATGATCCGGTCGCGGCCGTTGGCCGCCTCCTCGATCGTGTGCCGGGCTCGCACGATGATCTTGCCGTGCCCGGTCGCGTACGCCTGCTTCACCCCCGCCCGGCCCATGATCATGCCGCCGGTCGGGAAGTCGGGCCCGGGGATGAGCCGGAGCAGGTCCTCGGTCGTCGCCTCGGGGTTGTCGAGCAGGTACGTCACGGCGGCGCACACCTCGCGGAGGTTGTGCGGCGGGATGTTCGTCGCCATGCCGACAGCGATGCCCGAGGCGCCGTTGACGAGCAGGTTGGGGAGGCGGGCCGGCATCCAGACCGGCTCCTGCTTCTCGGCCGTGTAGTTCTCGACGAAGTCGACCGTGTTCTTGTCGATGTCCGCGACGATCTCGGCCGCGATGGCCGTCATGCGCGCCTCGGTGTACCGCATGGCCGCCGGCGGGTCGCCGTCCACGCTCCCGAAGTTGCCCTGGCCGTCGATCAGCGGGTAGCGCAGCGAGAACGGCTGCGCCATCCGGACCAGCGCGTCGTACACCGCGACGTCGCCGTGGGGGTGGTAGTCCTTGAGCACCTCGCCCACGTACGCGGCGCACTTCCGGTAGCGGGCGGCGGCCGTGGCGCCCACCTGCTGCATCGCGTACAGGATCCGGCGCTGGACCGGCTTCAGCCCGTCGCGCGCGTCGGGCAGGGCGCGGCTGATGATGACGGACATCGCGTAGTCCATGTAGGAGGTCTGCATCTCCTCCAACAGGGACTTCGAGAGCACGGTGCCGCCGGTCTGGTCGCTGGGCGGGTTGTCAGCCACGGCTCATTCCTCGTATCGCTTGAGCACGATCGTGCAGTTCACGCCGCCGAATCCGAAACCGTTCGAGATGGCGATGCGGATGTCGGCACGCCGGGCCTGGTTGGGGACGTAGTCCAGGTCGCAGACCGGATCGGGCTCCTCGTAGTTGATGGTGGGGTGGATCATCCCCCGGTTCATGCACAGCAGCGTCGCGACGGCCTCGACCGCGCCGGCGCCGCCGAGCAGGTGGCCGATCATCGACTTGGTGCTGCTGACCGGCACCTTGTAGGCGTACTCGCCGAGCGCCATTTTGAGGGCCCGGGTCTCCCCGGCGTCGTTCAACTGAGTCGACGTCCCGTGGGCGTTGACGTAGTCGATGTCCTCCGGCGCGATGCCCGCGTCGGCGAGGGCGTTGGAGATGCAGCGGGCGGGAGCCGCGCTGGTCTCGTCCGGGGCGACCGCGTGGAAGGCGTCGTTGGTGACGCCGAAGCCGATCACCTCGCCGACGATGCGGGCGCCGCGGGCCTGGGCGTGGTCCAGCGACTCCAGCACCAGGGTCGCGGCGCCCTCGCCGGGGACGAAGCCGTCGCGCCCCGCGTCGAAGGGCCGGCTCGCGCGCTCCGGCTGGTCGTTCCGCGTGGA
>VBJR01000315.1 GCA_005880175.1 Chloroflexota bacterium
TGATGCGGCGGCCGACGTTCGCCCTGGCCGGTGGCTCGCCGGGCCAGGAGGTCGGCGTCTCGTGGCTCCTGCACACGGTGGACGGGGTGCGCCTGGTGGGGCACGGCGGCAGCACCAACGGGCAGGTGTCGTCGTTCCTGCTGGTCCCGGAGCGGGGGTTCGCGATCGCGGTGCTCAGCAACTCGGCGTCGGGCGGGGCGCTCCACCAGGAGCTGGTGCGGTGGGCGCTGGAGGCGTACGCGGGCGTCGTGGAGCGCGACCCGGAGCCGCTCGACCTGTCCGCGGCCGAGCTGGCCCCGTACGCCGGGGAGTACCGGTCGGACACGCGGCGGGTGACGTTCACCGTGGCCGGCGACGGGCTCGTGGCGCGCGTTCGGTACCTGCCGGAGGCGGCGGCCCGGCTGCGCGCGCTGGACCCGCGGCTGGTGGACGGGCTGCTGGCGGCGCTGATGACGGCCGCCGTCCTCGTCGAGTTCTCGCTGAGCGGCCGGGAGACCTGGCGCATCGCGGCGCTGCTCATGAACACGGTGCCGCTGCTCTGGCGGCGCCGCTACCCGATCCCCATGTACCTGGTCCAGAACCTGGGCCTGTTCGTGTGGCTGGCGCCGCCGCTGCTCACCAGCCTGCTGGCGGTCTCCATCGGGTGCTACTCGATGAGCCTGTACAGCTCCCACCGCGCCCTGTCGCTGGCGATCCCGCTGGCCCAGGCAGGGGTGCTGGTGGTGATCGGCATCCCGCTGAACTTCTACACGCCGCCGATCCCCGCCTGGCTGGTGGAGCTGACGGCCGGCGTCGGCGTGTGGCTGGCCGGCGACGCGGTCCGCGGCCTGCGCGAGCGGTCGCGCCGGCTGGAGCGCGAGCGCGAGCTGGTCGCCCAGGTGGCGATCGCCGAGGAGCAGGCGCGGATCGCCCGCGAGCTGCACGACATCGTCGCCCACAGCGTCAGCATCATGGTCGTCCAGGCGGGCGCCGCCCGGCGCCTGATCGCGGGGAGCCCGGGCCGGGCCGCCGAGGCGCTGCAGACGGTGGAGGAGAGCGGGCGCCAGGCGTTGTCCGAGCTGCGCCAGCTGCTGGGGGTGCTCAGCGAGGACAGCCAGGAGGCGGCGCTGGCGCCGCAGCCGGGCCTGGCCCAGCTCGACGTGCTGGTGGAGCGCCTGCGCCAGACCGGCTTCGCGGTGGAGCTGACGCGGGAGGGCGCGGCGCAGGCCGTGCCGCCGGGCCTGGAGCTGGCCGGGTACCGGGTGGTCCAGGAGGCGCTGACCAACGCGCTGAAGCACGCGGGCGGGGCGCCGACGCGGGTGGTGGTGCGCTTCGCGGACGGCCGCCTGGAGCTGGAGGTCCGCAACGCGCGCGGGCAGGCGGCGTCCGACGCACAGGGGACCGGCCGCGGCCTGGTCGGGATGCGGCAGCGGGTGGCGGTGTACGGCGGCGACCTGGAGGCCGGGCCGCTGCCGGACGGCGGCTTCGCCGTGCGGGCGCGGCTGCCGCTGGGCGGCGGGGGGGCTGACCAGGCGGAGGGACCGACTCACCCGAACTGATGCGGTTGCCGACCCTGGACATGGCGGGGGGCCGTGCTCCTGCGCCGCCACCGCGGTCTGCGCGGCCTCACGCAGGGGGAGCTGGCCGAGCGCGTGGGCGCCGGGAGCTCGAGGCGCATCGGCCCCGGTCAGTCCGCGCGGCCGAGGAACGCGCCGACCGTCTCCAGCCAGCGCTCGGGCTCCTCGAGGTGGGGCATGTGGGAGGAGTCCTCGAAGCAGACCCACTCGCTGCCGGCGATGCCGTCGCGGAGCGTCTCCTGGAGGCGCGGCGTGGTCTCGTCGTGGCGGCCGGACACGATCAGGGTGGGGACGCGGATCTCGCCCAGGCGCTCGGTCACCTGCCAGTCGCGGATCGTGCCGATGACGGTGAACTCGCTGGGGCCGTTCATCGTGCCGTACACGGTGGGGTCGTCGTCGATGGCCTGGAAGCTGCGCAGGACCTCGTCCGGCCAGGTGTCCAGGCGGCAGACGTGCCGCTTGTAGAAGACCATGCAGGCCTCGACGTAGGCGGGGTCGGCGGTGGTGCCGGCCTCCTCGTGGCGGCGGATGGTGGCCTGGACGTCGGGCGGGAGGCCGGCGAGGAGGCGCTGGCACTCGGCGGCGAAGTCGGGGACGGAGGACAGGGTGTCGGCCAGGACGAGGGAGCGGAGGCCGGGGGGCTGGCGCAGCGCGTGCTCCAGGGCGAGGCAGCCGCCCCAGGACTGGCCGAGGAGGTGGTAGCCGCGGCCGGCGGCTCCGTCTCCGGCGAGGCCGAGGCCGGCGAGCAGGTTGTGGAGCTCGTCGCAGAACAGGCCGACGGTCCAGAAGTCGGCGCCGCGGTCGCGGAGGTGGGTGCTGCGCCCGTTCCCGAGCTGGTCGTACTGGACGACGGCCCGCCCGGACCCGGCGAGCCCGCGCATCGCGTCCAGGTAGTCGTGCGTGGCCCCGGGCCCCCCGTGCAGCAGCACGATGGGCGCGAGCGGGCTGGAAGGATCCAGGCTCCCGGTCACCCGATACCAGGTCCGCCACCCCCGAAACTCGACGGTCCCCTCGCTCTCGTTCACCCCCGGATTGTCCCACCACCCCCGGGAGAAACCGCCCCCACCCACCCCGGGGGGCGGGCCCACGGTACGGGTGGGCGGAGGGGTGGTCAATCTAACCTGTTCAGGGCGGGATAGGTGGGTACGACTGGCGGCGGGAAACGTTGAAGTGCCGACCATTCAACGTCTCACAGCGTCCTGAGACGTGCAAGTGTCGACACTTCAACCCTTCCGCCGCGGGCGGCCGGGCCGCGCCCGCCCGCTGTAAAGATCGGAGCGGCCCATCGGGATCGGACCGATCCTCTGCTACGCTGGAAATGGCGCGGAGGAGTGTGAAGCCCCGTCCCGTCCCGGCAGGCGCGAGAGCGAACTCAGCGTCCAGTTCAGGGTGGCCGCGCGGGGCATAGTGACGACGCGACGGTGACCTCTGCGATACAACGCACTGCTGGAGGTTCGCTCGTGATGCTCAGCGTCGACTCGCACCTGCTCTGGGGCGGCTTTCTCGCCCTCCTGGCCTGCTGTCTCGCCATCGACCTGCGCGCCCACCGCCGGCCCCGGGAGCTCGGGCTGGGCGACGCCCTGCGCTGGACCGCCGTCTGGGTCGGCCTGGCCGTCCTCTGCGCGGCCGCCGTCTGGCTGCTCGAGGGCTCCGAGCTGTTCATGCAGTTCCTGGCCGCCTACTCCGTCGAGTGGTCCCTCTCGGTGGACAACGTCCTCGTCTTCGCCGCCCTCATCGCGGGCCTGGCCGTGCCCGCCCGCCACCGCTACGCCGTGCTGTTCTTCGGCTCCCTGGGCGCCATCGTGCTCCGCCTCGCGTTCCTCCTCGCCGGCTCGGCCCTGCTCGGCCAGTTCGGCTGGCTCACCTACTTCTTCGGCGCCTTCCTCCTGGTCGCCGCCGTCCGCATCCTGCGCGAGCCCTCGGCCGGCGGCCAGCAGAAGGCGGCCGAGCCGCCCGCCACGCCCCGGCTCCTCTCCCGGCTGCCGGTCCCGCCCCTCGTCCTGACGGCCCTCGCCGTCGCCGTCACGGACCTCATGTTCGCCACCGACTCCGTCCCCGCCGTCCTGGGCATGACGCGCGACCCGTTCATCGCCTTCGCGTCGAACGCCATGGCGGTGGTCGGCCTCCGCTCCGTCTACTACCTGCTGGAGGCGGCCGTGCTCCGCTTCCGCTACCTGAAGCCCGCGCTCGTGACGCTGCTCGCGTTCGTCGGCATCAAGATGCTGGTCGACCCGCTCGTCCCGGGCGACGTCCCGCCCGCCATGTCGCTGGGCGCGATCCTGGGCATCCTCGGCGTCGCCGCCCTGGCCAGCTGGCTGTTACCCCGGCGGCGCGCGAGCCTGGAACCGACCGGTTCGATCGCCTCGAACTTCTGACCCCGCAAAGCGATACAGTGCTCTCGAAGGCACCGCCAGAGGAGATCACCTGAGGGGGAGGTTCCCTTGAAGTTCACGTGGTTCAACTTGATGCCGTGGCCCTACCTGCCGGAGGACTTCCGTGAGAAGCACCGGTCGGTCTGGGTAGACATCCCGAACACCCTCTACGACCCGGTTCGAGGCCACGCCGTGTACCACGAGTACATGGACCAGCTCGAGTACGCCGATTCGCTCGGGTTCGACGGGATCGGCGTCAACGAGCACCACCAGAACGGCTACGGCCTGATGCCCTCCCCCAACATCATCGCCGCCGGCCTGGCGCGCCGGACCTCCCGCGCCGCCATCTGCGTCATCGGCAACTCCATCGCGCTGTACAACCCGCCCATCCGGGTCGCCGAGGAGTTCGCCATGCTCGACGTGATCTCGGGCGGCCGCCTCGTGGCCGGGTTCCCGGTCGGCACGCCGATGGACACCAACTTCTGCTACGGCCAGATCCCGGCCCTGACCAGGGACAAGTACCGGGAGGCCCACGACCTGATCATGCGGGCCTGGGCGGCCGAGGAGCCGTTCGCGTTCGACGGCAAGTACAACCAGCTCCGCTGGGTCAACTGCTGGCCCAAGCCGATCCAGAAGCCGCACCCGCCCATCTACGTCCCGGGCGGCGGCTCGGTCGAGACGTACGACTTCTGCCTGGACCACGACTACAACTACTCGTACCTCTCGTTCGGCGGCTACAAGGCCGGCAAGATGCTGCTCGACCAGTACTGGGAGCGCGTCGCGCAGCGGGGCAAGGACGAGTCCCCGTACCGCGCGGCGTTCGCCCAGCTCATCGCCGTCGCCGATACCGACGAGGAGGCCGAGAGGCTCTACGCGGAGCACATCCTCTACTTCTACAACCGGTGCCTGCGGGTCTACCCCGGCTTCGCCGATCCGCCCGGCTACCGGACGGTCAAGACGATCAGGGCCGGCACGCTGACGGTCCTGCGCCGCGAGAACCAGCAGCTCTTCCAGAACGTCACCTGGAAGGACCTGATCGAGCGCGGCATGGTCATCGCGGGCAGCCCCGAGACCGTCCGCCAGCGCATGGAGGAGCTGATCAAGACGCTGCGGGTCGGCCACGTGTTCTGCCTGCTCCACAACGGCAACCAGACCGACGAGAAGACGCGGCACTCGACGCGCCTGTTCGCCGAGCGCGTGATGCCGCACCTGCGCAACCTGTGGCCCGAGTGGGAGCACGACGAGCGCTGGTGGATCCACCCGATCGAGAACCGGGTCCGCCCCGAGGAGACCGTGGGGGCGCGGCGGTGAACGCCCGCACCCTGGAGACCAGGAAGGGCGCCCGCGTGCGCCTGCTCGAGGGCGGGGCCGACGACGCCCGGCCCCTGGTGTTCCTGCACGGCGTCGCCGGCCTGCTCGACGACCACACCTTCCTGGACCTGCTGGCCGAGCGGTACCGCGTGCTCGCGCCCGAGCTCCCCGGCTACGGCGAGTCGGCCGGCGAGGAGCTGCTGGAGGACATGCTCGACTTCGCCCTCCACGGCTGGGACGTCGTCGAGGCGCTGGGCCTCGGCGGCCGCCGCCCGCTGCTGGTCGGCCACTCGATGGGCGGCATGATCGCCGCCGAGATGGCCTGCCTGGCGCCGGGCGCGCTCGACAAGCTCGTGCTGGTGGACGCGCTCGGGCTGTGGCTCGACGAGCACCCCGTCCCGGACCTGTTCTCGTTCCTCCCGTTCGAGTTCGGCGACGTCCTGTTCCACGACCCCGACCGCGGCGCCGCGCTGCTGACGGGCGGCCTGGACTTCTCCGACGAGGAGGCGCTCCGGGAGTTCCTCGTGGCGAACGCGCGGCGCCTGGGCACGGCCGGCAAGATCCTGTTCCCGGTGCCCAACCGGCGGGTGTCCAAACGCCTGTACCGGGCGACGGTGGACACGCGGGTGGTCTGGGGCGAGAGCGACCGCCTGGTGCCGCCCGCCCACGCGGACCGGTGGGCGGAGCTGCTGCCCTGCGCCTCGGTCACCCGGGTCGCGGAGGCGGGCCACATGGTGCCCTACGAGCAGCCGGAGGCGCTGGCCCGGGAGGTGGCGGCCTTCTTCGGGTAGGGCCTACAGCCCCCGGCGGAGCTGCTCGGACAGCACGAACACCTGGTCCCGGAGCATCTCGGGGTGCACGGCGTACGTGAACAGCTCGTTGGCGATCGCGCCCGCCGTGTCGATCTCCACGCTGCCGTAGTCGAGGAACTGCCCGATCACCGTCTGGGTGGTCGACACGTCCTGGACCCGGTCCAGCGGGATCACCTTGGTGCTCCGCCGGATGATGCCCTGCTCCTGGATGACGCGCTGGTCCGTCACGGTCAGCGTCGCCGCCTGCCACTCGAGCCACGCGATGTACCACGAACCGGCCACCACGACCAGCACGATCAGCGTGCCGATCACGCGCGGCGCGTCGCCGATCGGCACGCCCAGCAGCAGGCCGTCCAGGACCACGAGCACGACGATGCCGAGGAGGGTCGGCCAGATCGTCGCCTTGACCAGCACGATCCAGTGCTTCTTGATGGGCGGCAGGACCATGCTCTCGCCAGCCAGCAGGTTCGGCATTCGGAGAGGATTCTAATGGGGAGCGACGCCGATTCAGCGCACGGCGGGGCGGTTGCCATGACCGCTCTGGCTCAGGATCGACCGGTCCCCGATCCACAGCGCGGGCGGCGACGCCCAGTAGAACGCGAGCGCGTTGATCCTGCCCGCGTACTCGGCCCGGAGCCGGTGGAACGCCTCCCAGCCCTCGGCCTCCGGGCGCAGGCGGTAGCCGGCGCCCGCCAGCCGCTCCCTCGCCTGCTGGTAGTCGATCAGCTCTACGCCAGCCTCGCGGTCGTCGGGCAGCCCGAAGTAGATGACCATGTCCTCGATGCAGTGGCCGAGCACGGCCCGGCTGAGCTTGGCCCAACCCTTCACGCCCATCCACGAGTCGTCGTCGTGGCTGGACCGGAAGTACGCCAGCACCGGGTACGCGAGGTGGCTGTCCAGGATCTCGGCGGCCGCCTCCTGCCAGCGCCGGAACAGGGCCGGCAGCTCCTGGACGATGCCCGCCGCGGCGTACGTCTCCAGCAGCGTGACGCCGGATGGAGGCGCGCCGGCGCTGGCCTCCAGCGTGACGACGGCGACCTCGCGGCGCTGGAACGCGCCGTACAGGCTGAACAGGAACGTCACCACCAGCGCCAGGACGCCCAGGCCGGTGGCGGCGGAGACCAGCGCCACCACCCGGGCGAGCGGCGTGGTGGCCACGTAGTCGCCGAAGCCGATCGTGAACAGCGAGGTGCCCGCCACGTACAGGGACGTGACCAGGTCGGCGGGACGGGGCCGGACCTGGTCGGCCAGCGCGTTGACCAGGAGGCCATAGCCGAGGATCAGGAGCAGGAGCCACACCAGCAGGTACACGAGGACGATGGCAGGGCCGAAGTTGCCGAGCAGCGCCTCCCGCCGCCGCCCGTCCGTCGTGCGGTTCGCCAGCCAGCGAATGGCCGCCCACGTCCCCCGCGTCAGGTACCGGCTGATCCGGACGCGGCCGGCGACCGGCCGGGGCGTCACGACGGACTGGAAGACGTCGAGCAGGGTGGCCAGGATCAGCAGCGTCCCGACCACACCCTGCACGACGAGCACCACGGACCTCGATGTTAGAGGCTCCGGGCCGCCCGCTCTCTCCCGCCGGTGCGTGCTCCCGGTCAGGCCGCCTTCGCCCGCGCCGGAGCGGCGGTCCGGACCGCGCGCAGCAGGCCCGCCAGACGCGTGAGGGCCGCCGGGAAGTGCTCGGCGCAGAACCACTGGACCATGCCGGTGGACAGGCCCCAGCCGAGCCCGTGGGGCGCCGGCCGGAAGCAGCCGCGATGCGAACAGACGTTGTTACCCATGGTGGACCTCCAGTGACGACCTCTCCTCGGGCCGTCGCAGTCATGCATCCATGGGACGCGGCAGGGGGCCAGAGTGATCGATCGGCTCGAACCCATACCCCCCAGCAGTATGATTACGGCGGTGCAAGGGTACACGCGTGACAAGGAGGAGGTGCGGCGCCGTCTTCGCCGGATCGGCGGCCAGGTCCGCGGCCTGGAGAAGATGATCGACGAGGACCGGTACTGCATCGACGTGCTGACGCAGGTCAGCGCCGTCAAGGCGGCGCTGGAGAGCGTGGCGCTCCTCCTGCTCGAGGACCACGTCGACCACTGCGTCACCGACGCCATCCGCGCGGGCGACGGGACGGAGAAGGTGCTCGAGCTGACCTCCGCGATCGAGCGGCTCGTCAAGTCCTGAACCGGCCGGCGTCCCCCGGTGGGGCGCCATACTGCACGGTCGATGGAACGAGGCGGCGACGTGTTGGCGCCGGGCCGGGTGGCGGTCGTCACCGGCGCGGCCAGCGGCATCGGCTTCGCGCTCAGCGAGCGGTTCGCGAGCGAGGGGATGCGCGTGGTGATGGCGGACGTCGAGGGACCGGCGCTGGCCGAGGCGGCGGACCTCCTGGCGGGCCGCGGGGCCGAGGTCCTGCCCGTGCTCACCGACGTGTCGATCGGGGACCAGGTGGACGCCCTGCGCGACCGGGCGCTGGAGGCGTTCGGCGCCGTCCACGTGCTGTGCAACAACGCCGGCGTGTCGGGCGGCGGCCGGCCGATGTGGGAGATGTCGCCCCGCGACTGGGAGCGGGTGCTCGGCGTCAACCTGTGGGGCGTCATCAACGGCATCCGCGCGTTCATCCCCGTGCTGCTGGAGCAGGACGCGGGGCACGTGGTCAACACCGCCTCGATGGCCGGCCTGACCACCGGCGTCCTCGGCCCGTACAGCGTGACCAAGCACGGTGTGGTGGCGCTCTCGGAGGGGCTCCACTTCCAGCTCGCGCAGCAAGGCGGCACCGTCGGCGTGTCGGTGCTGTGTCCCGGCTGGGTGCGGACGCGCATCGGGGAGTCGGACCGCAACCGGCCGGCCGGGCTCACGCCGCCGGCCGAGGTGGACCCGGCGATCGCCGACATGCTCCGCGAGCTGATCCAGGCCGGCATGGAGCCGTCCGCCGTGGCCGGCCACGTCGCGGACGCGATCCGGAGCCGCCGGTTCTACGTGCTGACGCACCCCGAGATGGGCGAGAGCGTCCGGCGTCGCGCGGAGGACGTGCTGGCGGGCGGCCCGCCGGGGACCGCGTTCCTCTGAGTCGGGACGTCGCGGTCCGGCTGGCGGCCAGGCCGGACCTGCCGCACCTGCGGGGCGTGCTCGCGCGGGCGTTCGACCGGGACCCGGTGGTCAACTGGGTGATCCGCCAGGACGGGGGCCGGGAGTGGGCGCTGGCCTGGCTGTACCGGCTCAGCCTCGACATGGCGACGCCGCTCGGCCACGTCTACACGACCGGCGACCGGTGCGGCGTCGCCCTGTGGACGCCGCCGGGGCAGCTGGGCGCCGGCCAGTGGCGCCAGGCGTGGCGGTTCCCCGGGTTCCTGCGCGCGGTCGGCCTGCGCCGCCTGCCCCGGATCCTCCCGCCGATCGCGGCCATGGGCGCGAAGCACCCGCGCCAGCCCCACTGGTACCTGTCGGAGCTGGCCGTGGACCCGCCGGCCCAGGGTCGGGGCGTGGGCAGCGCGCTGCTCGCCCACCGGCTGGCCCTGTGCGACCGGGACGGCGTGCCCGCCTACCTGGAGAACTCGAACCCGCGCAACACCCCGCTGTACGAGCGGAACGGCTTCCGGACGCTGGAGGAGCTCCGGATGGGCGCCGGCGGCCCGCCGGTGCTGCTGATGTGGCGAGAGCCGGTCAGCCGGGCTCCGGCGGGTCCAGGAGCACCCCCCGGCGAACGATCTCGATGATCGTGCGCAGCGCCCGCGCCGGGACCCGGCGCCGGCCCTCCCACAGGACCAGGCGCATGCCCAGGAAGTCGGCCATGCCCATCAGGCAGTACGCGACCGTCTCGTGGTCCAGGTCGTCGCGCACCTGCCCGGCGGCGGCCGCCGCGCGCAGGCCCGCCACGTAGCGGCTGGCCAGCCGCCGGTACCAGGCCCGGAACTCGTCGGGGGCGACGAACTCGCACTCCCGCACGACCCGGTACAGGTTCGGATGCTCCGCCACGTAGCCGAAGAAGGCGCGAAAGCCGGCGGCCTCGGCGGCGGCCCTGCCGGGCAGCCCGCGGCTCGCCTCGTGCAGCCGGCGCCGGACGTCGTGGCCCATCGCGCGGACGAGCTCGATGAACAGCGCCTCCTTGCTCGGGAAGTACAGGTAGAACGTGCCCTGGCCGACGCCCGCCGAGCGCGTGATGTCCACGATGGACGCGCGGTGGAAGCCGTCGCGGCCGAACACCTCCTCGGCCGCGTCCAGGAGCTTCTGCCGGGTGCGCCGGCCCCGGTTGGTGCGCGGCGACGGCAGCGCCGGTTCGACGCGCTCGGTCTCGACCATGGCTGGATGTTGCGTCACCGCCCGTGCCGCCGCAACTTGCCGCGTACTCGCACCACCCGGCCGTCCAGCTTCTCGATCGCGGCCCGCACCGCCGGGTCGTTCACCGCGGCGGCGGCGTGCGGCGGTGCCTCGCCCGGCAGCCACACGTTCCCGCAGGCCCAGCACCGGCGCTGCGGCGGTCCCTCGGGCCCGGCCGAGTGCCGGGCGTCGCCACACGCCGGGCAGGGCAGGACCGGGACCGCCGGGCGCCGGCGCCGTTCAGCCGTCAGCTCTGGAACACGCTCAGGGCCAGGTACGCGGAGACGCCGAAGTTCGGCTGGTCCACGATCTGGCTGATCTTCAGGTCCGCGGCCAGGCTGCACAGGACGTACGCGTCCTCGCGGCTGAGATCCTTCTCCCAGACCAGCCAGTCGATCACGTCCCTGATCGCGTTCCTGGCGTTCTCCATCAAGTCCGGCCCCAGCGCCGTGGCGGCGAAGTAGCCCTTCTCGTCGTACTTCGGCTGCAGCGGCCCGGGCGGCGTGACGAACCGGTAGTGCCACGGCTTGATGTGGTGGCCCTTCTTGACGTCGAAGCGCAGGCTGAACGCCATCGGGCACTCGATGCCGGTCACGCAGACCTCGCCGTCGCCCTGCGCGGCGTGGCAGTCGCCCGCGGAGAACATCGCGCCCGTCACGAAGACGGGCAGGTACAGCTTCGTGCCGACGCCGAGGTGGCGGGTGTCGATGTTGCCGGCGCCCTTGGTGGGGGGCAGGACGTCGTGCGGGCCAGGCTCGTCGGTCGCGACGCCCATCGTGCCGCAGAACGGCTGGATGGGGATGCGGATGTCCTCGCGCAGCTCCGCGTACTCGCCGTTGCTGAGGTCGAAGTGGCGGATGTACGGCTCGGTGAAGTCCCCGGACAGCAGGCCGAGGCCGGGCAGGATGCCGGTCCAGCCCCACTCCAGCGGCTGCAGCTTCAGGATCTCGACCTCGAGGACGTCGCCGGGCTCGGCGCCCCGCACGTGGACGGGCCCGGCGAGGGGGTACAGGCGGTTGAAGTCGAGCGAGCCCAGCGCCGTCGCGGGGCAGCCGGGCGTCACCTGGCCGTCCGTCACCTCCAGCGTCTCGCAGTGGAGGACGTCCCCGGGCGCGACCTCGATGGCCGGCGCCAGGCTGTTGTCCCACTTGTAGTGCACCCTGCCGCGTTCCAGGACGTGCTCTGCCACTGTGCCACCTCCGACAATGCGAGTGCGATGCGAATCGCCGTACGTGCTCATCCTGGCGCATCCCGCGACCGCGCGGAGTGGGAAGGCGACGTCCTCCACGTGTGGGTCACGGCGCGGGCCGTGGAGGGCGCCGCGAACCGGGCGCTGATGAAGTCGGTGGCGGCCGCGCTGGGCGTGCGGGCGTCGGCGGTGACGCTCGTGTCGGGCGACCGCGGCCGCGACAAGGTGTTCGAGGTGGCCGGCCCGACCGACGCGCCGGGTCGGCTTGGGACGTCCGGCGCCGACGCGGCGCGTGGGAGAGCCCGACACCGAAGGGAAGCTCCGCCGGGCTAACACTGTGCCACCTCTGGGTGGCAAGTGGTTCAAGGCTGGCTTCCCGGGCGTTGCCGTACCTGGGCCACCCCTGAACCGGTCCATGAGGTGGCCCAGGTACGGCAAGACCTACTCGTGATCCATTTGGCACCCAGATGCGGCACAGTGCTAGCCCACCGGAGGCCCCGTTCGTTGTCAGGCATTCCCAAGCGCTGCGCCGGCGCCACGCGAGCCAGGCCGACGCCCCAACCCCGGGATCGCTACCTCTGGCAGCCGCGGCAGAAGTTGAGCGGCTCCCGGTTCGAGCCCAGCTGGGAGACCCGGTGGCCGCAGCGTGGGCAGTCCTTGCCGCCCCGCCCGTGCACGTTCATGAAGCTGCGGTTCTGCCTGGACTCGTCGTAGTCGGGGTTGGCCAGGATCGCCTCGATGGACCGGCCCAGCACCGCCGGGATCGCCTCGTACAGCGCCTCCTCGTCGTCCGGCCTCAGCGACGCGCGCCGGCGCAGCGGCAGCAGCTTCGCCTCCCACAGGATCTCGTCCGAGTACGCGTTGCCGATGCCGGCCAGGAACGCCTGGTTGCGGAGCAGGTCGCCTCCGGCCCCATCTCCCGCCACGCCAGCACGTCCGCCGCCGGGTCCGCCGTCCAGTAGATGCGGCCCATGTCCCGGAAGTCCAGGTAGCGCAGCTCGTCGCCGCCGTCCAGCCGCAGCGAGAACACGCGGGTGGCCGGCGCCTTCGTGTCCGGCCCCGCGAGCTGGAAGCGCCCGCCCAGCATCGGGTTGATCGCCAGGTGGCGCAGCTCCCCGCCGCGGGCCAGCTTCAGGTCGAACACCAGGTGCTTGCCCCGCCGCCAGGTGCGCGTGAACTTCCGGTACGGCAGCTCCTCGGCGAAGCTGTCCGGCGGGTAGCGGAGCAGGTGCCCGCTCTTCGGGTTCACGTCCACCGCGGTGACCAGCCGGCCCTCCAGTCGAGGGCCCAGCTGCAGCCGCAGCGCCTCCAGCTCCGGCAGCTCGGGCATGTGTGAAACATAGGCCGAAGCGGGAATCACAGTGGCAGACATGCGTTTGGACCGATTCACCGAGAAAGCTCAAGAAGCCCTCCAGGGGGCCGCCCAGACCGCGCAGGAGAGCGGCCAGCAGGCCGTCGAGCCGGAGCACCTGCTCCTGGCGCTGGTTCGTGAGCGCGAGGGCATCGCACGCCCCCTTCTGGAAGCGGCCGGCGTGTCGCCGCAGGGTCTCGAGGTCGCGCTGGTCTCGGAGATCGAGCGACTGGCGAAGATGCGCGGTGCGCCCCAGCCCTACCTGTCCAATGATCTCAACCTCGTTCTCGAGCAGGCCGAGCGGGAGGCCCAGCAGCTCAAGGACGAGTACATCTCGACCGAGCACCTGCTGCTGGCCCTCGTCGAGCGGCCGGCGCTGAAGCGCGCGGGCGCGACCCGCGACGCGCTGCTCAAGGCGCTGCGCGCCGTCCGCGGGAGCCAGCGCGTGACCGACCAGAACCCCGAGTCCAAGTACCAGGCGCTGGAGCGGTACGGCCGCGACCTGACCGCGCTCGCGGCCCAGGGCAAGCTCGACCCGGTCATCGGCCGGGACGAGGAGATCCGCCGCGTCATCCAGGTGCTGAGCCGGCGCACCAAGAACAACCCGGTGCTGATCGGCGAGCCCGGCGTCGGCAAGACCGCGATCGCCGAGGGGCTGGCCCAGCGCATCGCGGCCGGCGACGTGCCCGAGGGCCTGAAGAACAAGCGGGTGATCTCGCTCGACCTGGGCGCGCTCGTCGCCGGGACCAAGTTCCGGGGCGAGTTCGAGGACCGGCTCAAGGCCGTCCTCAAGGAGATCACGTCGAGCGACGGCCAGATCGTCCTGTTCATCGACGAGCTGCACACGCTGGTCGGGGCGGGCGCGGCCGAGGGCGCGATCGACGCCTCCAACCTGCTCAAGCCCGCGCTGGCCCGGGGCGAGCTGCGGGCGATCGGCGCGACGACGCTGGACGAGTACCGCAAGCACATCGAGAAGGACGCGGCCCTGGAGCGGCGGTTCCAGCCGGTGCTGGTGGACCAGCCGTCGGTGGACGACACGATCTCGATCCTCCGCGGCCTGCGCGAGCGCTACGAGGTCCACCACGGGGTGCGGATCAAGGACTCCGCGCTGGTGGCGGCCGCCGTGCTCTCCAACCGCTACATCACCGATCGGTTCCTGCCCGACAAGGCGATCGACCTGGTGGACGAGTCGGCGGCCCGGCTGCGCATGGAGATCGACTCGATGCCGGTCGAGCTGGACGAGCTCGAGCGCCAGATCCGGCAGCTCGAGATCGAGCGGGAGGCGCTGAAGAAGGAGCAGGACGCGGCGTCGCGCGACCGCCTGACCGCGCTGGAGCGCCACGTCTCCGAGCTGTCCGAGACGCGCAACGCGCTGCGCGCCCGGTGGGACCGCGAGAAGGAGGTCATCGGCCGGATCCGGGAGCTGAAGGCCCGGACCGAGGAGATCCGCCACGAGACGGAGCGGGCCGAGCGCGCCGGCGACCTGGAGACCGCCGCCCGGCTGAAGTACGGCGACGCGGTCGACATCCAGCGCGACCTGGAGCAGGCCAACGCTCAGCTGGCCGAGATCCAGACGTCCGGGGCCCTCCTGAAAGAGGAGGTGGACGATGACGACATCGCGGCCATCGTCT
>VBJR01000316.1:0-7025 GCA_005880175.1 Chloroflexota bacterium
CGGGGACGCCCACGCCGATGCCCAGGACAGCGTTGGGATCCACGTCCGCGCTCGCCAGGACGGTCTCCAGGCCGGTCAGGATGCGGTCGACGATCAGGTCCACGCCCTGGTTCTCCGGGTCCAGCGGGTAGTCGGCCTTGGCCCGCTCGGTCATGGTCAGGTCGAACAGCTCCACCCGGACGCGGGTCTCGCCGACGTCCACCCCGATGACGTAGCCGTAGTTGGAGTCGATCTGCAGCAACGTGCGCGGGCGCCCGCCGTCGGAGTCCACCGAGCCCGCCTCCGCCACGATCCCCTCCTCGATCAGCTCGCGCGTGACGTTGCTGATCGAGGCGGGGCTCAGTCCGGTGGCCTCGCTCAGGTCCTGGCGGCTGCACGGCTGATCGAAGAACAGCGACCACAGCAGCACCGAGCGGTTGTCGCGGCGCAGGTCACGGACGGTCCATCTCCGTCGTTCCACCGGTTCAGATCTCAACCTCGACACCCGGGCTCCCGAATATAAGGCTACGATATTAACTAAGCCTTATATCAAGGTCTACGCGGAAGCTCGGTTTCAGCCTTGACAGGAGCTGCATATGGCAAGACTGTTCCGTTCCGACCGCCGCCCGTCACGCATCCTGATGGCCCTGGCCGCCCTCGGGTCCCTGTGTGCGGCCGCCGGTTTCCAGCTCACCGCGTTCGCGGCGACGGCGCCGCCGGCCCCGGCCAGCCTGGACCTGCACGCCGGCTACGACACGTCGATCACGCTCTCCTGGCCGGCCAGCGCCGGCGCGAGCAGCTATGACGTCTACCGTGGTACGAGCGCCGGTGGGGAAGGCAGCACGCCGTACACCACCACGACGAGCACGACGTTCAAGGACGCGGGTCTCGGGACCACGCCCACCTACTTCTACCAGGTGAGCGCGGTCAACTCCGGCGGCCAGTCGGCGCGCACCGCCGAGGACGCGTCGAAGACGCCGCCGCCGGCGATCACGGGCGGCAGCGGGGCCGGGGTGGCCTCCGGCAGCAGCCTGGTCTTCTACTGCAAGGACGCCCAGCTCGCCGGGTTCGACTGGTTCCAGACGCTGACCGGCTGGTTCCCCCAGGTGCTCGGCTCCTCGGGCTCGACCTCGCCGAACCAGCGGGTCGTGGACATGGCGTACTCGACGCAGGGCACGATGACGTTCCTGAACGTCAGGGTGCCGAGCAGCGGCCTGTACACGGTGGACTGGCGCTACGCCTTCCAGGGCGGGCTGTTCCCGGGCGTCACGAACCGGCAGATGGGCCTCGCGGTCAACGGCGCCGTCGTGACCAGGACGGAGCGGTTCCCGATCACCGGCAGCTTCGACACGTACCAGCACTCGTTCCTGCAGGTGCACCTGAACGCGGGGGTGAACACCGTCAGCATGCTGGCGGTCTCCGATCACGGGCTCTCGCGCGTGGACCAGCTGACGGTCACCCCGGCGACGGCGTCGGTCCCGAGCGGTCCGACGAACCTGACCGTGACCGCCGGGAAGGGCACGGTGACGCTGCGCTGGGCCGCCAGCGCCAGCGGCGGCCCGACGTCGTACAGCGTCTACCGCGGCACGAAGTCGGACGGCGAGGCCGTCGCGGCGGCCGCGACCGTCGGCGGCGCGACGACCACGTTCACCGACACGGGCCTCACGAGCGGGCACACGTACTACTACAACGTCGCGGCGAACAACGCGGTCGGCGTCTCACCGGACTCGAACGAGATCGCGGTGACGGTGCTGTAGCCCCACGGAGGCGCCAGCGACACTGCCGGCTGGCGTCGGAGGCCGCCCGCTCGGGCGGGAAAGGGCGATGCCGGCCGGCCCGGCACCCGGCACCCCCGCCCCCCAGACCGCACGTGGGGTCCGCATGTACGAATTGCGCGACTCCTCCGTGGGCGGGTCTAGCGGTCGCTTCCGGGCCCGCGCTCGGCCCCGTCCGCGCCCGTCGACCCGGGCTCCGGCCGGGTCGCGGCGCGGAAGGCCCGAACCAGCCGTGCCGTCTGCCGGATCGTCGCCTGCCCCTCGCGGGTCCGGGCGAAGGCCGACACGGCCTCGCCGGCGCGGCGGCCGGCGGCCACCTCGATCGGAACCTGCGGCGCGGGCGGGTGCGCCTCGTCCGACCCGCCGTCCGCGGGCGACGACGCCTTGCGGCCAACCCAGGCGCTGGTGCCGAAGACGACGAGCAGGCCCACGGCCAGCGGCGCCGCCAGGATGGATCCCAGCTGGCCCGCCGCGTACCACCAGTCGGGGCCGAGGACGAACCCCAGCGCCACGCCGGCGCACTCCAGCCCGATGACGGCCAGGATCGCGAACCACAGCCACCGGACGGGCCGGGGCAGCCGCCGCAGAAAACCGCGCCTCACTGATCGCTCACCATCGTCTCAGGCACCAGCGTAGCCGAGGGCCGCGGGGCGCAGCCGGCCGATTCCGGTTGTCCGGGTCACTTGTCAGTGCGTTGTCAGGGTTGTCGGTGGACCCCGCCCCCCACCCCGTCTACAACACTCGCATGCCAGGCGATGTTTCCTTCAGCGGCGCTGGCTACGAGCGGGTCGGCAGCGAGGTGACCTGCGTGATCACGCGCTTCCAGCTCCGTTCCGTGTGGGATCTCCTGCGACTGCATCGCCTGTACCGCCAGGTCCGCCGCGACGCGCGGCAGCGCTGCTCGGGCCTTCTCCACGCGGGATTCCTGGTCGAGGGCCCGCGCACCTTCTACTCGTTCACGCTGTGGCGGGACGACGCGGCGATCCTGGAGTTCGGCACGGTCGTCCAGTCCCATATCCGCATCGCCGGCCGCGGCCTCCGGGCGACGTTCCGGGCCGACGTCGAGCGGCCGGAGATCTGGTCCACGCAGTGGAAGCTGACCGCCGTCAGCGAGAACCTCAACTGGGAGGAGGTGGACGTGCGCTCGCTGGTGACGACGCCATGAACCTGGACGCCGCGCGGCTCGTCCTGCAGCTCGCGCTGGGAGGCGTCTTCCTGGTCTCCAGCCTCGGCAAGGCGCTCCGCCCGATGGCCTCCCTGCGCGGCGTGGCGGAGTACGAGCTGCTTCCCGTCCCCCTGGCCTACGCGTTCGGAGCCGTGCTGATCCCGGCCGAGGCGTTCGTGGCCGTGGCCCTGCTGGGCGGGTTCGCGCTCGGCGTCGCCCTGCCGCTGGCGACGGGTCTCCTGCTCCTCTTCGCGGCCGCGGTCGCGATCAACCTGCGCCGCCACCGAGACATGCTGTGTCACTGCTTCGGGAGCCTGGGCGAGGAACGGCTCTCGGTGCGGTCGCTCGTCCAGCTCGCCCTCCTGATCGGGATGGCGCTGACCGTCTGGAGCGGCGGCGGCCAGGCCCTCCGCCTCCTGGCCAGCCCCGACGACGTCGTGGCCGCCGGGGCGACGGCGCTGGCCTGCGTGATGGCCGGGCTGTGGCTGCTCCACGCGGACGAGGTCGTGCGCCTCTATCGCAAGGGCTGCAAGACGTGCACCCGCCGGGCCGGCGCCACGGGATCGCGGGCGGCATGAGCGTCCCCCTGCTGCCCGCGTTCGTCCTGCTCTGGGTCGTGGTGCTCTTCGAGGGTCTGGTCATCCTCGGCCTGCTCCGCACCCTCCGCGAGCTCCAGGTCGCCGTCGAGAGCGGCCGGATCCCCCAGCGGCTGCCCGTGGGTGCCCAGGCTCCGGCGTTCACGGGCACGGACGTGCGAACCGGGGCCGAGATCGACAGCTCGCGGCTGTTCGGGCGCGAGCTGGTGATCCTGTTCCTGTCCGAGGGCTGCGCGTTCTGCCGGCGCCTCGCCGACGGCACGCGGCAGGTCCCCGCCGAGCCGGGACAGACCCGGATCGCGGTGTGCCAGGGCGGCGCCCGGGAGGCCAACGCCTTCGCGGGGCTGCTGGCCGGCGACATCGCCGTGCTCGCCGATCCGGACGGGACGGTGCTGTCGTCGTTCTCGATCAGCGGCACGCCGGCCGCCGTGGTGGTGGACGAGACGGGACGGGTGAGCGGATCGGGCGGGCCCCGCCACTCCGGTGAGCTGGCCGCGCTCGTCTCGACGGCCCGGGAGTCGATGGCCGGCGGCGACCAGCCGCTGCCGGCGGTCACCTGACGAGGAGGTTCCGATGGACACCACGGTCGCGGCGGTTGGCTCGGACCGGCTCCGGCTGGCGAGCTATCTCGTGGTGGCCACGGCGCTCGTGGCCGCCGCCGGCGCCGGTGCGGTCGACCTGCGGCTCGGCCTCCTGCCCCTGGCCGCCCTGCTCGGCTGGAGCCACCTCCGCAGCATTTGAGGGCAGTCGCTCATCGGAGCGCTGACGCCCCTCGTGAAGGTGGCACGCGATTGGAGGACGTGGCTGGCGGCGGTGTCCGTGTACACGCTGACGGGGCTCGGGGTGACGCTCGCGATCGGCGCTGGCATCGGTGAGCTGGGCCAGGTCGCGGGGCAGGCGGGGCGGCTGACGCTCGGGCTGGCGGTCTGCCTCGTGGTCGCGCTCGTGCTGGCCGCCCGGGAGCTGGGGGTCCTGCGCTTCCGGCTGCCCGAGCGCCCGCTCCAGACCGAGAAGGTCTGGATGCACCAGTTCGGCCCGCTCGGGGCCGCGACGCTGTGGGGGCTGCACCTCAGCCTCGGCTTCTTCACCCGGATCAACTACGGCGGGTTCTGGCTGCTGACGCTGCTCGCCTTCGCGCTGGGAAGCCCGGGCCTGGGGGCCCTGCTGATGGCCGGCCACTGGATCGGGAAGGCGCTCCCGGTCTGGGTCGCGCCGCTGGCCCTGCGCAGGTCGGCCGACGGCAGCGAGGTGGTCGGGGTATGGGAGACCGACGCCCGCCACTACCGGCGGGTCCAGGCGGTTGGCCTCGGGGCGACGGCGCTCGTGATCGCCGTCTGGCTCGCGGTCCTCGCGGCCGGGGCATGAGCGGCGTGGGGCGCATCGTGCTCGACGTCGGGCTCGCGGCGATCTGGGCGCTGGTGATGGTGCAGACCGTCGTGCTGCTGGGTCTGCTGCGGCGGACCGTGCGGCTCAAGACGGAGCTGTACGCCGCCATGCCCGAGGTGACGAAGCACGATCGCCTGTCCGGCGGCACGCTCGTCGAGTTCGAGGCTCCCGAGCTGGCGACCGGGGCCACGGTGCGCTCGGCCGACCTCCGCGGCGCGCCCACCGCCCTGCTGTTCCTGACGGCGGAGAGCGGCGGGACGCCGGCCGACTGGCTCCTCGACACCATCGCCGGGATCCGCCACCGGTCCGAGGGGCGGCTGCTCGTGTTCTGTGAGGGAAGCGACGCCGCCTGCTCCGAGCTGTCGCGACTGATGGGTCCGGAAGTGTCGGTCCTCCTCGACAGGAAAGGCAGGGTTCGCGGGCAGTTCCTCGTCACCACCACCCCGGCCGCCGTGCTGCTGGACAGCGATGCCCGCGTCGCTCAGTACGGGATGCCGGAGCACGTTCCCGATTGGGAGGAGGAGGTCGTTTGAGCCGAGACAGTCGCGAACGCCCGGCAGCGCCGCTCATCCGCTGAGGAGGTCACATGAGTCACGACGTAGACGACCGCTCGCCCGTGCTCTCTCTGGTGGAGCGCATGGGGCGGCGCGGGTTCATGCGCAAGCTCTCCGTCGCCGCCGTAGGCCTCGCGACCGCGCTCGCGGGGCTGCCGCAGGCGGCACAGGCCGCGTCGGCACCGCTGGCGGCCAGCTGCTGCAGCCTCTGCAGCGGCTCGACCAACTGCTCCGGCAGGTGCTGCTGGTCGTGGGGATGCTGCGGCGCCCGCGGGACCTTCGCGCGGATCTGCAAGGAGTGCTACAGCGCAACCTCGTGCGCCGGTGACGGCTGCGGCAACGGCTGGCGGTGCTCGCAGATGATCACTACCGGCGTCCGCTGCTAGCTGGAGGAACGAACATGGTCGCTGTGCTGTCCGCGGTGGCGCGAAAGCGCCTCGCCGCCCTGGCCATCTCGCCGATGCTCGCCCTCATCGGGCTGGTCGCCGTGCCCGCCGTGCAGGCGGAGGCGTACGGCTGCAGCTACTCGTTCAACTCGGGGCAGGTCACCGTCCACGACCCCGGCGGCAACTTCACCCTCAGCGGCCAGGAGTTCGCCGGCCACTACAACGGCGACACGGTCGTGCCGCTGACCGGCGGGGTCAGCGCCGCCGGCATCGAGGCGCAGTGCCTGCTGCGCCGGGCCGGGTACAACCCCGGCACGATCGACGGCGTGTTCGGCCCCAACTCGCAGGCCGCGGCCAGGGGGCTGCAGACGTTCGTCAACAACAACTTCCATGCTCGGGTCTCCGTCGATGGCCTGCCAGGGCCACAGACCTGGCCCTGGATCCGCCACCTGGCCCAGTAGGAGAGATATCCCTTCCCACCACGCTGTCGGGAGAGGGCGCCGGCGCCCTCTCCTGACGGTCCCCGGTATGCGATCCTTGCCCGGTGCCCGGCACGCGCAACAGCGCCCGAGACTGGGTGGAAGTCGGCTTCGAGGTCCTGGCGGAGCAAGGCATCAGGGGCATCAAGATCCAGCCGATGGCCGACCGGCTGAGCGTAACGAAAGGCAGCTTCTACTGGCACTTTCGGGACCTGGACGACTTCCTCGACGCGCTCGCGCGCAGGTGGGCCGAGGAGATGGGCACGCGGTACCTCGCAACCGCCGGAGGGCCGGAGGAGCATCCGCTCAACCGGATGCGCAACCGGCTGCGCGTGTTCCTCAGCCGGCCGGTGCGCATGCTCGACCGCGAGATGCGCAACTGGGCACGGAGCGACGAGCGGGCGCGAGCGGCGCTCGAGCGAACCGACCGCCAGATCTTCACGCAGATCGGCTGCGACCTGCGCGAGCTGGGATTCGGTGACGCCGAGGCGGAGTGGCGGGCGAGCGTGCTGTTCTATGCCAGCGTCGGCTACGCGTCCGTCGACCATCCGCTGACCGAGAACGACCTCCGCACCGAGGCGTTCAAGCTGCTGCAGCTCCTGACGTCGGGCGCCGGCGGCTGATCGGGGCGGCTTGCGGCTGGGCGCCGGGGGCCCCGGCGGCGGCCGGAGCCCCCCTTGCGCGATCGGGTATCGGCTCAGCCGC
>VBJR01000316.1:7069-13763 GCA_005880175.1 Chloroflexota bacterium
GGTGTCGCACCAGCTGCGGGTGCTGGCGGCCGCGCCGAAGTTGGTCAGCGCGTGGAGCTGCGCGCTGCTGCGCGGGAAGATCCCGTTCGTGCTGGTGTCGGTGCCGAGGTCCCAGGCCTGCTTCACGATGTTGCCCGGGTCGCCGAACCCGACGATCGCGGCGACGTGGCTGAGGCTGGCCGCCGGAGCCGGTCCGACGACGGTGGACGGGCGGACCTCGGCGTTGCCGGTGACGACGTCCAGCACGACGTTCGCGCCCTGCGAGTAGCCCATCAGCACCTGCTTCTGGCCCGGGCAGCTGCTGACGGCCGAGGCCAGCTCCTGCTTGGCGTTGGTCACGCCCTGGCTCTCGCTCGACGCGTAGTTGTTGAGCGTCGCCGGGTAGACCACGGCCTCGGTGCTGACGGTCTGGGCGCTGGCGTTCTGGACCTGCGTCGCCAGGTTGCCGGTGATGCCCTGGCCCTGGGCCTCGGTGGACGCGCGGGCCACGATGATGTTCACCTGCGCGCAGCCGCTGCCCGAGAACACCGTCGCGCTGGCCACCGTCGGGCCGAGAGCGGCCAGCGCGAGCCCGGTGATGCTCGTAACAGCGAACCGGGTGACGACCCGGCGGCGGCCGCCTTCTGCGGCCGTGGCGGCGAGATAGGCTCCGAACCTCGTGAGCATTCCTACCCTCCAAGACGGGCCGACGGATCCGTTTGCGGGCGACCATACCAAGAGGTATGGTGACCGTCAAATCCCCGATCGGTCGAGCGCCGCGGCGCGTCAGGGTCCGAACATTTGAGCTGAACGGCCACGACCGCTACGGTCATGGCGACGATGACGGGCGCAGCGACCAGCTGCCGCCGCTGACGGTGTCGCCGGGGAGAGGTTGAAGTGTCGGAACTTCAACGTCTCCCCACCTCTGGAGGCGTGCAGGTATCGACACTTCAACCTTTCCGTCCTCGGGGGTCGCAGGGGAATCGCGCCGCGCAGCCTCCCGGCGTGATGGCCGCCTCCAGGCGGGCCGCGAAGCGCAACCGCTTCCTAGACGAAACCGCCCGTGATCGCGGGGTCGAGCCCGGGGTGCTCGACGTACGCCCGGCGCAGGTCCCTCGTCGCCTCCACCCAGTCGGCGCTCTCGTCCAGGATGACGCCGCCGGAGCGCTGGCGGTATGCCTGCGGCCCATCGACGCCGGGCGGGGTCGCCGCGCTCTCCGCCAGGGCCCGGGCCGCGGCGATCAGGCGGCGGCGGACCCGGATGACCATCGCGTCGCTGCTGCCCAGGTGCTCCCTCGTGCGGTCGTAGATCGGGCCCATGCTCTCGGTGATCGCCTGGTCCTGCAGATGGACGCCGGCGATCCCGGAGTACTCCCCGTCGCGCGCCTGGCGCCCGCGGTCGAGGCGGTAGTCGTTGGTCTCGCCGGCATCGAGGCGGAAGCGGTCGTACCAGCCGGTGCCGTTCGGTCGCGGCCTCGCGTCCGCGATGGAGGGAGTGGACGGTTCTTCGGGAGCCGTGCGCGCCGACATCCCGAAGAACAGCAGGTGGGAGTCGTCCATCGGCACCCAGGCCCGCGCGACGACCTGACGGCCGAGCAGTCCGCTCGGAGGCATGGTGAAGAACGGGAACAGGAACTGGGCGATGCGCCAGTACTGCTGGCCCGGCCCGGCCGGCCGGTACGCGCCGTACATCGAGCCGTAGTCGGTGTCCAGCACCGCGTAGCGGGGGGCGCGGTCCTTGAGCGCGTAGTAGCGGAACGTGCCCTCCTGCTGGTCCTCGGCGCGCTCGGAGCCGAAGTGGAGGAAGCCGATGTGGGCGGTGTCGATGTCGCCCTCGAGGCCCTGCAGCCAGCTGCACTCGCGCTGGATCGCGGTGACGGTCCACCGGTCCTCGGGCAGCTGGTTGGCCTCCAGGTCGGGCAGCGGGGGCGCCTCCTCGCGTGGGCCCATGTAGGCCCAGACGACGCCGCCGCGCTCCCGGCACGGATAGGCCTTCGCGCGCACCCTGTTCTCGAACGTGCTCCCGGGCGGCTCGCTGGGCATATCGACGCACGTGCCCTCGACGTCGAACTTCCACCCGTGGTACACGCAGCGCAGGCCGCACTCGTCGCTGCGCCCGAAGAACAGCGACGCGCCGCGGTGCGGGCAGAAGTTGTCGAGCAGCCCGACCCGGCCCCCGGTATCCCGGAACGCGATCAGCTTCTCGCCGAGCAGCAGCACGCGGACGGGCGGACAGTCGGGCCGGGGCAGCTCCGACGACAGCATCGCCGGCACCCAGTACTGGCGCATGAGGTCGCCCATCGGCGTGCCCGGGCCGACGCGGGTCACGTACTCGTTCTCTTCCGCGCGCAGCATGTCCCCCTCTCCCGTTCGATGACCGCCACCGCCCACAGGGTCCTGGCCCATTGTCCGCCCCAGGCCGACCGGCCGGGTGGTCACCGGGAGGTGCCTCCTGGCTGCGTGCCGCCGGCCGCTGACACGCTGGGGACGTGAGGACTGATCAAGAGATCCAGCGGGACGTGACCGCGGAGCTGTCCCGGGACCCGAGGGTCGACGTCACGGACGTCGGGGTGACCGTGAAGGACGGCGGCGTGACGCTGACCGGACGGGTGCCCACGTACCGGGAGAGGCACGCCGCCGTACAGGCGGCGGAGCGCGTCCTCGGCGTGCGCGCGGTGGCGGACGAGCTGCGGGTGGAGCTGACCCAGGGCAGCGTCCGGGACGACTCGGACGTCGCCACCTCGATCGCGCACGTGATCGATCACAACACCGCCCTGCCGGAGGGCGCGATCGAGGCAACCGTGAGCGACGGGTTCGTCACGCTCGAAGGCGAGGTCGAGTGGGGCCACCAGCGTGAGGCCGCCGAGCGGGCGATCAGGCACATCACGGGCGTGAGCGGGGTGGCGAACCTGGTCTTCGTGCGGCCGCGTGCCAATCCGGCCGAGGTGGATGCGGCGATCAGCGCGGCGTTCGCCCGCAACGCCACGCTCAACTCGCTGAGCGTCAGGGCCGAGGTCGAGGCCGGGGTGGCGGACCTGTACGGCAGGGTGCACTCCCCCCACGAGCGCAGAGTCGCGGAGCGGGCGGCCGAGGCCGCGCCCGGCGTCCTGGCCGTCGAGAGCCATATAGAGATCGCGCCGTAGCCCCACAGCCGGCCGATGCCGGCGGACCGGCCGCCGGTGCGTTCGCAGCTGAACGGTCGACTGCGCGGCGGAGAAAGGAGGCCAAGCCGCCATGGGCGGGCACCTGTTCCGGAAGGCGTTCGGATTCGTGTTGTTCATCGCATGGGGCCTGGCGACGTTCGTCTGGCTGATGAGCACCCTCTTCCTCGTCACCCACGGCGATGTCGTGGCCGGCGTCAGCGCCGTCGCGGCAGTCGCGCTGCTGGCGCTCCTCGGCTGTATGGAGGGGCTCGAGGTCTCTGTCATCGACCGCTGGCAGAAGGCGTTCCCCGGACGCTCGACAGGCCAGCTGGCGCAGTGGCTCGCCGCTCGTCAGCTGTTCGTCGCCCTCATCGTCACGGCCGCGACCCTGCTCGCGAACCGATCCGCGATCGTCGTCCCCGGTACCGGTCTGCACGTCACGAACGGCTTCACGCTCAGCGTGTTCGACCTCGTGTGGACGACGCTGACCGTGCTCTGGTTCGCGCAGATCTTTCCCAAGCATCTCGGTGCGACGAACCCCGACCGGTACCTGGACGGCCTGCGCGGACCGCTCTTCCCGATCGTCAATGTCGTGCACCGCATCGGGATCTCGCAGCCGGGCGAGTGGACGGCGGACGCGGTCGAGGGCTGGATCCAGTGGCCGCTCGAGGCGGCCGCGATCGAGCGGCACCGCCACACGCGCGACTTCTCGCCGGGGTCGATCTGGCGCGACCTGCGCAGGCCGTTCGTGCCGCTCGCGCACCGCCCCGAGCCGGCGCCGTCCGCCGGGCGCGGGCCCGAGGACCCGTAGGTCGGGGAACGGCGGGGAGCCCGGTGATCCCGCACTGGCTCGCTCTCGCGCTGGCGCTCGTCGGGCTGGCCGGGACGCTCGCGGTCGCGATCGCGCGGCCGCCCTGGCTGCCGGAGGCGGCCGTCGCGGCGGCCACCGCGATCCTGCTCGTCGTGGTCGGCGCGGTGAGCATCGACCGGGCGCGCCAGGCGATCTCCGATCTCGCGCCGACGATCGCGTTCCTGGCAGCACTGCTCCTGCTCGCCGACGGCTGCCGCCGCCAGGGACTCTTCGAGGCCCTCGGACAGCTGATGGCGCGCAGGTCCGGGGACAGTCCGAGGCGACTGCTCGGGCTCGTCTTCGTCGTCGCCGCGAGCGTGACCGTGGTGCTCGGGCTCGACTCGACGATCGTGCTCCTGACCCCGGTCGTCTTCGCGACGGCCACCAGGCTGCGGATGAGCCCGACGCCGCACGTGTACGCGTGCTCGCACCTGGCGAACTCCGCCTCGCTGCTCCTGCCCGTCGCGAACCTGACGAACCTGCTCGCGTACCGCCCGAGCGGCCTGTCCTTCACCCGGTTCGCGGTGCTCATGGCGCTGCCGACGGCGGGGGCGATCGCGGTCGAGTGGTTCGTCCTCGTGCGCCTCTTCAGCGGCGAGCTGCGACGTCCGTGCGCGTCGGAGTCGGCGCCCGACGAGGTGCGCCTGCCCCGGTTCGCCATCGGCGTGCTCGCGGCCACGCTCGTCGGCTTCCTCGCGAGCTCACCGCTCGGAATCTCGCCGCTCTGGGTCGCCGTCGCCGGAGCGGTCGCGATCACCGCGCCCGGGCTCGTGCGCAGGACGTCGACTCCGCGGGAGCTGGCGCGGGCGCTGGAGCCCTCGTTCCTGGTCTTCGTCCTCAGCCTCGGGGTGATCGTCGCGGCGGCGGGCGTGAACGGGCTCGACTCGGCGACGCGCGCGCTCGTGCCCCAGGGCCACTCGCTGCTCGACCTGCTCGTCATCGCCGGCATCGCGGCCGTGCTGGCCAACCTCGTGAACAACCTGCCCGCGATCCTCATCCTCGCCCCCGTCGTCGCGCCGGCGGGAGCGGGACCGCTCCTGGCGGCGCTCATCGGCGTCAACATCGGGCCGAACCTGACGTACATCGGGTCGCTGGCCACGCTGCTCTGGCGCCGGATCCTGCTCCGGGAGGACACGGAGGTGGACCTGGGCGAGTTCACCCGGCTCGGGGCGGTCACCGTGCCGGCGGGTCTCGCCGTCTCGACGCTCCTGCTCTTCGCGGGCCTGGAGGTGGGCATCTGACGCGCGCGCTCGTCTGGATCGTCGAGGAGACCTGGGAGGCCACCGTCGCCGCGGCGGCGACGTACGTCCCGGCGACCGCCGAGATCACGCTCCTGCACGTCGCGCCGATCCAGGCCGAGACCGTGCTGATGGGCGCGCGTCACGGCCTGCTCGGCAGGCACCACCCGCAGCAGGACACATCCGTGCGGCGCATCTCCGAGGCGAGCGCGCAGCAGCTGCTCGCGGACGCGCGGACGCTCCTCGGGCGCGACGCGACCAGGCTCGCGCGCCGGGGCAACGTCGCGCGGGAGGTGCTGTCCGCCGCGGGCGGGTTCGACGTCCTGGTCTGCGCGAGAGACGGCGACCGCGGGCAGCACGGGCCCCACAGCCTCGGGCCAGCCACCCGCCAGGTCGTGGACCACGCGGCGTGCGCCGTCCTGCTCGTCTGGCCCTGAGGCCCGGTCGCACGGCTCTCCGTGACCGGGGACGATGGTCTCGACGTCGAAGCGCTCGATCCGCTCCAGCGCGGCCAGCCACTCCCACGGGTCGGCCTCCTGGACCCCCTCCGGACGTACGAGCACAAGAATAGCCATGGCGAAATTCGCCACCGGGATCCGCTGACCGGGTGAGCCCGGCCGGCGCGCCTACGGCATGGTCACCGGAGCCGGCCGCGCTCGGTACAACGCGTTCAGCCGCCGGGTGCCGCCGGCCAGCAGTTCCTCGGGGTCGAGGTGGCCCATCAGCTGGATCAGCCTGGCCACGACGCCCGTCCACCCGGTCTGGTGCGACGCCCCGAGGCCGGCCCCGTTGTCGCCGTGGAAGTACTCGTAGAAGAGGATGAGGTCGCGCCAGTGCGGGTCGCTGTGGAACACCTCCGTGCCCCCGTACACCGGCCGCCGGCCCCGCGCGTCGGGCAGGAAGATCCGCACCAGGCGGTCCGAGATCTCGCGCGCCACCTCGAACAGGGTCATCTCCTGCCCGGACCCGGTCGGGCACTCGATCCTGAAAGAGTCGCCGTAGTACAGGTAGGACTTGAGCAGCGCCCGGATCAGCAGCAGGTTGGTCGGGAACCAGACCGGGCCCCGCCAGTTGGAGTTGCCGCCGAACAGAGCCGTCGTGGACTCCGCCGGCTCATAGTCGATCGTGTGCTCGTGGCCGCCGACGCGGAGCACGTACGGCTCGCGGAGATGCCAGCGCGAGAGTGAGCGGATGCCGTGCGGGGAGAGGAAGCGCTCCTCGTCCAGCATGCGCGCGAGGATCCGCCGGAGCTTCGCCTCGTTGACGACCGACAGGAGCCTGCGGCCCTGGACGCCGGGCTGGAACGGGTCCGCGACAGAGCCCAGGAGGTCGCGGTTCTTCATCAGGTGCCGCCCCACCCGGTCGGCCAGCCCCGGGTGGCGCTCCAGCGCTTCCGCGGGAACCACCATGGTGGCGCAGAGCGGCAGCAGCCCGATCAGCGAGCGCACCCTGATCCGCCGGCCCGAGCCGTCGGGCATGCGCAG
>VBJR01000317.1 GCA_005880175.1 Chloroflexota bacterium
CGGCCGTGGTCCGCCACCGTGTGGGCCAGGAAGTACTCCGTCATCTCCGCGATCTCGGCGTCCGTCAGCCCGGTGTACGCCTTGCCCACGTTGAGCAGGCGGCCGGACGGCTCGTCCCGCACGGCGAACGTGTAGTCGGACAGGACGCCCCGCCGCTTGCCGTGGCCCCACTCCACCGCCGTGACGAGCACGTCGAGCGTGGCCAGCGGCCGCTTGAGCTTCAGCCACGCCATGCCCCGCCGGCCGGGCGCGTACCCGCTCTGCGGGTCCTTGACCATCAGCCCCTCGTTGCCGCGCTCGCGCGTCTCGGCGAAGATGCGGTCCAGGTGGGCGGGATCGCCGGCCGTCTCCAGCCGGGCGAGCAGGAACGGCCAGGGCAGGCCGATACCCTCCAGCTGGCGCCGCCGTTCGGCCAGCGGCCGGTCCAGCAGCACCTCGCCGTCCAGGAGCAGCAGGTCGAAGGCCACGAAGACGAGCGGGACGTCCCGCCGCAGCGCCGCCGACACCTCCTTGCGGCCCAGCCGGCGCTGCAGGTCCGAGAACGGCAGCACGCGGTCGCCGCGGTGGGCGAGCACCTCGCCGTCCATGATCACCTCGCGGTCGAGCGCGAGCCCGGCGGCGACCAGCTCGGGGAACGCGCCGGCCGTCTCCTTGAGCTCCCGGCTGAAGAGCTCGCACCGGCCGCCGGACTGGTGGAGCTGGCAGCGGACGCCGTCGTACTTCTCCTCGGTCCACACGACCGGGGTGCGCATCCGCTCGAACGCCTCGGCCGGGGTCTCGACCGGCGTGGCGAGCATGAACCGGACCGGCTGGAACAGCGTGATGCGCGTGTCGTCGAGCTCGCCGGCGCGGCACCGGACCGCCGTCTCGCCCAGGTCGCCGGTGAGCATGTGGACCCGCCGCACCACGTCCGCGGGCACGTCGAACGCCTGCGCGATCGCCGCCTCGACCAGCCCGTTGGCCAGGCCGATCCGGAGCTCGAAGCTGAGCACCTTGACGACGTACCGCGCCTCCAGCGGGTCGAGCCGCCCGAGCAGCCCCGCGAGCAGGTCCTGCTTGGCGGCCGCCGTGCGGGCCAGGCGGATCTCGTCCAGCGCGGCGGCCACCTCGGCCAGGGACGTGGGCCGCGGCTCCGTCCGTCCCTCCAGCGCCTCGCGCGCCCAGTCGCCCAGGTCGGAGTGCTTCAGGAAGAGGGCGCTCAGCTCGTCGGAGTCCCGCCCCGAGAGGCGCTCGACCACCCGCCCGATCGTCGCCCAGCCGAGGTTGAGCCGGGCCCGCTCGGCGCCGCCGTACGGCTGCCCGCTCATGTAGATCGCCGCCCGCCGCAGGTCATCCGGCGGCAGCCGGCGCAGGTAGTCGGCGAGGAGCCGGGCCTTCTCCAGGGTGGAGGAGGTGGCCCCGATCGCCTCCGCCGTCCTGGCGAAGTCCAGCAAACCGACCCTCATCGTAAGCTTCACGAGTCAAGTGGCTCGCTGTCCTTACCTGGAGCAGATCTACAAGGACCGCCATGGCCCGGTGCGCGTGTACCACTTCGACTGCCACGTCGATCACCGGTCCAAGCGGAAGCTCGCGCTGCGCGACGCCCCGCCCATCTGCCTGCGCAACTTCGAGGACTGCCCCCTCTACCAGGAGGAGCGGCAGCGCGAAGACGGCATCATCCGCCGCTACACCGACTAGGTGCGCGTCTTCGTCTCCGCGGACATGGAGGGCGTCGCGGGCATCGCCCGCGACGAGCAGACGGACCCGTCCTCGGCGCTGCACCCGGCTGGCCGGCACCTGCTGACGCAGGAGGTCAACGCCGCGGTCGAGGGCGCCCTCCAGGCGGGCGTGCAGGAGATCGTCGTCAGCGACGGCCACTGGACGTGCGTGAACCTCGATCCCGAGGAGCTGCACCCGCGGGCCGAGCTGGTCAGCGGGTACCCCCGCCGCCGGTACATGGGCGCCGGGATGGGCCCCGGCTTCGACGCCGCGTTCTTCGTCGGCTACCACGCGGCGGTGGGGACGCCGGACGCCGTGCTCGACCACAGCTACGCGGACCCGCGCGTCGTCCGCCAGGTGCGGCTGAACGGGACGCCGCAGAGCGAGGGCAGCCTGACCGGCTACCTCTGCGGCACGTTCGACTGCCCGGTCGCGCTGTTCACCGGCGACGCGGCGGCCGTCTCGCAGATGCACGAGTTCGTCCTCGAGGTCGAGGGCGTGGTCGTCAAGGAGGGGCTGGGCCGCCAGGCCGCCCGCTCGCTCCATCCGCACGTCGCCCGAGAGCGCATCCGGGCGGGCGCGAAGCGTGCGATCGAGCGCCTCGACAACATCCCGCCGATGCGGTTGGAGGGCACGGTCGAGCTGGAGGTCGACCTCACCACCACCGCGATGGCCGACTCCTGCGAGCGGGTGCCCTGCGTCCGCCGTCTCGGCCCCCGCACCGTGGGCTACGCGACGGCCGAGTACGTCGAGATGTACGACCTCTTTCTGGCGCTGGTCGACCTCGCGATGGCGGCCGTGTAACGCGGCCCGCCGGCCACTCGTATCCAGTGCGAATGTGGACGATGCGGAGGCGCGAATCGTGATCGAAAGCCACCGCGTGGACGTGTACAACGCGAGCCTGCGCATCCTGGGCAACGCCGCGGATGCCGAGGACGTCACCCAGGACACGTTCGTGGCCGCCCTGCAGCGCATGTCCACCTACGACCCCGCCCAGGCGATCGGGCCCTGGCTCCGGGCGATCGCGCGCAACCGGGCGATCGACCTGCTCCGGCGGCGGGCCCGCGCGCCGGAGCCGGAGGTCGGCCAGGGCCAGAGCGCCGAGACCCTGGCGCTGGAGCACCTGGAGGCGGAGCGCGTGCGCGCGACGCTCGCCCGCCTGCCCGCCCGCGACCGGGCGCTGCTCGTCCTTCGCTACTGGGAGGACCAGTCGGTGGACACGATCGGCCGCGCGCTGGGCATGACGGACGGCGCCGTCCGAGTGGCGCTGCTGCGGGCGCGGCGCACGCTGGGCGCGCTGCTCGTCATGGAGGAGGACGGCGTTGAGGTGTGAGGACGCGCGGCGGCGCCTGCTCGCCCACGCGTGGGACCACGAGGCGAGCCGTCACCTGGAGTCGTGCGCGGCCTGCTTCGAGGCGATGGAGTCGGCCGACCCGCTGTCCCACGCGCTGCGCGGGGCCCGGCCGGATGACGTCCCCGCGCCCGCCGGCCTCGCCGACGCCGTGCTGAGCCGGCGGCCGTCCGGCGGCCGGTTGGCCGCGCTCTGGGCGGCGCTGGTCGTGGTATCGGTCGCGGCCGGCGCGGCGCTCGTCCTGCTGGGCGGGGCGGGACCGGGCTGGGCGGCGGCGGGCGTCGGCGGCATCGCGGGGGCGCTCGCGCCGGTGGTCGCGGTCCGGGACATCCTCCTCGCCCAGCCGGCGGTGCTCACGGTCTTCGGCGCCGTCACGCTCGCCGCCTGCGCCCTGTGGCTGCGGCTGGCGCTGCGGCCGCCGGTCTGGAGGATGGCGCGGTGATCCCCGCGCTGCTGACGGCCGGCCTCCTCTTCGTGGCCGCGCCCTCGCCCCCGGTGCCGCCGTCGGCCCCCTCGCCGCCCGCCAGGCCGACCGTCGCGGGCGGCTCGCTCTCCTTCTTCGGCGGCGACTACACCATCCCGGCGAACGAGGTCCGCCGCGGCGACGTGACCGTCTACGGCGGCGACGGCGACGTGGAGGGGACGATCACGCACGACCTCCGGGTGTTCGGGGGCGACGTGACGGTGAACGGGCGCGTCGAGCACGACGTCGTGGTCTTCGGGGGCGCCGTCCACCTGGGGGCGCGGGCCGACGTCGGCCACGACGTGACGGTCCTGGGCGGCTCGCTGGACCGGGACCCCGGCGCCCGCGTCGGGCACGAGGTGATCCAGGGCGGCTTCGGCTCGGGCCTGGCGGCCGGCGCCCTGCCGACGCTGCCATCACTGCCTGGATTGGGCGAGCCCGCGCGTGTGGGCCTTTCGGTGGGCATCGTCCTCCTGGCGCTGCTGCTGCAGCTCCTGTTCCCGCGCCAGATCGGACTCACCCGGGAGGCGCTCGACGAGCGGCCGTTCGCCAGCCTCGGCCTCGGCTGCCTGACGGCGGTCGCCGGCGTGCTGCTGGCGGCCCTGCTGGCGATCACCGTGATCCTGGTGCCGGCCACCGCCGTACTCCTGGTAGCGATGCTGGCCGCCAGCGTGCTCGGCCTGGCCGGCGTGATCGCCCTGATCGGGCAGCGGCTGCTGGGCACGCTCCACGTGCACGTCCACACGATCCCGACGCTGCTGATCGGCGGGGTGCTGGTCGCGGTGATCGTCAACCTGCCGTACGTCGGCGTGGTCTTCGGCCTGCTGATCGTCTCCATGGCGCTCGGCGCCGTGGTGCTGACGCGGTTCGGCACTCGCCCCCACCCGCCTGTGCCCCCGCACCCGGCGGCGCCTCCGGAGGTTCCCCGATGAACGCTCGCGTGACGCTGCTGGCCGCCGCACTGGTGGTCCTGGGCCTGTCCGGCTGTGGATTCGCCGTCGGCCCGGTGGCCGCGCTCCCGGGCTCGGGCAACGTGAAGTCGGAGTCCCGCGATGTGCACGACTTCGATCGGGTGGAGGTCGCCGGCGCGGGGACGCTCACGATCACCCAGGGCACGGCGGAGGCGCTGACCATCCAGGCCGAGGACAACCTGCTGCCGCACATCGGCTCGGCCGTGCGCGACCACACCCTGACGCTCGCGCCGCTGCCCGGATCGAGCCTCGCGCCGACGAAGCCGATCCAGTACGACCTGACGGTCAAACAGCTGCGGGCCATCCAGGTGTCCGGCGCCAGCGACGCCACCGCGACGAGCCTCCGTGCCGACCAGCTCGACCTCGAGGTCAGCGGTGCCGGCCGTGTGCAGGCGCTGCGCATCACGTCCAGCGCGCTCACGGTGCACCTGAGCGGATCCGGCACCGTCACGGTGTCGGGCCAGGCGGCCCGGCAGTCGGTCTCGGTCAGCGGCGCCGGCAAGTACGAGGCGGCGGACCTTGCCAGCCAGCAGGCGACGGTGGACGTATCGGGCGCGGGCAGCTCGGCCGTCAACGTGTCGGAGCACCTGAAGGCGACCGCCTCGGGCGCCGGCCACGTCACGTACACGGGTTCGCCGACCGTTCAGCAGGAGGTCAGCGGCGCGGGCGGGGTGGCGCGGTCCGGCTGAGCGGGGCTACCGAAGCAGCGTCGTCAGCCAGGGCCACGGCCGGCGCGTGTCCTGGCCGGCCGGATAGGGCGGCAGGGCCGCGCGCAGCGCGGACTCGATGGCGGCCATGTCCCCGCCGAGCGCGCCGGTTGGCTCGACGGTCGCGCCGACGCGGAGGACGATCGGCTTGCCCCGCCACAGCTCCCGGGTGCCCGCGATGCCGATCGTCGCAACGGGCACGGAGCTGTCGCCGGCGAAGTGGGCGACGCCGCGCCGCAGCGGCTGGAGCTCGCCCTCGACCGTTCCGACGGCGCCCTCCAGGAAGATGGCCGCGACGCCGCCGTGCTGGAGGACGCCGCGCACCGCGACCGACAGGTGCCGGATCTCTCCGCTGTCCACCGGGATGATCCCGCCCATGAACCGCAGCATCCAGCGCTTCCACCACCGGTTGTAGATCGCGGCCCGGCGGCCGAGGAAGTGGACGCGGGGGCTGGCGGGCAGCCACCCGAGGAGCAGGAACGGGTCGGCCCAGCTCAGGTGGTTGCTGGCGAGGACGTAGGGGCCGGGGGGCAGGCGCTCCAGGCCCTCGACCCGGACCCGGAAGACGGTCCCGAAGAGCAGACGCAGGAGGGCGCGGGCGGCACGGAAGCGGAGCGGCGCCCTAGAGAGCGAGCGCGAGCTGCTCGGTGGCATGGAGGGCATGGGCCCTGACGCCGCGCTTGCGCAGGTGCCGGGCGAAGTCCTCGGGGAACCCGTGAACCGTGTAGACCTTGTTCGCGCCCGAGCGGCGGATGACCTCCAGCAGCTCGTCGAAGTCGCAGTGGTCGGAGAGCGGGAACGCCAGGTCCGCCCCGAAGACGCGCCAGAACCCGGCGTCCTGCGCCCAGCCTGAGATCAGGGCGGTGCGGTAGCGGGGCAGGGCGCGGATGGCGTCCTTGCCCACGGGCGGCACGACGACGACGCGGTCGCCGGGGTTGCCGTCCAGGGGGATCCAGTCGGGGAGCGTGACCCCGGCCGCCTCGTACCCGCGGGCGAACGGGACGCACCGTTCCTCCAGGGCGAAGCGGAAGCCGTGCGGGGCCAGGGCCAGCATCACCTCCTGGGCCTTGCCCATCGCGTTGGCGAGGAGGACGGGGGTGGCGTTGGCGTCCAGGGCCCGGCGGCACCAGAGGGCGACGGCCTCGGTGACGGTGTCGGCGTCGGGGAAGCGGAAGTGGGGCTGGCCGTACGTGCTCTCGATCACGACGACGTCCGCCCCGGGGATGGGGGTGTCGGCCCGGCTGGCGCCGTGGCGGAGCTTGAGGTCGCCCGTATAGAGGAGGCGGTGGCCCTCGTGCTCGCAGAGGAGCTGGGCCGAGCCGAGCATGTGGCCGGCCGGATACAGCGTGACCCTGCCTTCGCCGCGCCGCATCGTCTCGCCGAAGCCCAGCATTCGCCAGCCCCGCGGCCGGCGTGCTTCCGGGATGAGCGCGAGCGTCTGTGGCGTCAGCAGCGCCTCCTTGTGGCGGCGCGCGTGGTCCGTATGCGCGTGGGAGATGAAGGCGAAGCTGCGCACGACCAGGGGGTCGAGCCACAGGCGATGGCCCGGCAGCGAGACCCCGCGATCCCAGACGACCTCTCGCGTCACAGCCGGACGAGCTCGCCTTTTTCAAATAGGTCTGCCCGCACAGCGACACCGACCGCCGCATAGGCTTCGAAAGGCACTCCTATGTCCGCGACGAAGACCGGCTCCGACAGTCTCAGGAGCCCGGGCTTGGGAAGTCCCAATGTGATGGTCGTATTTGCTCGCACACATGGAGCGTAGGCGACGCCGGAATCGGCGTCGAGACCGGATGGCACGTCAACGGAGACGACCGTCTTGCCCGATTCGT
>VBJR01000318.1 GCA_005880175.1 Chloroflexota bacterium
CACCACCACCACCACAGACACCGACGCCCCCGAGCCGCTCCCCGCCGGGCCAGGCCCCGCCCCCGAGATCGCCCAGGCCGAGGGCGGCCCCGGGACCGGCACCGCCACCGGCGCCGCTGAGGCCGACGCCATCGCCGCCGAGCTCGCCTCCCTCGAGGACCAGGCCGGCGCCGCGACCCGGCAGGCGACCGCCGGCCTGCAGGGCGAGGTCGACCGGATGCGCCAGTCCGTGACCACAGCAGCCGACGGCGCACGCACGCGGATCGGCACCGCCTACGATCAGCAGCAGACCGCCCTGCGCGCCGCCGCCGACTCCGCCGTGTCCGCCATCGCCGGGGCCCGCGCCGCCGAGCACGAGGCGATCACCGCCGAGGCGACCACCCAGCGCCAGCGGCTCACCACCGCGTACCAGACCGAGCGCGACGGCGGGCCGGCCACGATCGCCGCCGCCAAGGAGCGCGTGCGGGCCGCGGGCGAGAGCCAGGCCCAGCGGGCGATCGCGGAGAGCAGCCAGCGCGCCCAGGCGATCCAGGCCGACGCGGCCGCCGTGCCGGCGACCGGCGAGGCCGCGTCCGCCGACGCGCAGCGGACGGCGGCCACGCGCATCGCGAAGCGGGCCGCCGACCAGTGCCGGCAGACCGGCGACAAGGTGGCCGCCAGCGTCCGGCAGGAGGCGACGCAGTTCGCCGCGCAGAGCTTCGACAGCCTGCTCCGCGACTTCGTCGCCGGCCTCGACCGCACGTCGTCCGAGGCCACCTCGCAGCTCGACGCGTTCGCGCGCCAGGCCCACGCCCGCGTCGACGAGCTGGCCACCGGCGCCACCCGCACCGTCCAGGAGCTCGCCCGCCAGGGCGGCGCCTCCCTCGACAGCGCGAAGGCGGCCGCCCTGGACGAGACCGCGCAATGGAGCGCCTCGGCGCTGGCCGGCGTGGACAAGGCCGGCCAGGGCATCCAGGCGCCCGACGACGCCACCGGCGCCGTCGTCGAGTTCCGGCAGCAGCTGGCCGGGCCGATCGACCAGCTCCGGGGCCTGACGGACCCCGCCGGCATCGCCCAGCGGGCCGGCCAGCTCCGCCAGGCCGTCGCCGACGGCCGCGACAAGGTGCTGGGCGGCATCGAGGAGTGGTCCAGCGGGGCGCGCACGAAACTGAGCGAGCCGCTCGACCAGGAGCTGACCGCGTTCGAGTCGCAGACCGCCGAGCGGGAGGCCCAGGCGACCACCGCCGGCGGCCAGCTCACGGCCAGGGTCCAGGCGGCCGGCCAGGACGCGGTCGCCGGCATGAAGACGGCCACGACCGGCTTCCGCGACCGGCTCCTGCCGGCGATCGACAGCGCGGTGGCCGACTTCACCCGGGCCGGCCAGGAGTTCAAGTCCCAGGTGCAGCGGCCGGCCGACGAGTGCGTCCAGGGCCTGGCCCGCATGGTGGACGACGCGCTGGCCAGCGAGGACACCCTCCTGAGCGACGCCCGCTCCCAGATGCGCTCGTCCACGAGCCAGATCGCCGGCCGCTACGAGGAGCTGAAGACCGAGGCCGACCGCCGGTCCGCGAACGACGGGACCGCCGCCCGCATGGTCCAGCGGAGCTGGCTCGGCTCGCTCTGGAACAGCGTCACGAAGTGGGTGGACAGCGTCAAGAAGTGGTTCACCAACACGTTCGGCGAGTTCTGGGGCGGCCTGCTGTTCGGCATCCTCGAGGCGCTGGTGATCGTCGTGGTCGGCATCCTGGCCGCGTACGTGGTGGGCTGGCTGGTCGGCCTGGTCATCGCCAGCGCCAAGATCGCCGCCATCGTGACGGCCGTCATCCTGATCGTCGCCGCGGTCGGCTTCAGCATCTACAACCGCTTCCAGGAGTTCGAGGCCGACAACCCGGGCAAGAGCCCCTCGTTCTGGCAGAAGGTCGGCCTGGTCGCGCTCGGGGTGGCCGACATCACCGGCATCCCCTACCTGGTCGAGGGCATCGTCGGCCAGCGCGCCTTCGGCAAGGAGCTGCACGGCTTCGAGCGCGGCGAGCGGATCGGCATGGGCGCCGTCTTCCTCGTCGCCTTCGCGTTCAGCGCCTTCAAGGGCATCAAGTCGTTCCTCCGCGGCAGGGCGGTCGAGATCGACCCGGGCAAGGCCGGCGCGGGCGCTCCCGAGCCCGGCAAGGGCCCGTTCGAAGCCGTGGACACCGCCCGGCCGCCGGCCGGCCTGACGATCACGGACCTGCCGATCGACACGGATGCGAACGGCGTCAAGCGGATCACCACGGTCGTCCAGGCGGGCAGCGAGCAGGGCCACGTCACGCGCTCGTACGATCCCGCGACCAGGAAGCTGATCATGGAGGAGGCGTTCCTCGACAAGATCCCCGACGCCCAGCAGTGGGTGGACGTGGGCGGTCAGCGCATGCGGCTCCAGACGTTCCTGACGCTGCGCCAGATGCGGGCGCTCGGCGTGGGCTTCGGGGAGCTCCACACCGTGAAGATGAGCACCATCCAGAACGCCCTCGCCGTCATGCAGCTCGACCAGGCGCTCCGCAACGGGACGCCGCTGGACAGGGCCGTGCTGGAGACCCACTCCGTCCAGTACGCGCAGCGCACGATCCTGCCCGCCGGCGAGAAGATCGTCGGGGCGCGGGTCGAGGGCGGCATGAAGACCCCGATCGACCGCATGCTCTCCCACTACGAGGCCAGGGACCCATCGTTGACACCGAAGTACAACAAGATGCTCGCCGACTACGGACTGACGAGATCGAGCGTCGTGCTCTGGAACTACGACATCTATCTCGACGTCCAGTCCGTCGCGCCGCCGGTCCCGACGCTGGGCGCGCCGGTGCCGACCGGCGGCAGCGACACCGACGACCAGCAGCAGTGATGGGCGACCTGGAGGCGATCGTCCTGGTCGCCGGCTACCGGCAGGCGACGGTGCTGACCCACGAGGGCGAGACCCGCGTGCCGGTCCGCCAGGCCATCCGCCTGGACGACTTCGCGGCCGCCATCGCCCAGCGGACGACCGCCCGCGTCTCGGTGGTGGACGGGCTCCAGCTGCCCGCCGACCTGTCGGGCACCGCGCTGGTAGGCGACCACACGTTCGTGCGCTGGCTGCAGGCCGAGGCCGACCCGGAGGGCCGGATCACGCCCCGGGTCGTCTGGCTGAACGCCAACCGGACGACCGCGCTGCCCGAGCTGGAGCAGGGCCGGCTGGCCGGGGCGATCGACGTCGCCAGCTACAGCGCGTGGCAGGTGAGCCCACAAGGCCCGGGCCAGGCGTCGCTGTACGGCCTGACCGCCCTGGCCGAGCCGCTGGACGCCTCGTGCTTCACCGAGAGCGACCGCTACTGCCAGATGAGCAGCCCCCGGTTCCCGGGCCTGCCCGCGCTGCTCGTCGCGTACCTGGAGCGCTACCTGCCGCTGGTGGATGGCCCGGCGGAGACCCGCGCCCGCCACTGACGGATCCCGGCCGTGTGCAGCCGGTAGTGGCCGTACGTGTCCAGGCGCAGGCGGCGCCGGTAGCGGGTGTCCCCGGCGAGCAGCTCCTCCGGCGCGCCCCGCACCAGCTGGACGAGCCGGCCGTGGCCGTCCTCCAGCTGGCGCCGCACCTCGGCCAGCGGGAGGTCGCGCAGGCGTTCGAACGCGCGGGCGTTGAACGCGTCGATGCCCCCGGTCGCCGCGTACCGGGGCGGCGTGCCGCCGGCGGCGATCACCGGCAGCTGCGCCAGCGCCTCCTCCTCCCAGGTGTGCACGTGGGCCAGGACGTGCTTCACGGACCACTCGCCGGCGACGCCCGGCTCCAGGAGTGCGGCGTCGGGCAGGCCCGCGTACGACTCCTGGAACCCGGCCCAGGCCGACTCCAGCAGCTCCAGCACCCGCATCGTGGAAGACCGCATACCAGACGAACACGCCGGGCGGCCGGACCGTTGCACCTCAGCGCCGGCCCTCCGCGTGCCGGAGCAGCGCTCGCGCCGCCGGGCTGACCGGGCCGTCCGCCCGCCACGCCAGCCACAGCCGCCCGCGCAGGGGCGGGTCGGCGTGGCCCGCGCCGGCATGGCCGCGGCCGTCGTGAACGCGCTGCGCCAGGTCGGCCAGGTGTTCGGCGTGGCGGTGCTCGGCGCGCTGGTGTACGCGCGGTCGCCGCTGATCCTCGGCCTGCACGACGCGCTGCTGGTGGCGGGAGTGGCGCTGCTGGGCGCCGCGGCGCTGGCCTATCGTTTGACGCCGTGAACCCGGCCGGCTTCCTGCGCGACCTCGGCGTCGACCCGGCGGCTCTGGACGGTGCGGATCGGGTCGTCGAGTCCGGCTGGCGGGCGCTGGAGGGCGTGCTGGTCCTCGGCCGCGGCGGCCCACCCCAGCCCGCCCTGGTGGCGGCGGTGAACGAGCGGGCCCTGCGCGACGTGCTGCTGCGCGGCCTGCCGCCCCGGGAGCCGGTCCGCGTCCAGGTCGCGGCGGACTGGCACCTCGACGCCGTGGCCGAGCTGGTCGACGGCCAGGCCGCGAGCGGCGGGTTCGCCGGCGTGAAGCGCGGCGCCCGGCCGGCGCCGGGCGATGGGCCGCTCGACAGGCGCGACGCCGCCGTCGAGCTGCTGCGCGACCTGGCCCAGCCGGCCGGCCGCGAGCGCCACCGGCGGTTCGTCGTGGAGGGCGCGACCCTGGTCGGGCGCGCGCTCGCGGGCGGCCTCCCGGTCGAGACCGTCGTGTACGGGGCGGGCCTGCTCCGGGATCCCGCCGGGGGCGCCCTGCTCGACGCCGCGCGCGCGGCCGGCCTGGCCCCCCGCCGCGCGTCGGACGGCCTGCTCGGCACCCTCACCGCGACCCGGCCGCTGCCCGACGTGCTCGCGGCCGTCCACCTCCGCCTGCGCGACGCGGCCGACCTCACCGCGGAGCGGGCCCGCGTGCTGCTCGTCGCCGAGAACGTCCAGAACCCCGACAACCTGGGCATGGTCCTGCGCACCGCCGACGCCGCTGGCGTGGACGCCGTGGTCGTCTCGGGGGCGCCCACCGACCCGCTGCACCGCAACTGCGTGCGCGCGGCGCGGGGCGCCGTCGGCCGCCTGCCGATCTTCCGGGCCGCGGACCTGCCCGCGTGGATCGGGACGCTGCGCGCGGGCGGCTTCCGCGTGCTGGCGGCGACCGCGCACGGCGACGTCGGGCTGTACGAGGCGGACCTGGCGCCGCCGGTCGCCATCGTCGTCGGCAACGAGGAGACGGGCATCAGCCCGGAGACGCGGGCCGCCAGCACGGTCCGGGTCGTCATCCCGATGGCGCCCGGCCAGGACTCGCTGAACGTCGGCGTGGCGGCCGGGGTCGCGCTGTTCGAGCTGACCCGTCAGACGGCGGCGTGATGGCGGCCAGGCTCGTCCCGCCGAGCCAGACCATCGATCTCGCGACGTCCGCGCCGCCCGGGTGGACGCCCACCACCACCGCCGGCAGGCCCAGGCCGACCACCAGGTTCAGCGTGTTGCTGTTGAACGCCTCGCTGACCACGGTCGCGCCGTCGCCGCGCAGCGCCAGCCGCACCGCCGCGTACAGGTTGGGAAGCCCGGTGATCGCGGCCAGCGCGACCGTCCCCACGACCACGCTGGGCACGTGCCAGCGCTGGCCGAGCACGAGCGCTGTCGTGACCATGACCAGGCTGCCGGCCACGATGACCGCCAGCGCCGCCGGCATCAGCCAGACGGGCAGCCAGCCGCCCCTGGTCCGCATCGCGTCCAGCACCACGTCCTCGGCGTGGACCTGGGCTGAGAGCAGCGTGAGCGCGCGCTGCGCCCAGCCCGGCAGCGGGAGCCTGCGCGCCCGGCGCGGCGGCAGGGCGAGGAACGCCGTGTAGCAGGCGAGGAGGGCGAGGAAGATCGCGACCGTCAGCGGCCCCGAGAGCAGGCCCAGGAGGAGCCCGGCCGCCGCCAGCGTGACCAGCAGGTTGGCCGAGCCGTCCACCACGGGCACCAGGCGCGGGAACGGGAGCCGGCCGGCCAGGATGCCGGGCAGACCGAGCAGCGCCGCCAGGTTGAACAGGTTCGAGCCCAGGATCACGCCGAGCCCCACGTCCCGCGCGCCCGACAGCGTGGCCGACGTCGCGGAGGCGATCTCCGGCGCGTCAGCGCCGAGGGCGGTGAGCAGGCCGAGCAGGCCCGCCGTCAGCCCCAGCCGGAGGCCGAGGCGACTGAGGCCCCAGACGAGTGCCTCGCTGGCGCCCAGCGTCGCGGCCAGGCCCACGAGGAAGGCCGCGACCGCGAACCCCGTTGACACCGTGTGCGCTCAATTGTGGGGCGGTCCGCCCTCGTGGCGGCGCTCCAGCTCGGCGCGCAGCGCCGAGTTCTCGGTCGCCGCGATCGCCAGCGCCCACGCCGCCCGGGCGCCCTCGGCGTCGCCGGCCCGCTCCAGCAGGTCGGCGTGGGCGGCGTGCAGGGGCCCGTAGCCGGCCAGCGCGCCCGAGGCCAGGACCGGCTCCAGCACCGCCAGGCCGGCCCGCGGCCCGTCCGCCATGCCGACGGCCACCGCCCGGTTGACCTCGACGACCGGCGACGGCGCCTGCCGGGCGAGCGAGCGGTAGAGCAGCGCGATCTGGGGCCAGTCCGTGTCGGCGAAGCTGGGCGCCTGGGCGTGGAGCGCCGCGATCGCGGCCTGGAGCTGGTAGGGCCCGGGCGCTCGAAGCGCCATCGCCGCGTCCAGCACGGCGACGCCCTCCGCGATCGCGTCACGGTCCCAGCGGCCGCGGTCCTGGTCGGCCAGCGGCACGGGCCGGCCGTCCGGATCGAGCCGGCCGGGCGCCCGCGCCTGGTGCAGCAGCATCAGGGCGAGGAGGCCGCCGGTCTCGGCGTCCTCCGGCAGCAGCCGGTGCAGGAGCCGGCCCAGCCAGATCGCCTCCGCGCACAGGTCGGCCCGGACCAGCGCCTCGCCGCCGGTCGCCGCGTAGCCCTCGTTGAAGACCAGGTAGACGACGCCCTGGACGCCGCTCAGCCGGGCCGCGATCGCCGGCCGGGCGGGCACCTCGAACCGGATGCCCGCCTCCCGGATCTTGCGCTTGGCGCGCACCAGCCGCTGGGCCATCGTGGCCTCGGGGAGGAGGAACGCGCTCGCGATCTGGCGCGTCGTCAGGCCGGCCAGGTAGCGCAGGGTGAGCGCGACCCGCACCTCCAGCGCCAGGGCCGGGTGGCAGCACGTGAAGATCAGGCGCAGCCGGTCGTCCTCCACGCCGAGCGTCTCCTCCTGGTCGGTGAAGTCCTGGACGGCGCCGCCCGCCGGACCGACCTGCTCGCGGACGCGCTCGGCGAACAGCTGGTCGCGGCGGAGGTGGTCGAGCGCCTTGCGCCAGGCCGTGACCGTCAGCCACGCCCCCGGCTTCGCCGGCACGCCGTCGCGCGGCCACGTCGCGGCCGCCGCGGCGAACGCGTCCTGGGCCGCGTCCTCGGCGAGCTGGAGGTCGCCGAGGCGGCGGGCGAGCGTGGCCACCACCTGGCCCCACTCCTCCCGGAACGCGCGCTCGACGGCCGGCGAGGTCACCCGTCGAGGACCGCCCGCCAGGGCAGGTTGCGGATGACCGGCCGCACCTCGATGGTGCCGAACCGGACCAGCGGCATCCGGGCCGCCCAGTCGATGGCCGTGTCCAGGTCGGGGACGTCCACGAGGTAGAAGCCGAGCAGGTGCTCCTTCGTCTCGACGAACGGCCCGTCGGTCAGCAGCCGCTCGCCGCCGCGCAGGCGGACGGTGGTGGCCGTGTCGGTCTCCTGGAGCTGCTCGGCGGCGACCAGCGCGCCCGAGTCCTTCATGGCCTGCGTGTACGTGACCCAGTCCGGGAACACGCCGTCGCCGGCGGGCTCGTACGGCGCGCGCGCCTCGGGCGCGGAGTAGATCAGCAGCGCGTAGTGCATGGCTTCCTCCAGTGCAGAGATGGTCGGCTCATCTCTCCGACGGCCGGGAACCCCCGGAATCGACACCGCCGCGCGGGGTCCACCGCTCCTGGAACTCGTCCCACGTGGGCGGCGGGCCGGGGAGGGGGGTGCCGGAACGCGCGTGGAGGCCGTCGAGGACCAGCGCCAGGTAGCGCCGGCGCAGCTGCATGCTGCGCCCAGGGTCGGCCGCGTGGACGGCCGCGAGCTGCTCCAGCACCAGCCCGAGGTCGTCCACCACCACGTCGAGGCGGAGGGCGCCGGCCGCCTGGGTCCGGCGCACCAGCCGGGCGTTCAGCTCCTCGGCGCGCAGGCCCTCGCGGTACAGCTCCTCGGTGGGCGTGAACGTGCCGGCGAGCCGGAGCGTGAGGGACGGGGTGTCGGCCTCGACGACGCGGCGCATGAACGCGACGAACGCGTCCCACGGGTCGCCCGGGTCGGCCACCGCGGCCTCGACCGCCGCCAGGTACTGGCGCAGGCCGTCCAGGCAGAGCTGCCGGAGCAGGTCCTCCTTGCTGGCGTAGCGGCGGTAGAGGGCGCTGATGCCGACGCCCGCCCGCTCGGCGACCGCCGAGATCGGGGCCTCGGGGTCGGCCACGAACACGGCCCGCGCCGCCTCCAGGATCAGCCGGTCGTTGCGGGCGGCCTGGGCGCGGCGCCCGCTCAGCGGCTGAGTGGACTCCATGGCAGAAGCATAACGCCAGAACGAAGCATTCCGTTCTACGAATCCCTGGTACACTGGGCGACCTTGGAGTCAGGTGCCGGACGGCGCTGGACGCCGTTCCTCGTGGCGCTCGGGTTGAGCGCGGCGCTGGCGATCGGCGCTGGGGTGGCGACCAGCCGCCTCGTGGCGGGCGCGCAGGAGCCGCCGCGGCTGCGGACCGTGCCGGCGCAGACGCTCTCGCGGGCCGGGATCACCGTCGCCGCCGCCAGCCAGCCGCCCTACTGCGAGATCGAGCGCGGCGCGGCCGAGCGGGGCTGGACGTCCTCCGGGGTGGCCGGCTGCGCCGTCAGTCGGATGCAGGCGCAGTCGGCGCTGCTGCCGGTGTTCCAGGGCCACGTGACGGAGTCGGTGCTGGCGCGGGTCAGCGGCCCGGCCACGAGCAACATCGGCAGCGGCCGGCTGGTCTGGATGGTCGTGGTCTCGTCCAGCCTGCTCGTGCTCCCGACCAACGCGTGCGGCCCGCCGGTGGCGTCGGGCCCGGCGTGCGCGGCGGGGCGGCTGGGGCCGGTCTCGACGCAGGCCGTGGTGTTCGTGGACGCGACGAACGGGCAGGTGCTGACGACCGTGCCGGTCCCGGCGTCCGCGGTGCCGTCGCCCTCGCCTATGCCCGGAGGCCGGCGAGGAGCGTGAGCGGCGAGGGCTGAGCCAGGCAGCTGTTGCCCGGAAGATGGGTACCAGTCAGTCATGGGTCGCTCGGCTGGAGTCCGGCGCGTCTGGGCCATCGGCGAGGCGCGTTTGGTGCGCAGGTGGGTCGTCGGGCGCTTTGCCGTACCGCCGCCACGTCATGGCCAGTTCGAGAGGTGGCGCTGGTACGGCAGACGCACTGCCGGTGCGACCCCTCGCTGATCATCTCACCGGGCAGCGCTTCGACGTCTGTCGGCCAAGCGCATGACCCATCACGTTCCTCTGCCGCAGTCCACTGAGCCGTCTATGCCGGCTTACCCCTGGGGGCGGGCCAGGCGGCCCAGCTCCTCGCGGTGGCGCGGGTCCAGGCCCCGCGTGTCCACCATCGTGGTCAGCACCCCGATCCGCTCCACGTCGTCGTCCACCAGCGCGCCTCCGGACAGCGAGATCGCCGCGTACAGCTCCAGCGCCCGCCGGCAGCTCAGGTACGCCCGGGCGCTGTCGCCGCGGGCCCGGTGGACGACCCCCTCCTGGCCCAGCAGCGCGGCGTACAGCCGCAGCCGTTCGAGCTGATTGGGGCCGACGAAGTCGACCGCGCTGTCCGGCTCCATCCGCTCGACCAGCGTGCGGATCGGGCCCAGGATCCGGTCAGCGGCCTCGCCGAACGCCTGCAGCGCCTCGTCGTACTTCCGCTCCCGGCGCAGGCGCAGCATCCGGTTCAGGGCCTCGGCGCACTCCTGGATCAGGCGGTCGATGTAGTCGCGCTGGATCACCGGTCAGGCCGGCGCCCGCCGCCGCCCGGTCCGGCGCCGCCACAGCGCCCAGCCCGCGACCGCACCGGCCGCCACCAGGAGCGGGACCAGCAGCGGCGCCAGCAGGGCCGTCAGCGAGAGCACCGCCGAGCTCACGTCCTCGACCACGGAGACGGCCGGGCCCATCAGCACGACGTTGGCCACCGGGCGGGCGACGGCCCGCGTCACGTGCACCGCGCCCGCCGTCCCGGCGCCCACCAGCAGGCTCAGGACGACCGTCAGGCCCGGTTCCACGTGCTGGACCGTCCCGGTCTGCGACGCGAACACGATCGCGCCCGAGGCGGCCGCCACCGGGGCCATGACGAGGTGGCCGACCGAGTCGAGCGCCGGCACCTTGTCCCCCAGGAACTCGATGATCGCGAGGGCCAGGATGCCGTAGAAGGCCACGTCGGACTGGAGCGCGTCGAACGGCGCCCCCAGGTGGATCAGCCCGGCGCGGGCGAGCAGGCTGACCAGCAGCAGCGGCAGGCTCGCGTTGAGCCCGCTCGCGCCGGCCAGGCCGAACGCCGCGGGCAGTGCCAGCAGTCTCGGGTCCACGAGACCGATTATCCGACCTCCGGCCGCCGGCCGGAGCGCCTCGACGCCGCTGTCACACGCGGACCGACAGCGGTGCTCACCGGGTATGAGCCGGCTTCGTCCGCTGTCGGTCCTGATCCTCGTCGCGGCGGGGATGACGATCGTCCTGGCGATCGCCACCGTCCGCTCGACGTTCTGACGCTCAGAACAACGGCAGTCCGCACACCGCCTTGCCGATGAAGTCGTAGAGGGCGTCCGTCGTGGGCGCCATCACGGTCGCCGCCCGGGCGTCCCGGAAGTTGCGCTCCACGCCGACCTCGCGCCGGAACGCGGCGCCGCCGCAGACCCGCATCGCCAGGTCGGTCACCGCCACGGCCGCCTCGCTGGCCGCCGCCTTCACCTCCAGCACCCGCAGCATCGCGTCCGGGCGCCCGGCCTCGATCGCCGCCAGGGTGTCCAGGAGCAGGCCGCGCGCCTGGTCGGCCTGGAGCCGCATCCGTGCGATGTGGTGGCGGTTCACCGGCTGGTCGGCCAGGCTCTGGTCCAGGTGCTCGAACCTGGTCGCCGTCGCGTGCCGGGCCGTCCGCTGGATCGCGGCCTCGGCGATGCCCACCGAGAACGCCGCGCTCAGCACCTGGAACCAGGGCAGGACGACGCCCATCATGATGTCGAATCCGCCCCCGTCCGGCCCCAGGCGGGCGTCGAGCGGCACCCGGACCCCGGCCGCGGTGATCGGCGCCGACGCGTTGCCGCGCAGGCCCAGCCCGTCGAACGCGCCGGCCACCTCCAGGCCGGCCGCGCCCACGGGCACCAGCCACAGCGTGCTGGCCCCGTCCGCCGCCGCCGGCCGGCTCGACCAGACGTAGGAGTCCGCCTCGCCCGCCGACGTGGCCCAGCTCTTGCGGGCGTCGAGCACGACCTCGCCGCCGCCCACTGTCGCCGTGCTCAGCGGGGCCCAGAACTGGGAGCGCGAGCCGACCTCGGAGAACGCGAGCGTCGTCAGGTGGCGGCCGGCCGCCACGTCCCGCCGGACCGCCTCCGGCCCGTGCGCCTCCAGCACCGCCGTGGCGCTGTAGTGCATCACCGTCACCATCGCGGTGGAGGCGCATGCGCCGGCGAGCCGCTCGATCACGCCCGCCGCGGCCCGCATGCCGGCGCCGCCGCCGCCGACGCCCGTCGCGCTGACCAGGCCGAGGACGCCCGCCTCGCCCAGCGCCCGCACCGACTGCCGGGGGAACGTGCCCGCCGCGTCCACCTCCGCGGCGCGCGCCGCGATGTCCGGCACGACCTGGTCCAGCGCCTCGTCCGTGCTCAGCTGCTGTGTCATCCGTGGTGTCCTCCCAGTCACATCAGGTTCGGGGTGTGCAGGTCGGAGACGTGCCGGGCGGTCGCCTCGCCGAGCCCGGCCTCGCGCAGCCGCTCGACGCGATTGGCCGCCATCCGCTCCTGCAGGTCGCGGACGGCCCGGGCCGCCTCGCTCAGCTGGGCCGGCTGCAGGGAGCCGGCCGCCATCAGGGTCAGCGACTCGGTCACGAGCGAGTCGAGGCCGGTCATGCCGGCCAGCCGGCTCGCTCGCGCCTCCACCGCGGCGACCAGCCGCGTCTCGATCGCCGGGTCGCGCTCCAGCGCCCGCCGGACGTGCGAGAGGCCGAAGCGCACGTGGCG
>VBJR01000319.1 GCA_005880175.1 Chloroflexota bacterium
CGATCACCTTGCGCATGTCGTAGCCGCGCTGGGCCTGGACCGGCACCAGCTCGGCGATCGACCTGGCATCGGCCCGGGGCGGCCGGCCCTCGGCCCCGGGCGGCGCCTCCGTGTGGTTGACCGGGAAGTACGCGAAGTAGTCCAGCGCGGTCGCGATCGCCTCCCGGTCGTCCGCGACCAGGAAGTCGCCGCAGCCGCTCTCCGAGCAGTGCATGCGCGCCCCGCCCAGCTCCTCCAGGCTGACGCGCTCGCCGACCACGACCTCGACCATGCGGGGCGAGCCCAGGTACATCGACGCGTTGCCCTCGACCATGATCACCACGTCGCAGAACGCGGGGATGTACGCCCCGCCGGCCGCCGACGGGCCGAACAGCAGGCAGATCTGCGGCACGCGGCCCGACAGCTGCACCTGGTTGTAGAAGATGCGGCCGGCGTGCCGGCGGCCCGGGAACATGTCGATCTGGTCGGTGATCCGCGCGCCCGCGGAGTCCACGAGGTAGAACAGGGGCACGCGCAGCCGGCCCGCCGTCTCCTGGATCCGCACGATCTTCTCGACCGTCCGCGCCCCCCAGGAGCCGGCCTTCACGGTCGGGTCGTTGGCCATGACGGCCACCTGGCGGCCGCCGATCGTGCCCAGCCCCGTCACGACGCCGTCGGCGGGCAGGTCGTCCGCCAGCGCGTTGGCGAACAGGCCGTCCTCGATCAGCGAGCCGGCGTCCAGCAGCAGGGCCAGCCGCTCGCGGACCGTCAGCTTGCCCTGCTCCCGCAGCTTGGGCAGGTACCGGGGGCTGCCGCGCAGCGCGCGGTCCCGGAGCTCGCGGTGGCGCTCGAGCCCGTCGGGCGTCCCTTCTCTTTCGCTCAACGGCCGCATCCCTCCCTGAAGGTTCGCGGGGCCGGAGCAGGCAACGGCTTCGCCCGAGTGTGCGAGTCCGTCTTGCGCAGATCCGTCACCGGCCCTTGAACTCCGGCTCGCGCTTCTCGAAGAAGGCGGCCACGCCCTCGCGGCTGTCCTCGCTGAGCGTCACCAGCGTGAGCTGGGCCTGCAGGTACTCCAGCGCCGCCCGGAACTCCATGTCCTGCTGGCGGTAGAACGAGTCGCGGCCGAGGCGGAGGACCGCGGGCGACTTGGCGGCCAGGCGGCCCGCCACGCCGGCCGTCAGCTCGTCGAGCTCGGGCAGCGTGGGCGCGACCTGGTTGACCAGGCCCACCTCGTGGAGCCGCCGCGCCGTCCAGCGGTCGCCCAGGAGGGTCATCTCCAGCAGGACCTTGCGGGGCAGGTTGCGGGCGAGCACGGCCTGGATCATCGCCGGCCACACGCCGACGTTGATCTCCGGCGTGCCGAACGTGGCGGACTCGACGGCGAGCAGCAGGTCGCACGCGCAGGCCAGGCCGAAGCCGCCGGCCAGCGCGTGGCCGTTGATCCGGCCGACGACCGGCTTGCCCAGGTCCTGGAGCTGGAGGAACAGGTCCACGAACCGGTGGCGGTCGTGGTGGCGCTGGAGCTCGGACGCGGGCGCGTCGAAGCCGGCCAGGTCGGCGCCGGCGCAGAACGCCCGGTCGCCGGCGCCGGTCAGCACGACCACCCGGACCTCGGCCTCGGCGCGGCACCAGGCCAGCGCCGCGCCGAGGTCGCGCAGCATGCCGGACGAGAGCGGGTTGCGCTGCTCGGGGCGGTTCAGCGTGACGGTGGCGACCCGGCCGGCCAGGTCCACCAGCACGTGTTCGAGGTGTGGCGCATCGGGCACGGGAGTACATCGTAGAGCCGCTCGTCGGGAGCCGATGCGCGGTTCGGCGAGCCGGCGACGGGGTCGGCTGGCCACAATTGCGCAAGGATGCCGAAGCTGACGCCATCGCTGAACTGGCTCCTCGTCTTCGTGCCGGTCTCCCTCGTGGCGGAATTCGTCTTCCACCAGCCGGTCGCGGTCTTCATCAGCTCCTGCATCGCCATCGTCCCGCTCGCCGGCCTGATCGGCACGGCGACGGAGCACCTGGCGGACCGCACCGGGCCGACCGTGGGCGGCCTCCTCAACGCCACGTTCGGGAACGTGACCGAGCTGATCATCGGCGTCCTCCTCGTCTGGGCGGGCGAGTTCGAGGTGGTCAAGGCGTCGCTGATCGGTTCGATCCTCGGCAACCTCGTGCTGGTGCTCGGCGCCTCCTACCTGGCCGGCGGCCTGCGCCACATCCGGGACGGCCAGCGGTTCGACGCCAAGGCCGCGCGGACGCACTCGTCGTCGCTGCTGCTGGCGGTCGTCGGGATGGTGATGCCGGCCGTGTTCACCCTTGTCGCGCTGCACGAGACGAATGCCCAGACCGAGGTCATCAGCCTGGTCGTCGCCGGGGTGCTGATCGTGCTGTACCTGGCCGCCGGATCGGGCCCGCCACGGCGCGGATCCCGCGCGACTCGGGCGAGGTCGGGGAGGCGGGCTGGAGCACCCGGCGCTCGGTCATCGTGCTGCTCGTGACCGCGGTGGCGGTCGGCGTCGAGTCGGAGCTGCTGGTCGGGTCGCTGGAGCCCACGCTGACCGCGCTCCACCTCCCCCGGGTGTTCGTCGGCCTGTTCGTGATCGCGTTCATCGGCAACGTGGCCGAGCACGCCTCCGCCGTCCTGTTCGCGATCCGCAACAAGATGGACATCGCGATCGAGATCTCGTTCAGCTCCTCGACCCAGATCGCCCTGCTGGTCGCGCCGCTGCTGGTGTTCGTCAGCCTCCTGGCGCCGCAGCCGATGAACTTCATCTTCATCACGATCGAGGTCGTGGCCGTCACCCTCGCCACGCTGATCGTCTCCGTCATCACGATGGACGGCCGCAGCAACTGGCTGGAGGGCGCCCAGCTGCTCGGCGTCTACGTGATCCTCGCCGTGTCCACCCTGTTCTTCTCCTCGTGAGCGAGCGGCGGGTCAGCGGCCTGCGGCTCCTGCTGCTGCTCGGCCTGTGGGCGGGCCTGGCGCTGCTGGTGCTGGGCGTCACGATCCTGGCCGGCCGCCTCTTCTTCTCCGCATGGGCGGTGGCGCACCGGGCGGACCTCGGCGCCATCCTCGTCGCCGAGGCGTACCTGACGCTGCTGGCGGCGCTGCTGCTCGCCTTCGGCGGCGCGGCCGGGCTCCGCGACCGGCTGCGCTTCCGGTTCACGTCGCTGGTGGACGTCGTGGTCGCCCTGCTCGTCTGGCTGTTCGCCCTCCTGATCGGGGGCCTCGTCACCGCCGCGTTGAGCCCGCTGATCGGCGAGCCGCAGAGCAACACGGTGACGCTGCTGAACCAGTCCTTCGACCCGCTGTTCGTCGCCGTGATCGTGCCGACCGTCTGCCTGCTGGCGCCGTTCTGCGAGGAGCTCCTGTTCCGCGGCGCGCTGTTCGGGTGGCTGGCCGGGCACCTGCCGGTCGCCGTGTCGGTGGTCGTCGTCGCGACCGTCTTCGCCGGCGCCCACCTGCTTCCCCAGCTGTTCCCGGTCCTGTTCGTCTTCGGCCTCGCCACGACGATCGTGCGGGCCCGGACGGACTCCACCCTCAACTCGTTCGCCATGCACGCGACCCAGAACACGTTCGCGGTCGCCGCCACCTACGCGCTGCTCTCGCGGGGCGGCTGAACTCGACCCCGGCCCTTAATGATATTGCTGATGTAATATTTCCTCCGGGAATCGGAAAGGTGTCTGCTACGAGCGAGGGCTCTATCCGCCGCTACACCAGTCGCGTGCTCGCGCCCTGGTCGCCGGTCGTGGCGAGCAATCGCGCCCCCTTCGAGCCGGGGCCGCGGGGCACGCTGCGCCGGGGGTCAGGCGGCCTCGTCACCGCGCTGCTGACGGTGGCGGAGGCGACGTCGGCCGCGTGGGTCGCGTGCGCCCGCACGCCCGCCGAGCGGGAGCGCGCCAGCGCCGGCAACATCGGCTTCGCGCCCGGCGGCGCCGGCACTCTCGAGGTCCACTACGCGAATCCCAGCCCCGACGCGTACCGCTGGTACTACTCGGTGATCGCGAACCCGCTGCTGTGGTTCCTGCATCACTACTTGTGGGGCCTCGTGGACGAACCGGTGATCGACGACACCATCTGGAAGGCGTGGGACCGCGGCTACGTCGCGGTCAACCGGCTGATGGCCGAGAAGGTGGTCGAGGTGGCGGCGCGGGGCAGCCGGCCGCCGCTCGTCATGACCCAGGACTACCAGCTGTACCTGGCGCCGCGGGACATCCGGCGGATGCTGCCCGACGCCACGCTCCAGCAGTTCATCCACATCCCGTGGCCGACCCCGACGTACTGGAAGGTCTTACCGCACCGGATGCGCGACGCGATCCTGGAGGGGGTCCTGGCCAACGACGTGGTCGGGTTCCAGTCCACGCTCGACGTGCGCAACTTCCTGATGAGCTGCGAGGAGCTGCTCAACCTGCGGGTGGACCACCGCGAGCGGGCCGTGCTGTACGGCGGCCGCGTCGTCTGGGTCCGCCCGTACCCGATCTCGATCGACGTGCCGGCCATGGAGCGGCTGGCCGCCTCGCCCGGCGTGGACCACGAGATCGACGACCTGCGCACGAACCGGCCCCAGAAGCTGATCGTCCGCGTGGATCGCACCGACCCGTCCAAGAACATCGTGCGCGGCTTCCTGGCGTACGAGCTGCTGCTGCGCCGCCATCCCGAGCTGCACCGGGTGGTGCAGTTCTTCGCGTTCCTGCAGCCGTCCCGGCAGGACATCCCCGCGTACCGGGACTACCTGGCCGACATCACCCGCACGGCGGCCCGGATCAACGCCGCGTTCGGCCGCCGGGGCTGGACCCCGGTCCGGCTGGAGCTGGCGGAGAACCTGCGCCGGGCGGTGGCCGCCTACCGCGACTTCGACGTGCTGCTCGTCAACCCGATCTACGACGGGATGAACCTGGTCGCCAAGGAGGCGATGGTGGTCAACGAGCGGAACGGCGCCCTCGTGCTCTCGGAGAACGCGGGCGCCCACGAGGAGCTCGGCGAGTGGGCGATCTCGATCAACCCGTTCGACGTGGGAGCGACGGCCGACGCGCTCCACGCCGCCCTCCACCTGCCCGAGACCACCCGGCGGACCAACGGCGAGGCGATCCGCAGGTGGGTCCGGGTGAACGACATCGGCCGCTGGCTCAGCCTGCAGATCCGTGATTTGCGCGATCTCGTGCCGCTGTCCGGACACGAGGTGGATTGACAAGTGTTAGATGACTGTCAGACGGCCCGCCGGCCGTGACCATTTCCCCGCCGAGAACGTTGCCAGAGATGAGAAATATGTGCTCAATTATGATAGTGGCGCCCTCATGATTCGAGTCGAGCAAGTGCGTGGTTGGGTCGAGACGCAGGCGGAGCGCCTGCGGCCGCGGGCCGCACTCCTCCTGGCCCGCCTCCGCGTGCTCGCGGCCCTCGCGCTGCGCTGGACGCAGGCGGCGGGGAAGGCCGCCGGAGCCGCGGGCAGGTCCGCGAGCCAGACCGCCGGCGAGCGGCTGCGCCCGGTGGCGGCCGCCGCGGGGCCCCAGGCGCGGCGAGCCCGCGCGGTGCTGCCCCAGACGGCCTCGGGAGCGTTCGACGGGGTGCTCCCGGCCGCCGCCCGCGCCATGGGCGCCGTCCGCCACCAGGTGGAGGCGGGCCGGGACGCCCGGAGCACTGCCCGCGAGCTGCGCGACTCCCAGGGCCGCCGCCTCCGCGCCAGCGCCTACGCGCTCGGTCCGGAGGGCATCAAGCACGGCCGCCGCCGCGCCCGGGCCGGGACCCCGCGCCTCGCCGGGTCGCTGCTGCCCGCCGCCGTCAAGATCGGGCTCGTCGTGCTGGTCGCCGGCTTCGGGTTCCTGGCCTCGTCCAGCGTGTACATCAACTACGCCGCCGACCTGCCCGACGCGCACGGCCTCACCAGCCAGCCGCTGCCCGAGGACACGATGATCTAGGGAAGTGGCTGCCCGACGCGACGATCGCGATCGAGGACTCCGGCTTCTGGACCGAGCCCGGCATCGACGTGTTCGCCATGGGCCGGGCCGCCTGGATCGACTGGCGCCAGAAGCAGGCCGTCCAGGGCGCCTCGACGATCACCCAGCAGCTGGTGAAGGTCAGGCTCACGGGCAACGAGGTGTCGCTCGACCGCAAGGTCCGGGAGGCCGTGCTCGCGATCCAGGTCGAGCACACGTACACCAAGCGGCAGATCCTCGAGCAGTACCTCAACTCGATCGACTACGGCAACCACGCCCGGGGCAGCCTCGCCGCGTCCCGCGTGTACTTCCACAAGGACACGAAGGATCTCGACCTGGCCCAGGCGTCGCTGCTCGCGGGCATCCCGCAGAGCCCGGCCAACAACGATCCGTTCACGTTCTGGGACCACGCCAAGTCGCGCCAGCTCGAGGTCCTGAAGGCGATGGTGCGGACGCACAAGATCACGCAGGAGCAGGCCGACGAGGCGTACGCCGAGGACCTGAGCCCGCCCGCGCACATGTTCGGTCCGACCAGCCAGGTGCTGGGGGCGCCGGCGTTCGTGGACTGGGTCGAGGCCCAGATCGCCGGCAAGTACGGCACCGAGGCGTTGACCGGCGGCGGCCTGCGGGTCACGACGACGATCAACCTGCAGCTCGAGGCCGAGGCCCAGAAGGCGGTCAGCGACCAGATCAACCAGTACGGCCGCCTCTACCGGGAGAGCCAGGGCGCGATGACCGCGATCGACCCGCGAACGGGCGCCGTGCTCGCGATGGTGGGCTCGGCCAACGCGGGGACCCAGTACAACTTCGCCTGGCGCAACCCGCGCAGCCCGGGCTCCTCGTTCAAGATCTACACGTACACGACGGCGATCGAGAGCGGGAAGTACACGATGGCCACGATGATCCCGGACACCCCGGTGAGCATCGTGATGGGCCAGGGCGAGCCGAACTATCAGCCGAAGAACTACGATGGCGGGTACCACGGCACGCTCCAGCTCCAGCAGGCGATGGGCAACTCGTACAACGTCCCCGCCGTGAAGGTCGAGATGTCGCTCGGGGTGGACCGGGTGGCCGACATGGCCAAGCGCATGGGCGCGCCGCCGTTCCAGCCCGTCTACGCGGCCGACGGCTCGTTCACGTGGTCGAACAACGCCCCCTCGTCGAGCTTCGGGCCCTCGCTGACCCTCGGCGGCTACCCGGAGACGCCGCTGCAGATGGCGACGGGAGCCTCGGTGCTGGGCGCGCAGGGCGTCTACCACCAGCCGTACGGCATCGGCTCGATCACGGCCAGCGACGGGACGCAGATCTTCAAGGCCGACCCGAACAACGGGGCCCGCCAGGTGCTGGACCCGAAGGTCGCCTACATCATGGAACAGATCATGTCCAACGACCAGAACCGCACCCGGGCGTTCGGGCCCAACTCGGACCTGACGCTGCCCGGCCGCCGCGTGGGCGCCAAGACGGGGACCGCCGAGACGTTCAGCGACGGCTGGACGGTCGGCTACACGCCCAGCCTGGCCTCGGCGTTCTGGTTCGGCAACCCGGACAACACGCTGATGGTGTACGGCAGGGACGCGATCCAGACGGCCGCGCCCGCCTGGCACAGCTTCATGATGAACGCGCTGAACACGATGAACGCGCCCCCCGGCGAGTGGTTCGCGGAGCCGCCCGGGCTCGGCCACGCCTCGGTGGGCGGCGAGCCGGTGTGGCTGCTGCCCGGCACGAGCGCCAACCAGCCCATGCCGCCGCTGCCGAGCAACGTGCACACGTCGAGCTCGGCCCCGTGCCCGCCGGGTCAGAATCCCAACAACGGCAACAACCAGAATCAGAACAATCCCGCCTGTCAGCCGAAGCCGACCGGCTGATCCGGCGCGAGCGGACCCTCCCCCGCGCCGGGGGAGGGTCGGAGCGGGCCCGGGCACGTTCGACAGCCGGCCCTCCGGTGGCCCCCAAGTGGCCCAGGTGAACTTGTGGAGGTGTCACTGGGGCCCAACAGGCAGCACCAATTGTGCTTCAGGGTATCGGCGTTCCTTAACAAAAAATGCTTGCCCGATTGAGGCTTAGACGACAGCCCCATGAAGACGAAGCAACGCGAGTCAGTCAGCTCTGAGGTGAAGCCTCCCGCGGCCGGCGACGGGACCAGCATCCATCTCGACAAGCCGATCTACACGCTCAGCGTCGCGTCCGAGATCCTGGAGACGCACCCGCGGACGCTGATGATGTACGAGCACCTCAACATGATCAAGCCGAAGCGCACGGTCACCAACCGGCGCCGGTATTCGCAGCGCGACCTGATGAAGCTGCAGGCCATCCAGACGTTGACCCGCAAGCACGGTGTGAACCTGGCCGGCGTCCGCTACATCCTCGCCCTCCTGAAGACGCTGCAGCTGAACGGCCTCGAGCCGCCCGAGGGCCTCAAGGACCTCGACGTCACTCTGCTGGAGGTCTAGGGGCCTCCACCTCGTCCGCAGGCGCTCACGAAGAGGGTGTCCGGTCCACGAGGGACCGGACGTCAGGGGGGCGCGAGGCGACAGTTCCATTCGCCGAGTACCTGCGACGACCGCCGCTTCGTATCACTATTTCTTGGCCCTAGCCAAATTGTTGCCGTTTTGTTAGCATGGCCGTCCCGTTCCATCCCTCTCTCTGCGAGTCGAGCCATGTCAAAGAGGCGGCGCAAGGCGGAGATCAAGGTCATGGCGCTTCCAAACGCCTTCCAGAGCGAGACCGCGGCTTGCCCGGTCTGCGGGAAGGATGCGCAGGCCTTTGGTCGACGTGCTATGCAGATCGTGTTCCGATGCCCGGGGTGCAAAGTGCTATTCAAGCGCGCACACAACCTCTCGTTCGACTTCTGACCCCGGCCGTACCGCCGGCGCGGTGCGGCCGGTGAGGCGAGGATTCCGGCGTGGCCTGGCGGTGGGCGCCCTCTCGGGCCTCGTCGCCGTGGTTGCCGCCGAGGCAGTCCGGCCGCGGGGTGGCAGCACCCTGCTGCTGGACTGGGACGAGGTGACGCGCCTGGCGACGGCGGGCCTGCGCGAGGAGCGCGTGGCCCCCGAGCGGCTGGCCTCGGCCGCGGCTGCCTACAGCGGGCTGGCCGCCGACCTCACGTCGCCGCTGCTGGAGACGCTCGGCGGGCTGCCGGCGGGCGCCCGCCTGCCCGAGTTCCAGGCCCTCGATCGCGCCGGCTGGCTGGAGCTCAACGTCGGCATCCTGCGCCGCGTCATGGAGCCGCTGGCGGCCGTGACGCGCGTGCCCGAGTCGTGGCTGGCGGTCGCCGGCCGGGCCGGCCTCAACCGGTACGTGGCGCTGATGCTCGTGTACCTCGGCCGCCGCGTGCTCGGGCAGTTCGACCCGCAGCTCCTCGGCCGCGAGCCGGTCCAATCGGCGCTGTACCTGGTCGAGCCCAACGTCGCCGTGTGGGAGCGGCAGGGCGAGCTGGACGGCGGCGACCTCCGGCGCTGGCTGATCCTGCACGAGATGACGCACGCGTGGCAGTTCGCCGGCCATCCCTGGCTCCGCGAGCACCTGGACCGCCAGATCGAGACGCTGGTCTCGCTGGCGGTCTCGTCGGCGACGGCGGGCGGCCTCCGCCGCGTCCGGGCGGTCGCGATCGGCGCCCCGTCCCAGTGGGACCTGGTGCGCCGCATGCAGGCGACGATGTCGCTGGTGGAGGGCCACGGCAACCTGGTGATGAGCCTGGTGGGCCAGCGGGCCCTGCCCTCGTTCGCGCGGCTGGACGCGGCGTACCGGCGGCGGGGCGGCGAGCGAGGGCCGCTGGAGCGGCTCCTGTGGCGCGTCACGGGCCTGGAGATGAAGCTGGAGCAGTACCGGGCCGGCGAGCGGTTCGCGAGGGCCGTGCACGACCGCTACGGCATGCGGGCGCTGAACCGGGCGTGGGAGGGCCCCGAGTCCCTGCCCTGGCCCGAGGAGCTGGGCGCGCCGGACCGCTGGTACCGCCGCGTCGTCCGCGGGTCGCGGTAAAACGTTGAACCGCGCGGCGGGTCGGCGGCGGCCCGTGACGCGCGAGCCGACGGCCTGGACCCTGCCGCTGCGCTGGACCACGGTCGCGTACCTGGTCCTGGCGGCCCTGGTCGCCCTGGTGACGAACGCGGCGTTCAACACGCGGCCGGCGATCGAGCGCAGCCTCCGCGCCGCCAGTCCGCAGCTGGCCGGCGACCAGCTGCAGCAGAGCGTGACGGTCGGCTACGTGCTGGCCTGGCTGCTGGTGGCCGCCATCGTCGCGGGCGCGGCGGTGCTGGCGCTCGGCGCCTGGCGCGGCTGGCTCTGGGCCTTCTGGGCGAACCTGGTCGTGCTGGTCCCGGGCGCGCTGCAGGCGCTGACGAACGCCGACGCGCTGGCCAGCCCGGCCACGCAGACGGAACCGCCCTCCGCCATCGCCGTCGACCTGGTCCTCTCCCTCCTGGCGCTCGCCCTCCTGGTCTGGTTCGTCCTCGCCGCGGTCCGCTACGGACCCTGGGCCACGCGACGGTCGAACCCCGGCTGAGGGCGGACGGCTAGTCCCGGATCTCCTCCTCCGCCGTCTCGGCGGAGATGGGCAGGACCGCGACCGGGAGCTCGGAGATGTCGAAGTAGCGAACGGGCTTGCTCATGCGCTTCGCGATGCCGATCTGCACCTTGACGCCCAGCGAGATGCGCCCGAACACCCAGACCTCGTCACAGCGAGCGAGGAGGTTGTTCATCGCTTCTCGCACCACGGTCTTGGGCACCGTGTGGAGCAGGTAGTAGTCGAAGAGCATGAACGGGCTGACAGGCACCATTCCCGAGTCCAGGACGAACTTCTGGACGTGGTTGCGCCAGTAGAAGTTGCGATTGGACATCGCGACGTAGACCAGGCGCCTCGGGTGCCGCAGCGTCTGCTCCGCCTGGTCCAGGGCGCTCGGCTTGGTGGTGGGCCGGAAGATCCGCTCGAGGATGTCCTCGGCGAACCTGCCCGAAACGACTTCCATTGGCGCTTATCCTATCCATCCGTGCCGAACTTCCAACTCACTGAGCGTGTGGCCATCGTCACGGGAGCCAGTCGAGGCCTCGGCGTCGCGATCGCGGAGGGTTTGGCGGAGCAGGGCGCGCGGGTCGTCCTCAGCAGCCGCAAGCAGGAAGACCTGGACCGCGAAGCGGCGCGGTTGAACGAGCGATTCCCCGGCTCGGCGGTGGCGATCGCGGCGCACGCGGGCCGTCAGGACGACCTCCGGCGCCTGGTGGATGGCACGCTCGAGCAGTTCGGCCGTATCGACATCCTGGTGAACAACGCGGGCACGAACCCGTACTTCGGCCCGCTCATCGACGCCGAGCTCTCGGCCTGGGACAAGACGTTCGAGGTGAACCTCCGCGGCTACTTCCTGCTGACGCAGCTCGTCTATCGAGCCTGGATGGAGCGGCACGGCGGCGCGGTGCTCAACATCGCCAGCACGGGCGGCCTGCGGCCCAGCGTCGGGCTCGGTGTGTACGACGTGACGAAGGCCGGCGTGGTGATGCTCACGCGCCAGCTGGCCCGCGAGCTGGGCGGTCGGGTGCGGGTCAACTGCATCGCTCCCGGCCTGTTCAGGACCCGGTTCGCCGAGGCGCTGTGGAGCAACGAGTCCGTCCTCGAACGCGTGGTCCAGAGCAACCCGTTCCGCCGCATCGGCAGCCCGGAGGAGATCGCGGGCGCCGCCGTGTTCCTGGTCTCCGACGCCGCCAGCTACGTGAACGGGCAGGTGCTCGTCATCGACGGGGGCGGAACGGGCGAGGGCTGAGACCCTCCCGTGAAGGAGGCGGCCGCCATGCGGCAACCGCCTCCGTCGGATGAGAGGACGGGAAGGGATTGGAGCTCAGTAGATGGACGCGATGTCCAGGATCGTCACGGCGCGCAGGCCGCCCGGGGCGCGCACCTTGACCTGCTCGCCGGCGCCGTGTCCGAGCAGCGCCACGGCCAGCGGCGACTCCATCGAGATGCGCCTCGACACGGCGTCTGCATCTTCGACGCCCACGATCGTGTACTCCTCCTCGCCGTCGGAGAAGAGCACGCGAACACGTGAACCGACTTTGACAGTGTCCCGATCACAGACTATCGTTGTCATTTAACCCTCTTCATGTGGGAGTGGGCTGTTGGTATGTGAGGCGCGGGGAGTACGTATGACACCGCAAACCCACCGCGCTGGAAAAGGGCCAGAGCGGGGCCGCACCGGGCGCCCACATTCAGTTATCACCATCTGACAATTACGAGCGGTCTCATTGCTGGATGCGGGCGTTCAACATTGTGAAGATCCGCCGCACGGATGCCGAAGACGATCTCAACGGTAGGCATGTAGTTCTGGGCCGGGATCGCGGCGGACCGGGTGGGACGAGCCCGATCGGGCGCCCTCCCGGCCGGCGCGGGCGGGCGTCCGCCGCGTCCGTCGTGCGTTACGCTGGCCTCCGAATCGACACGAAGGGATGACCGGACCAGTGGCCCGGAGGGAGGTTGGTGGATGCCCGACGTCGTGGACGCGAAGGGGGAGGGCGGACTGCTCGACGGCGTCCGCTGGCGGCTGATCGGCCCCTTCCGGGCCGGCAGGGTGGTGGCCGTGGCGGGCGACCCGCGCGACCGCCTGACGTTCTACTTCGGCTCGACCGGAGGCGGCGTGTGGAGGACCGGCGACGGCGGTCTGTCCTGGCGCAACGTGTCGGACGGGTTCTTCAGCCGGGCCTCGGTCGGGGCCCTGGCCGTGGCCGCGTCCGACCCGAACGTGCTGTACGCGGGGATGGGCGAGTGCTGCATCCGGTCCAACGTCTCCCACGGCGACGGCGTCGACCGCTCCACGGACGGCGGCGTCACGTGGGCGCACCGCGGGCTGGAGGCGACCCGGCACATCGGCCGGGTGCGCGTCCATCCCGCCGACCACGACCTGGTGTACGCGGCGGCCCTCGGCCACGCGCACGGGCCCAACGACGAGCGCGGGGTCTACCGCTCGCGCGACGGCGGCGAGACGTGGGACCTGGTCCTCCACCGCGGCCCCGACGCGGGCGCGGTGGACCTGGTGATCGACCCGCACAACCCGCGCGTCCTCTACGCCACCTTCTGGGAGACGCGGCGCCTGCCCTGGCGCCTGGACAGCGGCGGCCCCGGGAGCGGCCTGTGGCGGTCCACGGACGGCGGCGACACGTGGACCGACCTCTCGCGCCGGCCCGGCCTGCCCAAGGGCACCCTGGGCCGGATCGGAGTCGCGGCGTCGCCGGCGCGCCAGGGCCGGCTGTGGGCGCTGGTCGAGGCCGAGGACGGCGCCATGTTCCGGTCCGACGATCACGGCGAGCACTGGGAGCGGCTGTCCGAGCAGCCGGAGCTGCGCCACCGCGCCTGGTACTACCAGCACGTCTTCGCCGACCCGACGGACCCCGACACGGTCTGGGCGCTGGACATGGACGTCTGGCGGTCCGTGGACGGCGGCCGCACGTTCGCGAGCGTCCCGGTGCCGCACGGCGACGCCCACGACCTGTGGTTCGACCCGGTCGATCCCCGCCGGCTGATCCTGGGCAGCGACGGCGGCGCCAACGTCAGCTACGACGGCGGCGCCAGCTGGTCGAGCTGCTTCAACCAGCCGACGGCCGAGCTCTACCACGTGACGACGGACAGCCGCGACCCGTATCGCGTGTACGCCGCGCAGCAGGACAACACGACGATCTCGCTGCCCAGCCACTCCGAGCTCGGCGCGATCACCCAGGTGGACCTCTACGACGTCGGCGGCGGCGAGAGCGGCTACATCGCCGTGCGTCCCGACGACCCCGACGTGGTGTTCGCCGGCAACTACCTGGGCACGATCACGCGCTACGACCACCGGACGCGCTCGTCGCGGCCCGTCCACGTCTGGCCGGAGTCCAGCATCGGCGCGGGGGCCGTCGAGGCGCGGCACCGCTTCAACTGGACGGCGCCGATCATGCTCTCGCCGCACGACCCGAACGTGCTCTACCAGGCCGGGAACCGGGTGTTCCGTTCCGCCGACGACGGGCAGAGCTGGACCCCGATCAGCCCGGACCTGACGCGGGCCGACGCCGAGAAGCTGACCAGCTCGGGCGGCGACCTCACGGCCGACAACACCGGCGCCGAGTACTACTGCACGGTGTTCGCGCTGGCCGAGTCTTTGCTCCAGCCGGGGCTGCTGTGGGCCGGGACCGACGACGGCCTCGTCCACGTCACGCGCGACGGCGGCCAGACATGGACCGACGTGACGCCGCCGGACATGCCCGAGTGGGCGCTGGTCAGCATCGTCGAGGCGTCGCCGCACGACGCCGGCACCGCGTACGTCGCGGCCGAGCGGCACAAGCTGGACGACTTCCGGCCGTACCTGTGGCGCACCCGCGACCACGGCGCGACGTGGGAGCGGCTCGACGCCGGGCTGCCCGAGGCCGAGTTCTGCCGCGTGATCCGCGAGGACCCCGAGCGCCGCGACCTGCTCTACTGCGGCACCGAGGCCGGCGTGTACGTCTCGTTCGACGCCGGCGGCTCGTGGCGCTCCCTGCGCGGCACCCTGCCGGTCGTCCCGATCCACGACCTGGTCGTCAAGGGCGACGACCTGGTGGCCGCCACGCACGGCCGGTCGATCTGGGTGCTGGACGACCTGCCGGCGGTGCGCCAGCACCAGGCGGCGCACGAGGGCGCCGCCGTCCACCTGTACGAGCCGCGGCGGACGGTCCAGCTCCCCTCGCGCATGGGGTTCGTCAACGCGCCGGGCTCGGCCCGCGCCTACCGGTACATCGGCGCGGTCGTCGTCCCGGCCGAGGCCCGGCCGCGGCCGGGCGAGGAGAGCCGGGACACGGTGCTCGTGGACGCGGGCGAGAACCGGCCCGGCGGCGTGACCGTGCTGTACGTGCTGCGCGACCCCGGCGAGCACGAGGTCCGGCTGACGTTCCTGGACGCGGCCGGCCAGGAGATCCGGACCGTGAGCGCCGGGCCGCGCGACGAGGGCGAGACGCCCCGCCGGCGCTGATCCGCATCGATCCGCCCAAGGAGGAGGGCCCGTGGGCGCAGGCGCAGGGCCCGGTCGTCCCGCCCGGCCGGTACCAGGTCCGGCTGGAGGTCGGCGGCGAGAGCCGGACCGCGTCCTTCGAGGTCGCCAAGGATCCGCGCAACGGGGCCACGCAGGAGGACCTGGACGCCCAGTACCAGCACGCCGTGCGGCTCTGGAGGCGGCTCTCCGACGTGAACGAGGCCGTCAACACGATCCGCGAGCTGAAGCGGCAGGCCGGCCACTGGACGGACGCCGGCGAGGAGGTCGGCGCCGCGTCCCGGTCGGTGAGCGAGGCGCTGGGCGAGGTCGAGAAGGAGCTGGTCCAGGTGGACCCGAAGGGCAGCGGCCGTCTGAGCAACCCGGACCGGCTGGACGGCAAGTTCCGGGTCCTGCTCCAGCACGCGAGCTTCCCGGCGCGCCCGACGGACGCGTCGGTCGCCCTCGCGGCGGAGCTCGGCCAGCGGCTGGACGGCGCGATCGGCCGGCTGGACGCGATCCTGGAGGGCCAGGTCGAGGAGTTCAACGACCTCGTCCGGCGGGCGGCGGCGCCCGCGCTGGCGCCGCGGCCGAGCCCGGCGCCCACGACGGCCGTCGCCGCGGCGGCCGACGCGACCGATCCCGTGGTTCGTGAGAGGGAGGTGTAGGAATGGGCCTGTTCGAGGATCAGCCGTGGCTGCTGGTGCCGATCATCCTGGTCGTGGTCATCGGCTACGACGTGGTGAAGTGGGGCGTCCGCCGGCTGCTGGACCGAAGCGATGCGCCCGCGTCGCGTGAGCGGCCCTCCTGATGCCCCTCGACCCCCAGGTCGAGTTCATCCTCGGCCAGTTCAGGGAGATGGGCTTCCCGGGCTTCGCGGCGCTCGGCGTCGAGCAGGCGCGGGCGCTGTTCGGCGAGATGGAGCGGCCGCCCGGCGAGCCGGTCGCCGTGGTCGAGGACCGCGTCATACCCGGGCCGGGGGGCGACATCCCGGTCCGCCTGTACCGGTGGACGATCGGCAGCATCGAGGGGCACGACCCGGTCTGCCGGGCGCTGGCCAACCGCTCCGGCTGCGCGGTCCTGTCGGTCGAGTACCGGCTGGGCCCGGAGCACCGCTTCCCCGCGGCGGCCGATGACGCCTGGGCGGCCACGGTCTGGGCGGCGGCGCACGCGGCCGAGCTGGGCGCCGACCCGGAGCGCGTCGTGGTGGCCGGCGACAGCGCCGGCGGCAACCTGGCGGCCGTGGTCGCGCTGCGGGCCCGGGACGCCGGCGGGCCCCGGATCGCGTTCCAGTACCTGATCTACCCGGTGACGGACATGCGGCCGCACGACTGGCCGTCGTACCGGGAGAACGCCGAGGGCTACTTCCTCGAGGTGCGCGACATGGAGTGGTTCTTCAGCCACTACGTCGCGTCACCGGGGGACGTGGACGACTGGCGGATGTCGCCCGCGGCCGCCGCGAGCCACGCGGGAGTGGCGCCGGCGCTGGTCCAGACGGCGGAGTACGACCCGCTGCGCGACCAGGGCGAGGCGTACGGCGAGCAGCTGCGCGCGGCGGGGGTGCCGGTACGCGTCACCCGGTACGCGGGCATGGGGACGAGGCGGCGAGCGAGCTGCGCTCGGCGCTCGGGGAGGCCGCGCCGGCGTAGGGAGGTTCCGAGCCCCTCCCTCGCGGGGAGGGGCTCGGAAGTACGTCAGTCCCGGTCGTCGTCGCCGCGGGCCAGCTGCTCGACGAAGCGGGCCGCGTCGATCGTGCCCCAGCCGCTCGCCAGGTCGTACCCGGTCGTGGCGGTGAAGCCAGGGATCGTGACGTCCTGCTCCTGCGGGGTGCCGCAGCCGGCGTTGCAGAACGTGATGGGGTTGCTGCCGGTCGTCACGTCGACGATGCCGGACGCGTGGCGCGCGCCCATCTGGTACAGCCGGTCGTTGAGGAAGCCCAGCCGGTGGTGCGCGGTCTGGTCGGCCAGCGCCACGATGCCAGCGAACAGCGGGCTGGCCTCGCTGGTGCCCGCGACCAGGTGGAAGCGGGGGTTCGGCGCCGTCGGATTCGGGCCGTTCGGGTTCGGATAGCTGGTGAACGTGATCACGGCCCCGCTCACCGCCGAGCTCATGCTGATGTCGGGGATTCCCCGCTGGCCGCCCACCGCCTGGCGGACGCCGCGCTGGAAGAGGGGCCGGCCGAAGACCGTGGAGACGCCGCCGCCGGCGCCGTTCCAGACGATGTCCGGCGAGAGGCGGTTGCCGGCGTCGTCCAGGTTCAGCTGGGTGCCGCCGGTGGAGGTCACCAGCGGGTCGGACGACGGCCAGATGACGGCCCGGAACGGGAAGCAGCAGGACAGGTCCGACTTCAGCGCGCCGGCGCCGTCGTCGCCGGACGAGGCCAGCATGGTGACGTGGTGGAGGGCGGCGTTGATGACGGCGCCGCGCAGGCCGCGGATCGTGGCGGCGTTCGGGAACGTCTGCTCCGTGGCGCCAAGCCCTGCACGCCCTCGGTCTCGGACACGGGGGTCTCGACCAGCACGATGTTGGCCGCGGGCGCGATCACGTGCGCCCACTCGACGTCGAGCGTGGTCTCGCCGGCCCAGCCCAGGCGGTCAGAGACGCCGAACGGGTCCTGCGGGAAGGCCGGCACGGCGCCGACCGGCTGGATGACCTGGAACGACGGCGGGTCCGGGAGCCCGAACGTCTGGTCGAAGGTCTTGAGGTCGTCCTGGATGGTGGGCGAGCCGAAGGCGTCCACGATGACGATGGTCCGGCCGCGGCCGTCGATCCCGCGGCCGAACAGAGGCGCCAGGTCGTACGCCTTCTGGATCTGGAACGGCTGGTAGCACGGGATGCCGAACGTGGCGCGGCACGTCGCCGTGGTGGGCGGCGTGAGCGTGTCGGCGAGCGTCTGCCCGCCGATCGTCGGCATCGGGTGGACGGCGAACGCCGGCGCGAGCGGCGCGGCCGGCGAACCGATCGCCAGGGCCAGCGTGCCGATCAGGCCGGCTATGGCGACGCGGAGCTGACGGAGTACGTGCATACGCGACCACTCCCGGGCGAACGCCCAGCGGGGATGCCTACGTACGGTCGGACGGTCATCCCCAAGCACCCTCCTCCCTCTCTTCGCGATCAGTGTCCCCCACCCACCAACCCCCCCTCACGCGGGGGAGGGTGGTCTGTGGGGGAAGGGATGTCAGTCAGTCGTTCCCGTCGTCGCCTCGGCGCGCGGGCACGGCGAGACTCCGCCGTGCGGGCAGGGGAACCGTCATGCTTCTTCCTCCTCTCGGTCGGGACCTCTTCTCGACGGCCACAGCCTATCCGCGCGTGTACGGTCCGTCAATCGCACACTACGCGGGGAGGGGAGTTAGGTGCGCTTGATCACGTCGCGCTCCATCGCCTGCACCGCCTCGCGGATGGATCCGTGCAGCGGCAGCTTGGCCTGGCGGAGCGCGAACTCGAGCTGCCTGAGCATCGAGTACAGGCCCTTCATCGCCTTGATCGCGTCGCCGATGTCCACGTTGGGCGGGAGCGGGATCGCGTCCATCGCCTCGCCCGAGGCCCAGCGGTGCGCGAAGTCGATGTAGTCGTACGCGGGGGGCCGCAGGTTGGGCTCGTCGAGGTCCTGCTCCAGGTCCGCGAACCGGAAGTACAGGGCGCGGAGCAGGCGCGCCGTCTGGCCCACCGCCGGCGTCGGGTACCGGCGCACCTGGCGCGGGCCGCGGTCCCGGCCCCGGTCCTCCGTCGCCAGCATGGCCAGCGAGGCACACAGGTCGGCGGGCACCAGCCCGTCCAGCCAGCCGTTCCACACGGCCTCGGTTACCAGAAGGGTGTTCTCACCGTACACGCGGGCGGCGAGCAGGCCCTTGTCAGTCGGCTTGTCGTCCTTCAGGAACCCGGTCTCGGTCAGGATCCGGCACAGGCGGCGCAGCTTGCGCTGGTACTCGTCGGCCTGCTCCCTGATGACGCGCTCGCTGTCCCGCAGCTCGCGCTCGAGGTTCCGGCGCTCGCCGTACGCGGCCAGGTGCTCCGTGAACTGCGGGCAGCGGACGACCGGCAGCTTGCGCTGGCGGGCCTGGACCTGCTTGCGCTCTTCCTCCAGCTGGTGCAGCTGGCGGCCGGCGGCGCCGTGGGGGCGGCCCTTGAACCCGCCCTTGCCCCGGCCCCGCCGGGGCACCGGCACCGCCTCCCGGCGCAGGCGCCGGATCTCGATCCGGATCGCGCGCAGGCGGTCCTCCAGGCGGAAGTACTCGCTGACGTCCTCGGGCCGGCAGCGCGTGCAGTCCCACGTGGCGTCCAGGTCGCGCAGCCGCTCCCGGATGTTGTCCAGCCG
>VBJR01000320.1 GCA_005880175.1 Chloroflexota bacterium
TGCTCATCATCATGACGTCGATCGGGGCGTCGAGCGCCTTCTCGGCGTCGTACTGCGTGCCCAGGTCCGGGAACGGGAAGAAGTCGAGGTCGCTGACGTCGCTGGCCTGGAACTGCTGCGACACGAACAGGCCGAGCAGCATCATCCCCGCCTTCTTCTGGATCAGCAGGTCGGCGCCCTGCTGCCACGTCATGCCGGCCACGCCCTCGTTGTAGTACTGCGTGATCTCCGCCCACTTCTTGAAGACGTTCGTGACCTTCGAGTCCGTCCACTTCTGCTTGCCGTTGAGCAGGTTGACGTGGAACTCGTAGCCATTGAGCCTCAGGTTCAGGATGTCGAACGTGCCCTGCGCGGGCCAGCCGTCCTTGTCGGCCATCGCGATCGGCGTGAGGCCGTCCTTCTTCATCTGGGCGCAGAGCGCCTTGAAGTCGTCCCAGTTGGTCGGGATCTGGTAGTTGTGCTGCTGGAACACGCTCTTCCGGTAGAAGACCGCCCACGGGTAGTAGTCCACCGGGACGCCGTAGACGTGGCCGTCGTCGGCCTTCACGGCCTCGGCGAAGGCGCTCGTGAAGTTGCCCTTCACCTTGCTCCAGACGTCGTCGATCGGCGTGGCGAGGCCCTGGGCGGCGAAGAAGCGCATGCGGTGCCCCGAGAACCAGGTGAACGTGTCCTCGGGCGTGCCCTGGAGGTACGAGCTGATCTGGTCCTGGAACGTCCCGTGGTCGACCGTGTTGACCTTGAGGGTGTCGCCGGTCGCCTGCTGGTACGCGGCGGTCACGTCCGCCATGCCCTTGCGCGGGCCCCCGGTCGCGCTGGTGTCGGACTGGTTGCTCCCCACGGAGACCGTGCCCGGCCCCGAGGAGGTGGATGCGCTGCCACCGCTGGTGCCGCGCGAGCATGCGGCCAGGAAGGCTGCGACGCTGGCGTAGCCGCCGATCCTCAGGACGTCGCGCCTGGTCAGGTCCAGGTAGCCCATAGATCCTCTCCTCTTCTCCGTGGGTCGCAGATGACCGGTCGGGTCGTTCTGGAGCGAAAAGATACAACTTCGGTCGCTTCTGTCAATAAGAAATGTTCGATCTTGTTCGGAATCAGATCATCCGTTACCATTTCGGCCGATGCTGGCGGCCGAACGGAGGAAGCGGATCGCGGAGAGCATCCGATCGAAGGGCGTCGTGTCCGTGACCGAGATGGCGGAGGCGCTGGGCGCGTCCGAGATCACGCTCCGGCGCGACCTCCGGGTGATGGCCGAGGAGGGCCTGGTCGTCCGCACGCACGGGGGCGCGATCCTGCCCGGCGGGCTGGCGCACGAGCCCTCCTACTCGGAGAAGGCCCACCAGGCCGCGGAGGAGAAGGCGGCGATCGCCCGGCTGGCGGCGAGCATGATCCGGCCCGGGGACTCGATCGTGCTCGGCCCCGGCACCACGACGCAGGCCCTGGCCCGCCTCCTCGTCGACTTCCCGGAGCTGACGGTCGTGACGAACTCGCTCCTGGTCGCCGAGGCGCTGATGCCGGCCAGCCACGTGGAGGTGATCGTGACCGGGGGCACGCTCCGGCGCCCGATCCACGCGCTGGTGGGGCCGGCGACAGAGGAGTCGGTCCGGACGCTGCGCGCGTCCCAGGCGTTCCTCTCGGGCAACGGGCTGACCGCCGAGCGGGGCCTGAGCACCCCCAGCCCGCTGGTGGCCGCCGCCGACCGGGCCCTCGCGGCGGCCGCGCAGCAGACGGTGGTGCTGGTGGACCACACGAAGGTGGGCCACGACACCATGTGCCAGACCGTGCCGGTGGACCGCATCTCGACGCTGATCACCGACGCCGGCGCCGACGCGCGGCAGCTGGAGGCGATCCGCGAGCTCGGGGTGGCGGTGCTGGTCGCCCGGTGACCCGCCTGCGGCTGCCGCACCTCGCGTACGGGGGCGACTACAACCCCGAGCAGTGGCCGGAGGCGGTCTGGGAGGAGGACGTCCGCCTCATGGGCGAGGCCGGCGTCAACCTCGTCACCGTCGCCGTGTTCGGCTGGTCGCGGCTGGAGCCCGCGCCCGGCGAGTTCGACTTCGGCTGGCTGGACCGCCTGCTCGAGCTGCTCCACGGGGCCGGGATCGGCGTGGACCTGGCGACGGCGACTGCCTCGCCGCCGCCCTGGCTGTCGCGGCTCCATCCGGAGATCCTGCCGGTCCTGGCGGACGGCACCCGGCTGTGGCCGGGCGGCCGGCAGCACTACTGCCCGAGCAGCCCGGCGTACCGCGAGGCGGCGCGGCGGCTGGTGACGGCCCTGGCCGATCGCTACGGGTCGCACCCCGCCGTGGTGCTCTGGCACGTCAACAACGAGTACGGGTGCCACGTGCCCGCGTGCTGGTGCGACGAGTCGGCGGCCGCGTTCCGGGCGTGGCTCCAGCGGCGCTACGAGACGCTGGACGCGCTGAACGAGGCGTGGGGCACGGCGTTCTGGTCGCAGCGGTACTCGGCCTGGGAGGAGGTGCTGCCGCCGCGGCGCGCGCCGACGTTCCCCAACCCGACCCAGGTGCTGGACTTCCGGCGCTTCTCGTCCGACGCGCTGCTCGAGTGCTACGAGCTGGAGCGCGCGGTCCTGGCCGAGCGCAGCCCGGAGATCCCGGTGACCACCAACTTCATGGGCTTCTTCGAGCCGCTCGACTACTGGAAGTGGGCGGCCCGGGAGGACGTGGTCAGCAACGACTCGTACCCGGACCCGCACGACCCGCGGGCCCCCGTGCGGGCGGCGATGGTCGGCGACCTGATGCGCTCGCTCGGCGGGGGCCGGCCCTGGATCCTGATGGAGCAGACGCCGAACCGCGTCAACTGGCGGCCCCGGAACGCGGCCAAGGCGCCCGGCCAGATGCGCCTGTGGAGCTACCAGGCGATCGCGCGCGGCGCGGACGGCGTCCTCTTCTTCCAGTGGCGGCAGTCGCGGGCGGGCGCCGAGAAGTGGCACAGCGCGATGGTCCCGCACGGCCCGGTGGACGCCTCGCCCGCCTGGCACGAGGTGGTCCGCCTGGGCGCCGAGCTGCGCCGCCTGGACGCGGTCCGCGACACGCGGGTCGGCGCCGAGGTCGCGATCGTGCTCGACTGGGAGAGCTGGTGGGCGCTGGAGCTGCCGTCCAAGCCGTCGGCCGAGGTGCGGCTGCTGGACCGGGTCGAGGCGTGGTACGAGCCGCTCCACCGCGCCGGCGTGACCACGGACTTCGTGGCGCCGGGCGGCGACCTGGCGGGATACCGGCTGGTGGTCGTGCCCAACCTGTACCTGGTCGGCGACGAGGGGGCCGCGAACCTGCGCCGGTTCGTCGCGGACGGCGGGACGCTGGTCGTGGGCTTCTTCAGCGGCCTCGTGGACGAGTGCGACCACGTCCGGCTGGGCGGCTACCCGGGGGCGTTCCGGGACCTGCTCGGCCTCCGCGTCGAGGACTTCGCCCCGCTCGCCACGGACGAGGTGGTCACGCTGCGCTTCGCCGAGGGCGGCGACGGCCGGGCGCGCGCGTGGAGCGAGCTGATCACCCCGCTGGGGGCGGAGGTGGTGGCCGCGTTCGCGGACGGCGGGCCGGCCGTGCTGCGCAACGCGTTCGGCCGCGGCGTGGCCTGGTACGTGGGGACGGCGCCCGAGCCGGAGGCGGCGGCCCGGATCCTGCGCCGGGCCTGCGAGGAGGCGGGGGTGGCGCCGGCCGCCGCGGTGCCGGACGGGGTGGAGGCGGTTCGGCGCGGCGACCTGCTGTTCCTGCTCAACCACGGTGTTGAGGGCGTGGACGTTCCCGTACCCTCAGGGTGCATGGAGCTGATCACGGGCCGGGCGCTCGAGTCGGATCGGCTCCGGCTCGGGCCGCGCGGCGTCGCGATCGTGCGAACGGCGTGAGGAAGACCGCGGTCCGCCTGGCCGACGGCCGCGGCCTGATCTATTACGACGAGACCGACGGCGTGGTCCGCGACACGTACGACCGCCGCGAGCTGGAGGCGGTGGCCGTCGAGTCCGAGGTGCGCTGCGTCCGACTACGACGTGGTCGTGTTCGAGAACCGCTTCCCCTCGCTGGCCGCGGACCCGTGCGTCACCGACGCGACGCTGATGGCCCTGGCGGCCCGGCGGCCGGGCCTGGGCCGCTGCGAGGTGGTGTGCTTCACGTCGCAGCACGACGGCGCGCTCGGCCACCTCGGTCAGCGCCGGCTGCGCACGATCGTGGACGTCTGGGCCGACCGCACCGCGGAGCTGTCGCGCCTGCCCGGCGTCGAGCAGGTGATGCCGTTCGAGAACCGCGGCGAGCAGATCGGCGTGACGCTGTCGCACCCGCACGGCCAGATCTACGCGTACCCGTTCGTGACGCCGCGCATGGCCCGCAAGCTGGCGTCGGCGCGCCGCCACCGGGAGCGGGGCGGGGGCTGCCTGTTCTGCGCGGTCGCGGCCGGCGAGGTGGCGGCCCGGGAGCGGGTGGTGGCGACGGCGCCGGGCTGGGCGGCGTTCGTGCCGTCGGCCGCGCGCTGGCCGTACGAGGTCCACCTGTACCCGCTGGCGCACGTGCCCGACCTGCCGGCGCTGCGGGAGCCGGAGCGGGACGGCCTGGCCGCGCTGCTGGCCGACGTCCTGCGCCGGTTCGACGCCCTGTTCGGCGACCCGATGCCCTACGTGCTGGCGTGCCAGCAGGCGCCGGTCGAGGAGGACCGGACGCTGGCCCACCTCCACTTCGAGCTGACGTCACCGCGCCGGGCGCGGGAGAAGCTGAAGTACCTGGCCGGCAGCGAGACCGCCGGCGGGGTGTTCATCAACGACATCCTCCCGGAGGTGGCCGCGGAGCGGCTGCGAGCCGCCGGCGGCTGACTGCGGTGGACCGCCGGGTGCGCTGGCCGGAGTGCGTCAACGCGCGGGACCTGGGCGGCCTGCCGGCGGCGGGCGGGTTCACCCGGTCGGGGTGGCTGTTCCGGTCGGACACGCTGGCGCGGCCGTCCGCTGCCGGCGTGGGGGCGGTCCAGGCGGCGGGCGTGACGACGGTGATCGACCTGCGGGACGGCCCGCTGCGCCGGCGCGATCCGCTCCCGTTCGGCGACGCCGGCCCGCGGGTGGCGGCGCTGCCGCTGCTGCCCGCCGACTTCCCGCTGCCGGTGGCGCTGGACGGCGGCTACGAGCGGGCGCTGGACGCCGCGCTGGGCCAGGTCGCCCCGATCGTTCGGGAGATCGTGGACGCGCCGGACGGGGTGATCTTCCACTGCCACTCCGGCACTGGCCGAACGGGGACGGTGGCGGCGCTGCTGCTGGCGCTCGCGTCGGTGCCGGGGGAGCTGATCGGCGCGGACTACCTGCTGAGCCTGGAGAACGAGGCGGCGCCGTGGCGGGACGTGGAGGCGGCCCGCGGGGTGGTGCCGGGCCTGCTGGCCCACCTGGACACCGCCTACGGCGGCGCGGAGGGGTACCTGCTGCGGGCGGGGGTGAACGCGGCGACGCTGGAGCGCCTGCGGGAGCGCCTGCGGGAGCGGCTGGTCACGGCAGCACGCTGACCTTCGGCGAGGTCGATCGCCGCGCCTCGAGGAACGTCCGCAACGCGGCCGGATCGATGGTCACGAACCTGTCCGCCCGCCGTCGGAGCTCTGGCGCGCCGCCGGCACCGTCATCGTCGCGGCGACCGCTTCCAGCTGGAACGGGGCGCTCGTCAGGCGGCGGCCCGTGACGTCCCGCACCGCGTTGCCCACCGCCGCCAGGACCGGCACCGCCGGCGGCTCGCCCACGCCCCGGGCGCCCTTCGGGCCCTGCTCGGACGGGACCTCCACGATCTCCACCTCGATCCCCGGGACCAGGTCCGCCGTCGGCAGCACGTAGTCCGCGAACGTCGCGGTCCGGGGCTGGCCGGACGCGTCGTGCACGATCTCCTCGCCCAGCGCCCGGCCCAGGCCCTGGACGATCCCCCCGTGCACCTGCCCCTCCACGTCGGCCAGGTTCAGGGCGTGGCCCACGTCGTGGATAGCCGCGTACCGGCTGACCAGCAGCCCACCGGTCTGCTCGTCCACCCGCGCCCGCGCCACGTGGACCGCGAACATCGGCCCCGGCGCGGTCGGCGCCGAGCGCCCCACCCCGTGCACCGGCCCGTAGCCCTGGGCCGACGCCGCCGCGATCTCCCGCAGCGTGACGCTGCGGAACGCCGCCCCCTTCACGTGCACCTCGTCGCCCGCCACCTCCAGGTCCTCGGGCGACGCCTCCAGACGCGCCGCCGCGATGTCCAGGATCTGCCGGCGCGCCTCCAGCACCGCCCGGATGACCGCCGTGCCCACGCTGTACGTGATCGCGCTGCCCGCCGACATCGGGGCGGCCGGGGCCGTCGCCGTGTCGCCCTTCAGCACGCGCACGTCGTCCGGGGACACGCCCATCGTCTCCGCGGCCAGCGCGATGAAGCCGGTGTCGCTGCCGCTGATGTCCACCGAGCCCAGGTGGACGGACAGGGTGCCGTCGCTCTCCAGCCGGCATGCCGCGGCGGCCGGACCGTACCCCCCGATCCAGGAGCCGACGGCCACGCCGACGCCCTCGCCCGCCTCGCGCGGCGCCGTGTACGCGGGATGGACGCGCGCGCGCTCCAGGCACTCCGTCAGGCCGATGCGGGGCCACGGGCTGCCGTCGCCGCGCGGGTCGCCCTCCCGGGACGCGTTGCGGAGCCGGAGCTCGATCGGGTCCATCTCCAGCCGCCGGGCCACCTCGTCGAGGCACGACTCCAGCGCGAAGTACGCCTGCGGCGCGCCCGGCGCCCGGTACGACGTGGCCGGCAGCTTGTGCGTGGCCACCTCGCGCCCGACCAGGTGCGCGTTGGGGACCCGGTACGTCGAGACCAGCAGCTCGCACGTGATGCCGGCGTGCCAGCCGGCGTTGGCGCCGTTGTCGAACGTGACCTCGCCGCGGATGCCCGTCAGGTCGCCCTCGCGCGTGGCGCCGACCTCGATCGTGACCTCGGAGGCCGGGGCCGGGCGGCCGACCAGGAACTCCAGGTTCCGGGTCAGCGCCAGCCGCACCGGCCGGCGCACCGTCCGCGCCAGGTGGGCGACCAGCGGCTCCAGCATCACGATCTTGCCGCCGAAGCCGCCGCCGACCGGCATGGACACCACCCGCACCTGGGCGGGGGAGACGCCGAGCGACATCGCCACCGAGCCCTGGACGGCGCCGGTGCCCTGGGTCGGCGACCACACGGTGACGCCGCCGTCCGCGGTGGGCGCCGCGGTGACCACGTGCGGCTCCAGGAACGCGTGGTGGACCCGGGCCATCCGGTACGTCCCGGCCACGACGACGTCCGAGGCCGCCAGCGCCGCGTCCACGTCGCCGCGCCGGACCTCGACGCGCGACGTCACGTTGCGGGGCTGGGCCTCGCCGCCGTCCGCGGCCGGGCCGCCGCCCGCGCCGTGGGCGGAGGCCTCCTCGCTGGCGGCCGCCGACTCGGGCAGCACGCGCGGGGCGCCGTCGCCCAGCGCCTCGGCCACCTCCGTCACCGCCGGCAGCGCGTCGTACTCGACCTCGACCAGCTCGGCGCCGTCGCTCGCGGCCTGCGGCGTCTCCGCGATGACCGCGGCGACGGGCTGGCCGACGTGGCAGACGCGCCCGTTCGCGAGCGGTGCGTCCGGCCCCTCCTCGGTCAGGCCGAGGTCGCGGGCGGTGAGCACGGCGACCACCCCGGGCAGGGCGAGCGCCCGGCTGGCGTCCACCGACCGGATGTCCGCGCTGGGCACGAAGCTGACGACCAGGCCCACGTGGGTGAGGCCGAGCATGGTCTGGTCCTCCGTGAACTCCAGCCGGCCGGTGACCTTGCTCGCCCCCTCCGCTCGCCTCATTCCGCGACCTCCGTGCGCAAACCCGACTTGACCGGCATTCCGCTGTCAGCCTAGGATGATAACGATTTCTGTTAATCGATTTCCGAACGTTCGACGGGGAGAGAAGAAGCGATGGGCGCAGAAGGATCGAGGTTCCTGAGCCGGCGCGAGCTCCTGCAGCGGGCCGCGGTCGGGGCGGGCTCGCTGACGCTCGCCGGCGGCCTCGCCGAGTTCATTGCGGCGTGCGGCGGCTCGTCACCGGCGTCGTCGAGCGGGCACGCGCCGGACCCGAACACGACGGGCGCGCTGACCGTCTGGCACTACTCGTCCCAGCAGGACGTGAAGACGGTCCAGGACTACACCGCGCTGTTCACCAGGAAGTACCCGAAGGTGGACGTCAAGCTCCAGTACGTCGAGTTCAGCGAGATGCCGAAGCGGGCGATCGCGGCGGCCGCGGCGAAGAGCGGGCCGGACGTGTTCATCTACGGCGGCAACGAGGTGAGCGCGATGTACCAGGCCGGCGTGTTCAAGAGCGCGGAGAGCTACTGGCAGGGGTTCGTCGACAGGGCCCAGTTCCCCGACGGCGTGCTGACCAGGTTCAAGAACCAGCTGTACGGTGTCAAGGGCTACGTGAACCTGACCGGCCTCTGGTACAACAAGGACATCCTCGACGACGTCGGCGTCCAGCCGCCGAAGACGGTAGAGGACGTTACGGCGACGTTCGCCAGGATCGCCTCCAGCGGCAAGAAGTACACGCCGATCGCCATGACGGGCCAGCCGACGGACCAGGGCGACTGGACGGCGTGGCCCTGGCTCTCCGGCTTCGGCTTCAGCTACCCGAACCCGGACCAGAACGCGATCCAGCAGGCGTTCTCGCTCGTGGACGAGTGGGCGCGCAAGGGGTACCTGCCCAAGGAGGCCGTGAGCTGGGGCCAGGCCGAGACGTTCACGCGCTGGGCCGTCGGCGACGTCGCGTTCATGGAGAACGGCAACTGGAACATCGGCCCGGCCTCGCGCCAGATCGGCAGCAAGTTCAAGTACGGCACGGCGCAGCTGCCCACCGGGCCCAAGACCGGGGGCCTGTTCCTGGGCGGTGAGGCGCTCTGGATCGGCGCCTTCACGAAGGTGCCGGACCTGGCCTGGGCGTACATGCAGGAGACGCTGCTCAGCAAGACGGGCCTGCTGATCACGCTCTCGGAGTCGGGCGGCATCCCGGCCCGGCACGACATGAGCACGCTGCCGGACGTGACCAGCAACCCGCTGCTGGACCCGTACGTACAGGAGGTCAAGAACCGCGGCTCCGAGTACCCGCCGGAGGGGGGCGCCGCGATCGCGGCCCAGGCGGTGGTGGCGCAGAACTGGAGCGCGGTGATCGCCGGCCAGAAGTCGGCGTCGCAGGCCGCGAAGGACACGGCGGAGGGCGTGAAGGCGAACTACCACAAGTGAGGGAGACGTTCGCGCGCGGGACGGTCCGGCGGACCGTCCCGCGCTCCCGGCGCCGCCCGCTCCGCGTCCGGGCGGAGTGGCTCTTCCTGCTGCCGGCGGCGCTGTTCCTGGCCACGCTCGCCGCCTACCCGTTCGTCGAGCTGGTGCACATGAGCGTCAGCCAGGTGACGGCCGCGAACATCTTCCACGACTGGCCGTTCGTCGGCGCGAGCGGCCTCCAGGCCGTGGCCGCGACGGCCGACTTCCGCGAGGCGGCGCTGGACACGGTGATCTACGTGACCCTGGTCGTCGGCGTGGGCCTGGTCGGCGGCCTGGCCTCGGCGGTGATGCTGTGGCGGGGCGGCCGGATCGCCGGCTTCACGCTGGCGCTGATGGTGTTCGGCTGGGCGCTGCCCGGGCTGATCAACGGCACGGCGTGGCGGTTCCTGCTGGACAAGCGGGGGATGGTGGACACGGTCCTGGGCCTCTTCCACGTCGCGCCCGTCTACTGGCTGGTGGACAACCGGCTGCCGCTGGTCTCGGTGGCCCTGGTCAACGCCTGGGTGGCCGTCCCGTTCGCGACCCTGGTCTACCGGGCCGCGCTGCTGGACCTGCCGAAGGACGTGCTGGCCTCCGCCGACGTGGACGGGGCGCGGCCGTGGCAGGTGCTGCGGTACATCGTGCTGCCCCTGCTCCGGCCCTGCACCCTGGTGCTCGCGGTGGTCAGCCTCGTCTACGCGTTCAAGAGCTTCGACTTCATCTACATCATGACCTTCGGCGGCCCGGGCACCGCCAGCACCACGCTGCCGTTCCTGAGCTACCGGCTGGCCTTCGAGCTGTACAAGTACAGCGACGGCGCGGCGGTCGCGCTGGTCACCGTCCTGGTCGTGCTGGTCCTGGCCGTGATCTACATCCGCCAGGTGGGGCGGGAGGAGCGCGGATGACCGGGTCCCTGCGCCGGGGCTGGATCTCCCGCGCCGGGACGGCCCTGCTGCTGCTCCTCTACGGGCTGCCGTTCCTCTGGCTGGTCGCCACCTCGCTCAAGACCGAGACCGAGATCTTCAGCAACGAGGCCGGCCTGCTCTTCCAGCCGACGTTCGACACCTACCGCGCGATCCTCGACAGCGACCTGCTCCAGGCCTGCGTCAACTCCGCGATCATCGCCGCCGGCACGACCGCCCTGACCCTGGCCCTCGCCACGCCGGCCGCATACGCCCTGACGCGGGTGCGCGGCGTGCTGGTCAACGTCAGCCTCGGCCTGGTGATCGTCCTCCAGATCACGCCCCAGCCGGCCTCGCTCATCCCGCTGTACCGGGTCCTCGGCGGCTGGAACCTGCTCGGCACCCAGCTCGGCGTGATCCTGGCCGACAGCGCGCTGCTGCTCCCGTTCTGCGTCCTGATCCTGCGCCCCTTCTTCCTGGCCATCCCGCGCGAGGTCGAGGAGGCCGGGACCGTGGACGGCGCCTCGCCCTGGGGCGTCTTCTGGCGCATCGTGCTCCCGATCACCCTCAACGGCGTCGCCACCGCCGCGACGATCATCTTCTTCATCGCGTGGGGCGAGTTCCTCTACGCGATCACGTTCC
>VBJR01000421.1 GCA_005880175.1 Chloroflexota bacterium
TAGAGCTCGGCCCAGTGCCCGTAGTAGTGGCCCGCGCGCTCGAGGAAGACCGGCAGGCGCTCCCCGGCCTCCTGGTCGCTCGCGGCCAGCGGGGTGATGTACAGCCGCCCGTTCAGGATCCGGCTGGCGTAGCCGTTGCCGGCCGGGACGGCGAACATCCGGGACACGTTGGCGCTGGCCGCGGGGAACCACGACTCGTGCGTGATCGTGTCGAACGGCATCTCGACCTCGGGCCGGTGCAGGCTGTCGTAGAACCAGAAGAGGCCCTCCTCCCACGCCCGGTTCTCGTCGGAGAACAGGATGTAGGGCGCGTACATGCTCTCCCAGCCCTCCGCGCCCTCTGGTGTCGGTACGGCGAATGGGCTGGGAAAGCGCTTCTGCGCAATCGTTGCCATGTGGTCCTCCTCTGTCTGCTCTAGCTCTCCCACCACGCCACTCCGTCTGCGGCCGGCGGACCGACGATCTCCTGCGTCCGTCCACGGTATGTCACCGTGGCTCTGCCCTGCTGGGGCCAGACCCGGACGCGTACCTGCTCCGTGTTGAAGGGCTCGCCCGCGTCGTGCCCCAGCGCCCACGTCGCGAACGCGCGCATGGGCCCGGAATGGGTGCAGCAGACGACGCGGGTGGGCCGTCCGAGGGCCGGCGCGAGCTCGACCGCGCCCGCCCAGAAGCGGCGCACGACGGCGGCCGGCGGCTCGAACGCGAGCAGGGGGTTGGTGAGCCAGAACTCGATCGGGTCCCCGCCGCCCGCCTGCAGGAACCAGAACCGGCTCAGCTCGAGCTGCCAGAGCGGCCGCTCGCCGGGCTGGAACGCGACCTGGCGGCCGAGCATCGAGCGGTACTCGCCGGCCGCGCCGGTGGGGTCGAGCAGCCCGACGGGCGTCCAGACCTGGAAGTTGCGGAACCGCTCGGCGGGCTCGGGGCCGTGCACGTCCGCACGCCGGCCGCACGCCGCCAGCGCGTCCTCCAGGCCGATGCGGAGCTGGTCCGCCGTCCGGGCGGCGCGGGCGGTGGGGGCGCAGAGGATGCGCACGGCCTCGCCGTCCCGGACCTCCGCGGCCAGCTCCTGGCCCAGGCGGCGGCACTGCCACGTGCCGCGCGGGGTCAGCCCGGCGTCGGCGAGGTAGCTCTGCGTCTCGCCGTGGCGGATCAGGTGGAGCTCCACGCAGCCGTCGGTGTCGGGCAGCGGGGCCGCCGCCTCGATCTCGGGGCTGCGGGTGGGCTCGGCGTGCGGGGCCGCGGGCCCGCGGCCGTCCCGGCCGGCGTGCAGCTGGCGCAGCGCCAGCGGGGTCCGGCCGTCGCCGCCGTCGCCGCCGGCGCCGTTCGCGCCGGCCACCCGCTCCCGGTAGCGCTGGAGGTACGGCGCCACGGGCTCGCTCACCGGCGGGCCGCCAGGAAGCGCGGGTCCAGCTGGCCCCGGTAGTGGAAGAACGCCCGCCCGATCTCGTCCTCGGTCCACGTGGTCGGCTCGTCGTCGGGGTCGGGCCGGTAGCCGCCCGTGAAGACCTCGTTGCGCGTGCCGAACGGGTCGAAGAAGTGGATCGCCAGGCTGCGCGCGACGCCGTGCCGGGTCGGCCCGTTCTCGATGTGGATGCCGTTGTACGCGAGCACGTCGGCGGCCCGCCGGAGCTGGTCCCAGTCGTCCACCCAGAAGCCGAAGTGGTGGAGGCCGCCGTTCGGGCCCCGCGTGATCGCCACGTCCTGGGGCGTGTGGGAGCGCTCCAGCCAGGCGCCGAGCAGGGCGCCGGCGCCGGTGACCAGCCGCTCCGTCACCCGGAAGGCGCGGCGGGTGGATGCCGAGCAGGCCGGGCGGCTCGGGCGGCGGGTTGACCCGGGGCAGCAGGCTGCCGGTCTTGGCCACCGCGTGCACGAGCTCGACGTCGTGACCGGACGGGGTCCGGATGCGCACGGCCGGGCCCTGGCCTGGCTCCGCGTCCGCCGGCAGCCGGCGGACCGAGCAGCCGTACCGCTCCGCCGCGGCCTCCAGCTCATCCAGGTCAGCCTCGTGCTCGACCTTGAACGCGACGTGCTCCAGCCCGGGGCTCGGGTGGCCGCGCAGGTCCAGCGAGTGGTGGTCGCGCTCGTCCCAGCACTTGAGGAGGACGTGCTCGCCCTCGTCGCGCTCCACCTCCACGAGTCCCAGCACCTCGGCGTAGTAGGCCGTTGCGAGCTCGAGGTCCGGCGCCCGCAGCTCCAGGTGCGACAGCCTGAGGATCCCCAACGAAAGGAGAGGATCGGCCACCCCCGGTCGAAGTGGCAACAGAGGCGTTCCGCATGGCGGCACACGTCGCTTTGACGCCCCCTGGGGCGCATTCCATACTGCTGCTCAGATGGCAGGCCAGTTGTTGTCCTCCGTACGCGCGGCGGCCCGGCTGTTGTGCACGTTCTCCGCGACCGACCGCGAGCTCGGCGTGAGCGAGCTGGCGCGCCGGCTGCTCACCACGCTGGCGGCCGAGCACCTGATCGAGCTGAACCCGCGCTCCGGGCGCTACCGGCTGGGCATCAAGGTGTACGAGCTGGGCACGGTCGTCTCGAGCCACTTCGAGCTGCACGAGGCCGTGGCGATGTACATCGACGACCTGCGCGCCCAGACCGGCGAGACGGTGCACGTCGGCGTGCTGGACGGCACCGAGGTCGTGTACATCGAGCGCCGCGAGAGCCTGCGCACGCTGCGCCACATGGTGGACTACGTCGGCCACCGCAACGCGGCCCACTGCAGCGCGTGCGGCAAGGTCCTGCTCGCGGCGCTGCCGGAGGTCGAGCTCAACCGGCTGCTGGAGGACACGCGCCTGCTGGCCCGGACCGCGCACTCGATCACGGATCCGGACCGCCTGCGCGGCGAGCTGGCCCTCGTGCGCGAGCGCGGCGTCGCGGAGAACATCGCCGAGAGCAGCACGTCGATGGCGTCGGTCGCGGCGCCGATCTACGACGACGGCGGCCGCGTGATCGCGGCCATCAGCGTGGCGGGCCCGATCTCGCGGATGGGCGACGCGGCCCGCCGCCGGTACGCGACGGTCATCGTGGACACGGCCGCGCGCATCAGCGAGCAGCTCGGATACTGCCGTCCGCACCAGGCCCGCACGCGGTCCGCGTGACGGAGTTGGAGGTTCTCGAGCGCAGCCGTCCCGCCGACCTGGACGACCTGCGGCGGCGGGCCGACTGGGTCCGCCAGCGGACGATCCAGCTGATCGACGGGGCCGGCCTCGGTCACTACTCGAGCACGTTCTCGTGCGCCGAGATCCTGGCGGTGCTCTACTACCACACGCTGCGGCTGCGGCCCGGCCAGCCCGGTGGCCGATCCTGGCCGACCTGGGCTGCTTCCCGGCCGAGTGGCTGGACCGGTTCGGAACGCTGGGCAGCCCGCTGAACGACCACCCGAACATGCGCACCGCCCCGGGCGTGGACTTCAGCTCCGGCTCGCTGGGCCACAACCTCTCGGTCGGCGTGGGCATGGGCCTGGCCGCCCGGCTCCAGGCCCGCGACTTCCGCACGTTCGTCCTCACGGGTGACGGCGAGCTGCAGGAGGGCCAGGTCTGGGAGGCGGTGATGGCGGCCAGCCACTACGAGCTGGGCAACGTCGTCGCGATCGTGGACGCCAACGGCTTCTCGGGCGGCGGGCCGACGTCGCAGGCGATGAACATCGAGCCCATCGCGGCCCGGTTCGAGGCGTTCGGCTGGCTGACCGCCGAGGTGGACGGCCACGACGTGGCGGCGCTGGTGGACGTGCTCGACGAGCTGCCGGCGCCAGAGTCCGGGGTGCCGACGTGCATCGTGGCCCGGACCCGGAAGGGGAGGGGGGTCGCGATGATGGAGCAGGCGCCGCAGGCCTGGCACCTGGGCCTGCTCACACCGGAGCAGCGGGACGCGGCGCTGCGCGAGATCTCGGAGCGGCTGCGATGACCTCCCGGCCGATGGAGAACGTCTTCACCGAGCAGCAGCAGGGCCGCTCGGGGCGGCCGACGTACATCGGCCG
>VBJR01000321.1:0-17359 GCA_005880175.1 Chloroflexota bacterium
AGGTGGTGTTCGAGGGCCGGCCCGGGGGCCGGATCTTCGAGCGGACCCCGGCGGGCCTGGAGGTGGACTGGGGCGAGGTGACCGTGTGGGAGCCGCCCAACCGCCTCGGCTACCTGTGGCACATCGCGACCGACAGGTCGGACGCGACGGAGGTCGAGATCCGGTTCGTGGACCGGGGCGACGCGACGACGCGGGTGGACATCGAGCACCGGGGCTGGGAGCGCCTGGGCGCCCGCGGCCCGAGCTGGCGCGAGGAGAACGTGGGCGGCTGGAACGGTGTGGTGCCGCTCTACGTCGCGGCCTGCGCCTCGCTGCCCGACCGGCCCGGCTGAGACCTGTCGGCGCCCCGCGCGTACGCCGCGGGCGGCCGGCCGACGACGGACTTGAAGTCGCGCACGAAGTGGGCCTGGTCGGCGTAGCCGAGGTCGAGCGCGAGGTCGGCCAGGGAGACGTCCCGCTCCTCGGCCAGCCGCTGCGCCGCCTCGTGCAGCCGGTAGCGCCGGATCACCCACTTGGGGCTGACGCCGACGTGCTCGTGGAAGAGGCGCTGCAGCGTCCGCTTGCCGGTGCCGGCGCGCTCCACGACCTGGTCCACCCGGGTGATGGCGCGCTCGCCGACGATGAGGGCGACCAGGCGGTTGACCTCGGCCACGTCCGGGTCGGGCGCGGGCAGCCGCGCCAGGAGGAACGCGTCGGCCGTGTCGGCGGCGGCCTCGTCGTCGTCGCCCAGCGCCAGCACGCGGCGGACGTACGCGTCACCGTCCTGGCCGAACACGGCGGCGACCGGGATGCTGCGATCCGTCAGCGGGGCGACCGGCGAGCCCAGGAACGGGCGGAAGCCGGCGGGCCGGAACTTGACGCCGAAGACGCGGCCGCGGCCGAGCAGCAGCGTGGTGAACCGGCCGGTCGTCACGCCCTGGATCCGGGAGCGGCCCTCCTGGACGCAGAGATGGACCGACGCGTTGGAGAGCGTGTGCTGCACGTACGGCTCGGGGCCGGGCACATCCCACCGCACCCGCCAGTAGTGCTCGACCAGATCGGCCAGGGCCGGCGCCGGCGGCCGGCGCCAGGTGTCGAACCGCTCGAGCCCGGCGCGCAGGTCGAGGACCCCGCTGGGGTGCCTCAGCCCGCGATCGGGCATGACGCGTTCTTACAAGACCGCCCGCTGCCGGGCGGCCGATGCTGGGCCACGTGACCAATCCTATGCAGCGGCGCGCGGGCGCCAGCCCGCCGCCCGACATGCGGGCGTTCAACCAGTCGGCGATCGCGGAGTTCCGCGCCAGCGGCGGCGTGGTCGGCGGCCGGCTGGCGGGCCAGACTCTGCTCCTCCTGACGACGACCGGCGCCCGCAGCGGCGCCGCCCGGACGACGCCGGTCGGCTACGCGGAGGACGGCGACCGGCTGGTCCTGTTCGCCTCCAACCTGGGAGCCGCCGCGGCGCCGGCCTGGTTCCGCAACCTCGTGGCCAACCCCGACGTCACGGTCGAGGTGGGCGCGGAGCGGTTCCCGGCCCGGGCCTCGATCGCCTCGGACGCCGAGCGCGAGCGGCTGTACCGGGGGTGTGGCTGTCCCGCTTCCCGGGGACGGCGGGCCACCAGGAGCACGCCGGCCGGGAGATCCCGATGGTGGTCCTGGAGCGGACCGGCTGAGGGCGGGCCGCGCCCTCACTTCCGCTTGCGCGTCCGCTCCTCGAACTCGTCCAGCACCCGGCTGAACTGGCTCTTGCGGGGCGGCTTGTGGCCCGTGATCCGCAGGAACAACCCGATCACCCCGCCCATCACGGTCTCGAACATGGCCATCACGATCACGGCCACCACCAGGCCGAGCGCCAGCGCCGTGACGAGCACGGTCTGCCGCGGCGTCAGCTGGATCGGGATGCGCCCCGCGAGCTCGAGCATTCCGGCCTCTACGGCCAGTATGTCAGGCCCGGGCCGGATTGCTCGCCGCGCTCTCGATGTCCTTCAGCAGGCCGCGCCAGGCGTCGCGGTCGGCGCCCCACGGGGCGAAGAACTGCATGCGGTCGGCGCCCGCCGCGCGCCGGCCCAGCGCCTCGGCCAGCCGGTCGTGTGGGGCCTGGACGACGAACGCGTCCAGCATCTCGTCCGTGATCTGCCCGGCCATCTCGGCCCAGCGCCCGCGCTTGGACAGCGAGTTCAGCTCGTCCTGCGTCGCGCCCCAGCCGTGCAGGTCGAGCACGACCCGGTACGCGGGCGTCGAGCCGTAGAACGCGATCTGCTGCCGGATCGAGCCGAGGGCCTGCCGCACCGCCTCCTCGTCCGCGCCCGTCGCCACGAACGGGGTCACGCAGAACTCGAAACCCTCGCGCGACCGCCCCGCCTTGGCCAGGCCGCGCTCCACCGCCGGCAGCGCCCGCTCGCGGACGTAGCGCTCGCTCGAGAACGGGTGGAGCAGGACGCCGTCGGCGACCTCGCCGGCCACCTCGCACATCCGGTCGCCGAGCGCGCCCAGGAACACCCGCGGCGGCCCGACCGGGCTGGGGCCGGGGCTGAAGAACGGCGTCATCAGCGTCAGCGTGTAGTGGTCGCCCCGGAACGCCAGGCGCTCGCCGGTCTGCCAGCTCGTCCAGATCGCCCGCAGCGCGCTGATGAACTCGCGCATGCGCGCCGCCGGCGCCGACCAGGGCATGCTGAACCGCTTCTCGACGTGCGGCTTGATCTGGCTGCCCAGGCCCAGGACCAGGCGGCCGCCGGACAGCACGTTCAGGTCGTTGGCCGTGTACGCGGTGGTCATCGGCGAGCGGGCCAGCGCGATCGCGACGCTGGTGATCAGGTCCACGCGGGAGCTGTGCTCCGCCGCGAAGGCCAGCGGCAGGAACGGGTCGTGGCTGGTCTCGAACGAGACCGCGCCGTCGTACCCCAGGTCCTCCAGGTCCCGGACGCGCCCGGGAACCTGGCTCAGCTCGGTGACCAGCCCGCCGTCGATCTTCACCTTCACGGCCTCCTGTCGGACACGATCCACATGGCGAAGAACTGCGAGCCCCCGCCGTACGCGTGGCCCAGCGCCAGCCGGGCGCCGTCCACCTGGTGTTCCCCGGCCTGGCCGCGCACCTGCATCGCCGCCTCGGCGAAGCGCAGCATGCCCGACGCCCCGATCGGATTGGAGGACAGGACGCCGCCGGACGGGTTGACCGGCAGGTCGCCGTCGAGGGCCGTCGCCCCGGACATCGTCACCTGCCACCCCTCGCGCTCGGGCGCGAAGCCCAAATTCTCCATCCACATCGGCTCGAACCAGCTGAACGGAACGTACACCTCCGCCACGTCGATCTCGCGCCGCGGTTCGGCGATGCCGGCCTGGCGGTACAGGTCCGCCGCGCACTCGCGGCCGGCCAGCGGGTTGACCTCGTCGCGGCCGGCGAACATCGTCGGCTCGCTGCGCATCGCCGTCGCGTGGATCCAGGCCGGGGTCCCGGTGACGGCGTCCTCGGCCGCCAGCACCATCGCGCAGGCGCCGTCGGAGGACGGGCAGCACTCCAGGTAGCGGATCGGGTCCCACAGCATCGGTGACTCGGCCACCTTCTCGGCGCTGATGTCCTCCAGGTGCAGGTGCGCGTACGGGTTCCGCAGCGCGTTCAGCCGGTCCTTGACGGCCACGCGGACGCCCGTGTCGAGCGGGGCGCCGGACCGCTCGATGTACTGGCGCACGATCGGCGCGAAGTAGCCGCCCGCGCCGGCCACGACCGGCAGCTGGAACGGCGTGCGCATCGTCAGCGCCCACATCGCGTCGCTGTCGGACTGCTTCTCGAACGCCACCGTCAGCACCCGGCGGTGGACGCCCGCCATCACCAGGTGGGCGGCGACGATCGCGGTCGAGCCGCCCACGCTGCCGGCCGTGTGCACGCGCAGCATCGGCCGCCCCGTCGCGCCCAGGGCGTCGGCCAGGTACAGCTCGGGCATCATCACGCCCTCGAACATGTCCGGCGCCTTGCCGATCACCACCGCGTCCACGTCCGCCCAGCCGATGCCGGCGTCGGCCAGCGCCGCCAGCGCGGCCTCGCGGACCAGGCCCGCGATCGAGACGTCGATCCGCTTGGACGCGTGCTTCGTCTGCCCGACGCCGATCACCGCGCAGCGCTCGGCCATCTACCGGCCCTCCAGCACGCAGACCAGGTTCTGCTGGAGGCACGCGCCCGACGTGGCGTGGGCGACCGCCCGGCGCGCGCTCCCGTTCATCACCCTCCGGGCCGCCTCGCCGATGCGGAGCAGGCCGGCCACCATCATCGGGTTGGCGGCCAGCGCGCCCCCGGACGGGTTGACGGCCGTGTCGCCGTCCACGTCCACCGGCCCGGCGAACACGCCCGCCCGGTGGGCGGCCAGCGCCGTGGACGGCGAGGCCGTGAGGTCGCGGACGCCCAGCGCGTGCGGCTCGATGCGGTGGTCGATGCCGGCGATCCAGGCCGGCCGCGGGCAGAGCTCGCGGGCGCGGTCGCCGGCCGCCAGGATCGCCACGGCGGCCCCGTCGCCGATCGGCGGGCAGTCGTGCCTGCGCAGCGGCGAGACCAGGTACGGCTCGGCCAGCAGCGCGTCCACGGCCGGCTCGCCGCGCAGCTGGGCGTTGGGGTTGCCCTGAGCGGCTCGCCGGCTGCCCGCCACGACGCCGGCCAGGTCCATCTCGCTGACGCGGCCGGTGTCCAGGAGCAGCCGGGCCTGGAGCGCGGCGAGGCTGATCGTGTCCGGCCAGAGCGGCGCCACCAGGTACGGGTCGAGCTGGAGCGCGAGCAGCTCGCGGAGCTCGCCGGGCGACGACTTGCCGAACCCGTACACCAGCGCCGTGTCCACGTCGCCGTGCTGGAGCCGCACCCACGCCTCGTACAGCGCGAACGCGCCGTCCATCTCGACGTGCGACTCCTGGATGGGCGGCCACGCGCCGATCGCGTCCAGCGCCGCCACGAACGAGAACGGCGCGCCGCCCAGGTAGTCGGAGCTGCCCGACACGAAGAACCCGATGTCGCGCTTGGTCAGGCCGACCGCGTCGAGTGCCTCGCGCACGACGGGCATCAGCATCTCGACCTCGTTGCGGCGCTCCTCGCGGCGCACGGTCGGCGCCTGGGCGAACGCGACGACGGCTACGTCGCGCATGGCCGGAAGTGGGCGATGTTCTCCAGCGACGGCCCCCACTCCGCGCGGGGCCGCCACACCGCCTCCACGCGCATCCCGATCCGGACCTGGTCGGCCGGGATGCCCTGGATCAGGTGCTGGAACGCGATGTCCGCGCCGTCGAGCAGGATCGAGGCGGCCACGTACGGCATCTCGATCTGGTGGCCCGTGAACGGCACGTTGACGACGCAGAACGTGGTGACCACGCCGCGGTCGGCCAGCTCGACCTCCTCCCCGGTCGGCACCCCGTCCGTCGGGCACGAGCCGCGGGGCGGTATGTACACCTTGCGGCAGACGGGGCAGCGCTGCCCGATCAGCCTGCCCTCGGCCACGGCGCGCAGGAACCGGGAGGCGGCCAGCCCGGGCGTGTACCGGTAGTCCAGGGCGACCGCGGTCCGGATGCTGCGAACGGGCTCGTCCGTCATCCCGCCACCGGGACGAAGCACCGGATGTCCCGCACGTCCCCGACCCGCTCGTCCCGCCACCGGGGTGTCACCCGCATGCCGGTCTGCATCTGCTCCGGGGCGCCGGCGTCGACCGCGTGGAGCAGCGAGGTGTCGGCGCCGTCCAGGCGGATCAGCGCCCACGCGAACGGGCGCGGCAGCGGCTGCTTCGGCAGCGGCGCCGCGATCCACGCCCACGACACCACCTCGCCGCCGGGCCCGACCGGCACCCACTCGTCAAGGGCCTCGGCCGTGACCGGGTCGTACTCCTGGGGCGGCACCAGCACCCGGCCGTCGCGGGCCCGGATGCCCTCGATCCGGCCCTCCCGCAGGCCGGCCAGGAAGCGGCCCAGGACGGGCCCGACCGAGCGCCGGTATGGGTACTCCAGGCGATGGGGCGCGCTCAGCACGTCGCTCACGCGAGCCGCTCCAGGATCGTGCCCGTGCCCAGCGCGCCGCCGCAGCACATCGACACCAGCGCGATGGTCCCGCCCGACCGCTCCAGCTCGTGGAGCGCCGTCGTGATGAGGCGGCTGCCGGTCGCCCCGACCGGGTGGCCGAGCGCGATCGCGCCGCCGTTGACGTTGACCCGCTCCATCTCCGGCTCGTGGACGCTGGCCCACGACAGCACGACGGACGCGAACGCCTCATTGACCTCGTACAGGTCCACGTCCGCCATCGTCATGCCCGCTCGCGCGAGCACGGCCTTCGTGGCGTGGACCGGGCCGTCGAGCAGGTAGTACGGGTCGGTGCCGACGACGGTCTGGGCCAGGATGCGCGCCCGCGGGCGAAGGCCCAGCTCGCGCGCCCTCTCCGCCGACATCCAGAGCACGGCCGCGGCGCCGTCCGAGACCTGGGAGCTGGTGCCGGCGGTGTGGATGCCGCCGTCCAGCACCGGCTTCAGGGCGGCCAGACCCCCGACGGTGGTGTCGCGCAGGCCCTGGTCGCGGCCCACGAACTGGGTCTCGCCCGTCGGCGCGCCCTGGTCGTCCCGGACCTGCACCTGGACCGGCACGATCTCGCGGTCGAAGCGGTTGTCCGCCCAGGCCGCGGCCGCCCGGCGCTGGGACTCCGCGCCGAACGCGTCCGTCTGCTCGCGCGTGATGCCGCGCATCTCGGCGATGCGCTCGGCGGCCAGGAACTGGTTGGGCGAGTCGTACGGCCAGTCCGCCTCCCAGGGCCGGCCGGGCCCGTGCACCACGTTCTGGCCCAGGGGCACGCGGCTCATCGCCTCGACGCCGCACGCGATGCCGACGTCGATCGCCCCGGCGGCGATCAGCCCGGCCACCAGGTGGTTGGCCTGCTGGGCGGAGCCGCACTGGGTGTCGATCGTCGTGGCGGCGACGGTGTAGGGGAGGCCGGCGCCCAGCCAGGCGTTGCGGGCGACGTTGGCGGCCTGCTCGCCCGCCTGGGTCACGCAGCCGCCGACGATCTGCTCCACGGCCTCCGGGGGGATGGCCGCGCGCGCGACGACCGCCTGGAGGGCCGCGCCCAGCAGCTTCGTGGGGTGGACGCCCGAGAGCCAGCCGTTGCGGCGGCCGATGGGCGTCCGGACGGCCTCGACGATGACCGGCTCGCCCATCTAGCCCGCCCCCAGCAGCGGGGTCGGCTCGCGCGCCGCCCCGAGCAGGCGCTCGACCGCGGCGCCGACGCCGGCCGGGTCGAACGCGCCGTCGTTGTCCACCGCGGGTCCGTGGCTCCAGCCGTCGGCCAGGCCCAGCCGGCCGCCCATGACCTCGAACACGCGGCCGGTGACCCCCTTCGACCGCGAGCTGGCCAGCCAGACCACGACCGGGGACACGTTCTCCGGCGCCATCGCGTCGAAGCCCTCCTCGGGCGGCCGCATGTGGTCCGCGAACAGCTCCTCGGTCATGCGGGTCCGCGCGGCGGGGGCGATCGCGTTGGCGGTGACGCCGTAGCGGCCCAGCTCGGCCGCCGCCACCGTGGTGAACGCGGCGATCCCGGCCTTGGCCGCGGCGTAGTTGGCCTGGCCGATGTTGCCGTACAGGCCGGCCGCCGACGACGTGCAGATGATCCGTCCGTCGACCGCCTCGCCGGCCTTGCTGCGCTCGCGCCAGTACGCCGCGGCACGCTGCACGGTGCAGAACGTGCCGCGCAGGTGGACGCGCATGACGCCGTCCCAGTCCTCGGGCGTCATGTTCACGAGCATCCGGTCGCGCAGGATGCCGGCGTTGGCGACGACCACGTCGAGCCGGCCGAACGCGTTCAGCGCGGTCTGCACGAGGCGCGCCGCGCCCTCCCAGTCGGCGCAGTCGTCGGTGCTGGGGACGGCGATGCCGCCGGCGCCCTGGATCTCTTCTACGACCGCGTCGGCGGGGCCGGCCGACGCGCCGGAGCCGTCCACCGCGCCGCCCAGGTCGTTGACCACGACCCGCGCCCCCTGCGCCGCCAGCGCCATCGCGTGGGCCCGGCCCAGCCCGCGGCCGGCGCCGGTCACGACCGCGACGCGGCCCTCACAGAGCCTGCTCATCGGCGCTCCCTCCTCCGTTTCCGTTGCGGAACAGCTTCTGCGCGCGCTCGAACGTGATCTCCGCGAAGATGCCCTCGGCCTCCGCGGTGACCTCGCCGCCGGCGTACATCGCCGCCTCGGCGTAGATGCGCCGGCCCTCGCGCCTGGTGTGCCGGGCGGTGACCCGCAGCGGCGTCCGGAGGGGGGTCGCCCGCCGGTAGCGCACGTTGAGCTGCACCGTCATGCCGGGGTTGCCGCTGGCCATGTTGGCCGCGCCCAGCACGTCGTCGAACACGCCGGCGATGAACGCCCCGTGCACGTAGCCCGGCGGGCCCTGGTAGGCGACGCCGAACGTGACGCCGGCCTCCAGGCCGGCCTCGGTGATCTCTTCGTAGACGACGGGCGGCGCGAGCGGGTTGAGCGGGCCGCTGACCGGGCTGAAGCGCCGGTACCGCCAGGGGTCGCCCGCGGCGAACCGGAGCGACGTCGCGTCGCGCTCGGTGCCGGCCGCGGTCAGCCGGCTCGTCGTCTCCCGGACGGCCGCGGCGGCCTCGGCGAGCGCCTCGTCGGGGGCCTCCGCGCAGGCCACCTGCTCGACCAGGTCGCGCAGGGCGTCCGCCAGCTCCTCGGCCGGCGTCACCGGGCCTTGAACTCCGGCGCGCGCTTCTCCGCGAAGGCGCGCGGGCCCTCCCGGGCGTCCTCGCTGGCGAAGACGGCCATCCCGATCCGCAGCTCGACCTTCAGCGCCTCCGCCTCGGGCAGCGCCTCGGTCTCCTGCACGGAGCGCTTGACCGCGCGCACGGCCAGCGGGCCGTTGGCGGCGATCCGGTCCGCGACCGTCCTGGCCTCGGTGAGCGCCTCGCCGTCGGGCACGACCCGGTTGATGAGGCCCATCGCCGCCGCCTCGGCCGCCGTGTAGTGGTTGCCGGTCAGCAGCATCTCCATCGCGCGGCAGTACGGGATCTGGCGGCGCAGCCGGACGGTCGAGCCGCCGAGCGGGAACAGGCCCCAGCGCACCTCGGAGATGCCGAAGCGGGCGCTCTGGCCGGCGACCCGGATGTCGGTGGACTGGAGGATCTCGGTGCCGCCCGCGATGCACGAGCCCTCGACCGCGGCGATCAGCGGCTTGCTGAAGCGGCGGTGGCGGAGGAGCGCGCGCCAGGCCAGGTCCGCGTCCTCGCGGTAGCGCTGGCTGGCCGGGTCGTTCGGGTCGGGGTTGAACATCGCCTTCAGGTCGGCGCCGGCGCAGAAGTGGCCGGCGGCGCCGGTCAGGATGACCACGCGGACCCCGTCGTCGGCCTCGCACTCGGCCCAGGCGTCCTCGAGGCGGGTCAGCATCTGCGGGCTGAACGCGTTGCGGGCCTCGGGGCGGTTCATGGTCAGGGTCGTGATGGCGCCGTCGCGCTCGACCAGCAGGTGCTCGTTGCTCAAATGGCCCTCCGTTGGTCGGCCCAGTACGGGTCGCGCAGGTTGCGCTTCAGCAGCTTGCCGGTCGGCTCCCTCGGCATCTGCGGGATGAAGTCGATCGTCTTCGGGCACTTGTAGCCGGCCAGTCGCTTGCGGCAGAACTCCATCAGCTCGTGCTCCAGGTCGGGTCCCGCGGTCGCGCCCGACGCGGGCTCGACGACCGCCTTGACCTGCTCGCCCCACTCCGCGTCCGGGATGCCGAACACGGCGGCGTCCGCCACCTTCGGGTGGGCGAACAGCGCCATCTCGATCTCGGCCGGGTAGATGTTGACGCCGCCCGAGATGATCATGTCCGCCTTGCGGTCGCAGAGGAACAGGTAGCCGGCCTCGTCCAGGTAGCCGACGTCGCCGACCGTGAAGAAGCCGTCCCGCCGTCCCGCTCGAGTCTTCTCGGTGTCGCCGTGGTACTCGAAGTCGGCCTGCGCCAGGCTCATCCACACCGTGCCCGGCACGCCGGGTGAGCAGGGGTCGCCGCCGTCGTCCTGGATCCGGACGGCGGAGTTCGGCCAGGCGCGGCCGACGGTGCCCGGGCGCTCCAGCCATTCCCGCGGCGTCACCAGGGTGCCGCCGCCCTCGGTGGCCGCGTAGTACTCGTAGATCACCGGGCCCCACCAGTCGAGCATCCGGCGCTTGTCCTCGATCGGGCAGGGCGCGGCGGCGTGGATCACGTGGGTGAGGGAGCTGACGTCGGCGGCCGTACGGACGTCGTCGGGCAGCGCCAGCAGGCGGTGGAACTGCGTCGGGACCATGTGGGTGGTGCTGACGCGCTGCTCGGAGATCAGCCGGAGCGTCTCCTCGGGCGACCAGCCATCCATGAGCACGACGGTGTGCCCGGCGTGCAGGGACGTGGTGCTGAACGTCATGACCGCGGTGTGGTACAGCGGCGAGACGGCGAGGTGGACGGCGCCGCCGTGGGGCGTGACGCCGAAGATCGCGAGGAAGCCGGGGAGGCGCTCGGCGACGAGGTCGGGGTCGAGGCCGGCGAGGGGCCGGCGGACGCCCTTGGGCCGGCCGGTCGTGCCCGAGGTGTAGTGCATGGCGGCGCCGGCGGAGCGGTCGTCGGGCCGCGTCGCGGGGACGCCGGCGGTCAGCTCGCCGAGGCCGCTGGCCGTGCTGAAGGCGGGCGGCGGGGCGGCGAGCGAGTCGAGCGCGGCGCCGGTCGCGGCCGCGAAGCGGGCGGAGTGGAGCACGGCCCTGGCGGCGAGCTGGAGCGCGAGCATGGTCGCCTCGTTGGGGAGGACCGCGGCGACGACGTCGCCGGCGGTCAGCCCGAGGCGGCGGAGGCCGTGGGTGAGGCGGTTGGCCTCGTCCGCGAGCTCCCGGTACGTCCGGATCGCGCCGGTCGCCTCGACGATGGCGGGCCGGGCGGGGTCCTCGTCGGCGATGCGCCAGACACCCTCTGCCACCGGCCGATACTAGAACACGTTCTTGTTGGGCGCAACCCGGGGCCGCTCCGCCGCGACAAGAGAACCTGTTCTAATCTTGGGCGTCATGACCATCGCGCTCGGCGAGCGGCTGCAGCAGTTCGTGGGGCGGCCGACCGGGCCGGGCCGCCGGGCCCGCGACCCGGTGAACCTGCCCATGATCCGCCACTGGTGCGACGCGGTGGGCGACGCCAACCCGGTCTACACCGACCCCGTGGCCGCGGCCGGGTCGCGGCACGGCGGCGTCATCGCGCCGCCCGCCATGCTCCAGGCCTGGATCATGCGCGGCCTGGGCCCCGCCTCCGAGCTGCCGCCCGGGGACTACGTCATCGGCCAGCTGTTCGCCCTGCTCGACGAGGCCGGGTTCACGTCCGTGGTGGCCACCAACAGCGACCAGGAGTACGTCCGGCCTCTGCGGCTGGGTGACCACCTCACCGTCAGCGGGATCGTGGACTCGATCAGCGACGAGAAGCGCACCGCGCTCGGCCCCGGCCACTTCGTGACCTGGGTGGACACGTACCGCACCGACGACGGCGCGGTCGTCGGCACGATGCGCTTCCGCGTGCTCAAGTTCCGCCCCCCGGCGGCCGCCCCGGCCGAGGTCGCGCCCCCGGCGCAGCCCGCGCCCGAGCGCCGGCCGCGGCCCGCCATCAGCGACGACACCCGCTTCTTCTGGGAGGGCGTCGAGCGCGGCGAGCTGCGCATCCAGCGCTGCGCCGCCTGCGGCGAGCTGCGGCACCCGCCCCGGCCCATGTGCCCGCGCTGCCGCAGCCTCGACTGGGACACGGTGCGGTCCAGCGGCCGCGGCACCGTGCACAGCTACGTCGTCCCGCACCACCCGCGGTTGCCGGCGTTCCCCGACAGCTACGTCGTGGCGCTGGTCGACCTGGCGGAGGGCACCCGCCTTCTGACCAACCTCACCGGCATCGCGCCCGAGGACGTCCGCATCGGCATGGCGGTCGTGCTGGAGTGCACGAAGGTGGACGACGAGCTGGTCCTGCCGCTGTTCCGGCCGGCGGACCCCGCCCTGGCGGACCCGGCATGACCAGGCGCTTCGCGGACGTCCGCCCCGGCGACGAGCTGCCCGAGCTGGCCGTGCCCATCACCACCACGCTCATCGTGGCCGGCGCCATCGCCAGCCGCGACTACCAGGACGTCCACCACGACGAGGCGATGGCCCGCCGGCGCGGCACGCCCGGCATCTTCATGAACATCCTGACCACGAACGGCTTCGTCGGCCGCTACGTGACCGACTGGGCCGGCCCCGACGCGACCGTCCAGCGCATCTCCATCCGGCTCGGCGTCACCAACTTCGCGGGCGACACCATGCGCCTCACCGGCCGGGTGACGGCGGCTGAACGAGGCGTCGTCGACGTCGAGGTGGTCGGCCGCAACCGGCTCGGCGACCACGTGACCGGCACGGTCACGGTGGCGCTGCCGTGACCGCCGCCATCGCCGGCATCGGCGCCACCGAGTTCTCCAAGGAGTCGAGCCGCACCGAGCTGCGCCTCGCCTGCGAGGCCGTCGCCGGCGCGCTCGCCGACGCGGGCCTGGAGCCGGCCGACGTGGACGGCATGGTCACGTTCACCATGGACACGACCGACGAGATCGAGATCGCGCGCTCGGTCGGCATCGGCGACCTGACGTTCTTCGCCCGCGTCCCCCACGGCGGGGGCGCCGCCTGCGGCACCGTCGCGCTGGCGGCGATGGCGGTCGCGACGGGGACGGCGAACACCGTCGTCTGCTACCGCGCCCTCAACGGGCGCTCCTGGAGCCGTTTCGGGGCCGGCGTCCAGGGCCTGCGCGCCGCGCCCACCGCCGACCGCGTGCACTACAGCTGGTACACGCCGTTCGGCCTGGTGACCCCGGCCCACTGGGTGGCGATGTTCGCCCGCCGGTACATGCACGAGTACGGCGCGACCAGCGAGGACTTCGGCCGCGTCACCGTCGCGGACCGCCGGCACGCCGCCACCAACCCGGACGCCTGGTTCTATCAGCGGCCGATCACCCTCCAGGAGCACCAGGCATCGCGGATGATCGTCGATCCCCTGCGCCTGCTCGACTGCTGCCAGGAGAGCGACGGCGCGGTCGCCCTGGTCGTGACCAGCCTGGAGCGGGCGCGCTCGCTGCGGCACCGGCCGGCCGTGGTCCGGGCCGCCGCCCAGGGCGCCGGCGCCGACCAGGAGAGCATGACCAGCTACTACCGGCCCGACATCGCCGGGCTGCCCGAGATGGGCCTGGTCGCGCGCCAACTCTGGCGCCAGGCCGGCATCGGGCCTGCCGACGTCCAGACGGCGGTCCTGTACGACCACTTCACGCCGCTGGTCCTGACCCAGCTGGAGGAGCTCGGCTTCTGCGGCCGGGGCGAGGCCCGGCACTTCATCGCGGACGGCGCCATCGAGCTCGGCGGACGGCTGCCGGTCAACACCAACGGCGGCCAGCTCGGCGAGGCGTACGTCCACGGCATGAACGGGATCGCCGAGGCGGTCCGGCAGGTGCGCGGGACCGCGGTCAACCAGGTGCCCGGCGTGGAGCACGTGGTGGTCACGGCCGGCACCGGCGTGCCCACCAGCGGACTCGTCCTCGGAGCGGACCGCTAGCACTGTGCCACCACTGGGCGGCGCGCGTGCTACGACCGGGTCTTGCCGTACAGGAGCCACGTCGTGAACCGGGCCATGGAGTGGCCACGGTACGGCAAAGCCGCAACTGTGCCACAAGTGGCCGTTGCTGCTGGTGTGCGTGGTCATGCCGGGCCATTGACCACTCTCACCCGCAGCAAGGCACGTTCGTGCCATGAATGCCGGCCAGTGGTGGCACAGTGTTAGCCCACCGGAGGTCCCGTTCGGCGAACTACTCACCAGGGCGCCGCACCGACGTCAGGGGTGCGAGTTCCCCGCCGCCCAGGGCCGGAGAGGCCGTCCGGGTCAGCCCGGGGCAGCCGGGTAGCTGCTGATCGCCTCGACGTGCTCCTCGCTCAGCGCAGGTCGTCGGGGCGAAGGACGACGACCTGCGCCCGCCCGGCGGGGTCCAGCTCGGCCAGCACGGTGGTCGCCCGCTCGCCGTCGCCGGGGCTCGTCTCCGGGAACAGCGCGCGCCGGCCGCCGGCCGGCGTGCGGGGCAGCAACGACGGCGGCCCGAACCGCCGCGCGAGCTCCTCCAGGTCCGCTGGCTCGGCCAGGGTCACCCGGACGTGGTCGAGCTCGCCCCCCGCCCGGCGGACGACCTCCACGCCGGCGCCCGCCAGCGGCTCCTCGCCCCGGGTCAGGGCCGAGCGCAGCGCCTCGAGCTCGTCGGTCACGGCACTCATGGCCTCGCCGCGGCCGGCACCGGCCGGCCGGCCCGGCGCAGGCGCTCGCACGGGTCGACGTCCGGCACCGCGGCCGGGTGCGGCGTGCCCTGGGTGACGCCCGACTCGGCCATCGGCCCGGTCGCCCACGCGTCGTTCTCCTCGGGCAGGTCGCGGTACTCGTCGTGCACCCGGTCGAAGCGCTCCTCGGCGCGCGCGAGGAGGGCGTCGCTGGCCGGCGACGGCGCCCGCTCGCAGCGGCACCGCGCGGTCGTCACCGCCCAGTCCGCGGCGTCGAGCCGGTTCAGCACGTCTTCCCGGTGGTCGGACCGGCCGCCGTAGACGCTCTCGAACCACCCGGACGCGCTCACGGCCTCCATGCTGCCGGGCCGGATCGGCGCCGCCCGCGCGGCCGTCGCGATGCGCGCCGGGATGCCCAGCTCGGTGGCGATGCTGGCGGCGCTCCGGCCCTGGCCGGCCCGGAGCCGCGCCATCGCGAACCACTGCTCGCAGTGCCGCGCCTCGTGGTAGACGGTGTTCGCCAGGTCGGCCGCGTCGTCCCGGCCCAGACCCGACTGGTCGAGCAGCAGCCGGTTGAGCTGCATGGTCCACGTGGGGAAGTCGAACGACCCCTGCTCGTTGGGGCTGTCGCCGTCGTACAGCCGGGCGGTGAGCTCGGGGACCCCGGCCGCGGTGAGCCGCTGGTTCACGGCGGCGATGAGCGCGTCCGCCCGGGCCTGCGCGGACCCCAGCGTCTCCCACTGGTCGAACACCCCGGTCTGGGCCGCGTCGCCGAACCGGGCGCCCTCGCCGGCGGCCGCGAGGCCGCTCGGAAACAGCCGCGGGGTCGACCGGGGACCCGCCATGCCGTCCACGCGGAGCTCCGGGTCGTTGTTGCCCTCGTCGCGCTGGAACCGGGCGACCGCCTGGGCGAGGTCGGCGTCGATGCCGCCGGCGGGATCGAGCGAGAGCCGCGTGCGCAGCTCTCCGATGACCTCCGCGGTGTAGAGCGCCGGCTGGCCGCGATAGAAGCGGAGCGCGTGCGCGACCGCGGCGGCGTCGAGCGGCTCCGCGCCGGCCGGCGGATGCTGGCGCTGGACGAGGAGCTCGACGGCCGCGTTGCCGGCGATCCGCTGCATGGCCAGCAGCGGGTGCTCGTCGCGCGCCGGCTTCCGCTGGGCCGCCGGGGCGGCCGCCGCGGTCCGTGAGCGTGCCCGCGCCTGCAGCCGCCGTTTTCTGAGACGCCGGTCCGCCATGGCCGCAATTGTCGGCCGGCGGACGCCGTCCCGGCGACACGAACGGGCAGACTATCGGGAACCGCGCGTCCCCTCCCCACGGTCCGTGCACGGCAAACTAGAACGCGTTATAGTCGGGCGAGCCCCCGACCAGCAGCCAGCGGAGGTATCGAGGTGCGCACGGCACTCTGCGACGTATTCGGAATCGACTACCCCATCTTCGCCTTCAGCCACTCCCGCGAGGTCGTGGCGGCCGTCTCGCGGGCCGGCGGCCTCGGCGTGTTCGGCGCCCTGGCGTACCCGGTGGACCGGCTCGAGGAGGAGCTGGCCTGGGTGGACGAACATGTGGACGGAAGGCCCTACGGCGTGGACGTGGTGATGCCCGCCTCGGCGGCGGGCGCCGACCTGAGCGGGCCCGACCTGGCCACCCAGCTCGACGCGATGATCCCCGAGGGTCACCGCCGGTACGTCGAGGAGGTGCTGGACCGCCACGGCGTGCCGCCGCTGCCGCCCGATGTCCCCAGGCCGCGCGGCCTGCTCGGCTGGACCGACCAGGGCGCGCGCTCGCAGGTCGAGGTGGCGCTGGCGCACCCCATCAGCCTGCTGGTGAGCGCGCTCGGGCCGCCGCCCCGGGACGTTGTGGCCCGCTGCCGAGAGCGCGGCATCAAGGTCGCCGCCCTGATCGGCACGCCCGACCAGGCGCGCAAGCAGGTCGCCGCCGGCGTCGACCTGATCGTGGCGTCCGGCACCGAGGCGGGCGGCCACACCGGCGAGATCTCGACGCTGGTGCTGGTTCCCGACGTGGTGGACGCGGTGGCGCCGGTGCCGGTGCTCGCGGCCGGCGGCGTCGGCGATGGCCGGCAGCTGGCGGCCGTGCTGGCGCTGGGCGCCCAGGGCGCGTGGACCGGCTCGATCTGGCTGACGACGGCCGAGAGCAACGTCGCGCCGGTCGTCCGCGACAAGCTGCTGGGGGCCGGCTCCCGCGACACGGTGCGCTCGCGCGCCCTGACCGGCAAGCCGGCCCGGCAGCTGCGGACGCCGTGGACGGACGCCTGGGACGACCCCGCGGGGCCGGGCGCGCTGCCGATGCCCCTGCAGTTCATGCTGACGGCCGAGGCGCAGACCCGGATCGGCGTCTCGGGCAACGCGGCGCTGGCGGGCTCGCCGGTCGGCCAGATCGTCAGCCGCATGGACCGGGTGCGCCCGGTCAGCGAGGTGATCGAGGACCTGGTCCAGGGCGCCACGGCCGCGGTCGAGCGCCTCGAGGAGCAGCTGAGCGCGGCACCCGGCCGCGCGGGAGGAAGCTGAGATGGCGGTCCACCTGGAGGGCGTCGAGCTCGTCGACCCCGACGCGTACGCGGACGGCGTGCCCCACGAGACGTTCGCGCGGTTACGGCGGGAGGCGCCCGTCTACCGCCACGAGCAGACGGGGGCGTCGCCGTTCTGGGCGGTGACGCGGTACCACGACATCGTGGCCGTCTCCCGCGACTGGGCCACGTACTCCTCCGAGCGGCGGGGCGCGCTGCTCGGCGAGCCGCCGGAGGAGGTGCTGGCCACCCAGCGGCTGATGATGCTGAACATGGACCCGCCCCGGCACTCCAAGCTGCGGGCGCTGGTCAACAAGGGCTTCACGCCGCGCCAGATCGGCCTGCTCACCGAGCCGGTCCGGCGCGTCTGCGACGAGCTGGTGGAGACCGTCGCCGCGCGCGGCGAGTGCGACTTCGTGACCGAGATCGCGGCGGAGCTCCCGCTCCAGGTGATCGCCGAGCTGCTCGGCATCCCGCAGGCGGACCGCCACCAGGTCTTCGAGTGGAGCAACACGATGGTCGGCGCCGACGACCCCGAGTGGCGGGGCTCGCCGGAGGACTCGCAGAACGCCGCGATGAGCATGTACGCGTACGCCAACGACCTGGTCCTGCA
>VBJR01000321.1:17392-30633 GCA_005880175.1 Chloroflexota bacterium
GAGTTCGACCTGTTCTTCCTGCTGCTGGCGGTGGCCGGCAACGAGACCACGCGCAACCTGATCAGCGGCGGCATGCTGGCGCTGATCGAGCACCCCGACCAGCGGCGCCGGCTGCGGGAGGACCGCTCGCTGCTGGACACCGGGGTCGAGGAGCTGCTGCGCTGGGTAACGCCCGTCATGCAGTTCCAGCGCACGGCCCAGCGGGACACCGAGATCGCCGGCGTGCCGGTCGCCGAGGGCGAGCGGGTGGCGCTGTACTACGTGTCGGCCAACCGCGACGAGGCGGTCTTCGAGGACCCGATGAGGTTCGACGTCGGCCGCACGCCCAACGACCACATCACGTTCGGCGCCGGCGGCCCCCACTTCTGCCTGGGCAACAGCCTGGCCCGCCTGGAGATCCGGACCGTGTTCGACGTCCTGCTCGACCGGCTGCCGGACATCGAGCTGGACGGTCCGCCCCGCAAGCTGCGCTCGAACTTCCTGAACGGGATCAAGTCGATGCCGGTCCGATTCTCGCCCGCCACGGCCTGATGCGGGTCGCGCTCACCGACGACCAGGAGGCGCTGCGGGCCGAGCTCCGGGCGTACTTCGCGGAGATGATGACGCCCGAGGTCGAGGCGGCCATGTCCAGGGGCGAGTGGGGCGGCCAGCGGGCCCGCGACCTGGCGCTGCAGATGGGTCGCGACGGCTGGCTGGGCGTCGGCTGGCCGAAGGAGTACGGGGGCCAGGGACGCTCCGCCGTCGAGCAGTTCATCTTCTTCGACGAGGCCCAGCGGGCGGGCGCGCCGGTGCCGTTCCTGACCATCAACACGGTCGGGCCGACGCTGATGCGCTACGGCACGGACGAGCAGAAGGCGGCGTTCCTGCCCCGGATCCTGCGCGGCGAGGTCCACTTCTCGATCGGCTACAGCGAGGCGGACGCGGGGACCGACCTTGCCTCGCTCCGGACCAGCGCCGTGTTCGACGGCGACGAGTGGACGATCAACGGCAGCAAGCTCTGGACCAGCCTGGTCCAGGACGCCGACTACGTCTGGCTGGCCGCCCGCACCGACCCCGAGGCCAGGAAGCACAAGGGCATCTCGATCTTCATCGTGCCGACGTCCTCGCGCGGGTTCCGCTACAGCCCGATCCAGACCATCGGCGACGCGAGCACGAACGCCACGTTCTACGAGGACGTGCGGGTGCCCCACTCGGCGCTGGTGGGCGAGGTCAACCAGGGCTGGTCGCTGATCACGAACCAGCTCAACCTGGAGCGGGTCGCGCTGTGCGCCCCGGGCGGCGTCCAGCGGCTGTACGAGGACGTGTGCGCGTGGGCCCGCGAGACGCGCCTGGCCGACGGCCGGCGGGTGGTGGACCGGGAGTGGGTCCGCACGCACCTGGCCCGGATCCACGCCGGCCTGGAGTTCCTGAAGCTGATCAACTGGAAGTCGGCGTGGGCGCTGACGCAGGGCCGGATCGACCCGGCCGACGCGTCCGCGACGAAGGTCTTCGGCACCGAGTTCTTCTGCCAGGCGTACCGCCTGATGCTGGAGATCATGGGCCCCGCCGGCGCCGTGAAGCGCGGCTCGCCGGAAGCGGTCCTGCGCGGGCGGGTCGAGCGCTCGTACCGGGGCACGCTGATCCTCACGTTCGGCGGCGGCACCAACGAGGTGCAGCGCGACCTCATCAGCGGCTTCGGCCTGGGCATGCAGGTGCGGCGCTGATGGACTTCGCGTACACGCCGGAGCAGGACGAGCTGCGGGCGCTGGCCCGAGAGGTGCTGGCGGACCACGCCACGCCGCAGCGCGTGGCGGAGGTCGAGGCGAGCGAGGAGCGGATCGACCGCGCGCTGTGGGCCGCCCTGGCCGACGCCGGGCTGCTCGGCATCGCGGTGCCCGAGGAGGAGGGCGGCTCCGGGCTCGGCATGGTCGAGCTGTGCATCCTGCTGGAGGAGGTCGGCCGGACGGTCGCGCCGGTCCCGGCCTACGCCACGCTGCTGCTGGGGGCGCTCCCCGTCGCGGCGTTCGGCACACCGGCCCAGCGGGCGCGGCTGCTGCCGGGGGTGGCGAGCGGCATGACGCTGCTGAGCGGCGCCCTGGAGGAGCCGCGCAACCTCGACCCGCTGGCCCCGGCGACGCGCGTGGTCGAGGGCCGGCTGCACGGCGTCAAGCTGGCCGTGCCGGTGGCCGCCGCCTCGGCGGCCGTCGTCGTGTCCGCGGACGCCGGCCTCTTCCTGGTGGACCCGCACGACCCGGGCGTGACGCTGGAGCGCCAGGAGGTCACGAACCACGAGCCGCGGTTCCTGGTGACGCTGGACGGCGCGCCCGCGGAGCCGCTCGGCGGCCCCGACGCGGTGGCCTGGCTGGTGCGCCGGGCGCGGCTGGGCCTGTGCGCCATGCAGGTCGGCGTGACCGACCGGGCCCTGCGCATGACGGCCGAGTACACGTCGGCGCGCGAGCAGTTCGGCCGCCCGCTGTCGGCGTTCCAGGCGGTCTCCCAGCGGGCGGCGGACGCGTACGTGGACGTCGAGGGCATCCGGCTCACGACCCAGGCCGCGCTCTGGCGGCTGGCCGCGGGTGAGGAGGCGGCGGCCGACAACGCCGTCGCCGTCGCCAAGCTCTGGGCGGCGGAGGCCGGGCAGCGCGTCGTGCACGCGGCCCAGCACCTGCACGGCGGCGTCGGCGTGGACGTGTCGTACCCGCTTCACCGCTCGTTCCTGTGGGCCAAGGAGCTGGAGCTGAGCCTCGGCGGCGCGCAGCAGCAGCTCCTGGTCCTGGGTGACATGATCGCCGCGCAATGACGACGTTCAACCTCGCCGACCTGTTCGAGAGCATCGTCGACGCGGTCCCCGACCGGCTGGCGCTGGTCTGCGGCGAGCGCCGGCTGACGTACGCCGAGCTCGACGCGCGGGCCAACCGCCTCGCCCGTACTCTGCTGGCGCTGGGCGTCCGGCCCGGCGACCACGTGGGCATCCATCTCTACAACGGGACCGAGTACCTGGAGTGCATGCTGGCGGCGTTCAAGGTCCGGGCGGTCCCGGTCAACGTGAACTACCGCTACGTGGCCGGCGAGCTCCGCTCGCTGTTCCGCGACGCCGACCTGGTGGCGCTCGTGCACCAGCGCGAGTTCGGCCCCCGGGTGAGCGAGGTGGCCGGGGACGTCCCGACGCTGCGCCACCTGGTGTACGTGGACGACGCGAGCGGCGCGGAGCCGCCCACCGGCTCGGTCGAGCTGGAGGCCGCCCGCGCCGGCCAGCCCGCCGGGCGCGACTTCGAGCCCCGCTCGGGCGGCGACCTGCACGTGATCTACACCGGTGGGACGACCGGCGCCCCGAGGGGCGTGATCTGGCGCCACGAGGACCTGTTCTTCGCGGGCATGGCCGGCGGCAACCCCAGCGGCGAGCCGGCGGAGCGTCCCGAGCAGGTGGCGGAGCGGGCGGCTGCCGCCGGCATCCTCGTCTCGTTCCCGGTGCCGCCGCTGATGCACGGCGCGGCGCAGCTCGGCAGCTTCATCAACTTCTTCATGGGCGGCGTCGTCGTGCTCGTCCCCCGGTTCGACCCGGTCGAGGTGTGGCGCCTGGTCGAGCGCGAGCGGGTGAACACGCTGAGCCTGGTCGGCGACGCGATGGCCCGGCCGCTGGCCGAGGCGCTCGACGGCGGGCTGGAGGTGGACACCTCGGCGCTCTTCGTGCTCAGCTCGGCGGGAGCCATCTTCTCGGCGTTCGTGCGCGAGCAGCTGCACCGCCTGCTCCCGAACGTGATGCTGATGGACAACTTCGGCGCGTCAGAGACCGGCTTCCAGGGCCGGGCCACGCCGGACAGCAGCCCGGAGGCCGGCCTCAAGTTCGCGATGAACCGGCACACCACCGTCCTGGACGACGAGCTGCGGCCGGTCGTCCCGGGCTCGGGCGTCATCGGCCGCGTGGCGCTGTCCGGCCGGGTGCCGGTCGGCTACTACGGCGACCCCGTGAAGACGCGCGAGGTGTTCGTCGAGGCGGACGGCCGCCGCTGGGTGATGCCGGGCGACCTGGCCCTGGTGAACGCGGACGGCACGGTGACCGTGCTCGGCCGGGGCACGCAGTGCATCAACTCCGGGGGGGAGAAGATCTTCCCCGAGGAGGTCGAGGCCGCCCTCAAGTCGCACCCGGACGTGTTCGCCGCCAGGCGACCCTGGACGCGCTGCGCGCCCACTGCGAGGAGCGGATCGCCCGCTACAAGCTGCCCCGGGTGCTCGTGGAGGTGCCCGAGGTGGTGCGCTCGCCGAGCGGAAAGCCGGACTACGGCTGGGCCCGGGAGGTGGCTGCACGCCGCCTACCATGAGCCGCGTGGCGGTGGACGTCCTGACCCCGGTTCAACGACAGCGCCGGCAGCGCATCGTCGACGCGGCGGTCGGGCTGGCGGCGGAGGGTGGCTACGACGCGGTCCAGATGCGCGAGGTCGCGCTCCGGGCCGACGTCGCGCTCGGCACGCTGTACCGGTACTTCGCCTCCAAGGAGCACCTGCTGGTCTCGGCGCTGGCCGAGCACGTGGCCGACCTCCGGGGCCGGCTGGTGGAGCGGCCGCCGCGCGGTGAGGACGACGCGGCGCGCGTCATGGACGTGATCAAGCGCGTCACGCGGGCCCTCCAGCGGGAGCCGAACGTGATCTCGGCGATGCTCAAGTCGCTGATCTCGTCCGGCGCCGGCGTCGAGGAGGCGGTGCTGCCGATCGGCGGTCAGATGACCGCGATCGTCGTCAGCGCCATGCGCCACAGCCCGGAGACGGTCGAGCGCGACCGGGCGGTCGCCGAGGTGATCCAGCAGGTGTGGCTGGCCAGCCTGCTCTGGTGGGTCGCCGGGCGGGCGCCGGCCCGCCAGGTCGAGGAGAAGGTCGAGCGAGCGGTGGTCCTCCTGCTGCGCTGACCCTCAGCGTTCGGGACGTCTGACACTTAGTCTTGTCGGCATGCGCTCTGACAACGACGCCGCCAACGACGCCGCAATCGATCTCGAACGGTTCGAGCTCCGTCTGTTCCCGGCCGATCCGCCCGCGACCGCCGACATCCAGGTCGAGGAGCGCCGGCTGCCGTACGAGCCCACCGTGGCCGCGTTCAGCCCGGCGCTGTCCCGGGTGGTCGAGCGGTTCGGGCTCCCCGAGCGTCCGCTCGTCATGGCCCTGGAGGACGACGGCGAGGAGGAGTTCCAGGTGCTGTCCGGCGCGCGCTGGATCCGGGCCGCGCGCGAGGCGGGGATGGACCGCATCCCGGTCCGCGCGGTCGAGCTCTCGGAGGTCTCCGGCGCGTTCCTGGCCCTGGTGCTCAACCAGCAGTGGACGGCCGACGTCGCCGCCCAGGCCGACGCCCTCCAGGCGCTCCTGGAGCACGGCCTCGACGAGGAGGAGCTGGCCAAGGCCAGCGGGCTCGGCCGCGGCCGCGTGCGCCGGCTGAGCACGCTGCTGGAGCTGCACCCGGTGCTGCGGCAGGCGCTGCGCGCGGGCCGGCTGAAGCCGCAGGTCGCGTTCGCGGCCGCCGGGCTGTCGCCGGAGTCCCAGGAGGCGCTGGCGGTGGTCTACGAGCAGGAGGGCGAGCTGACCACCGCCGACCTGCGCAACCTGCCCGAGCTGGCGACGGGCGACGCGGAAGCCGAGGCCGAAGCCGAGGGCGCCGCCGGCGACCCGCCGCCGGCCGAGGACGCCGGGGACGGCGCCGGCGGCCTGGCCGGGCTTCCCACGGTGACGGCGTCGGAGGACGCCGCGACCCGGGCCCGCCGGCAGGCGGAGGAGCTGCTCCGGACGCTGGAGCAGGCGCAGGTCCCCGGCGAGATTCGCGACCGCGTCGCCGAGGTGGTCGAGCAGCTGTCCCTGGTCACGGTCTGAGCCGGATTCCACCGACGGAGGTGGATGTAGCGCCGAGTCACCGACTGTTCGGTGGAATCCGGCTGAGCCGCCGCGCCAGGGCGGCGGCCGTCACCGCGGTCACGAGCACGGCCGGGCCCGCCGCCGCCGCGCCCGGCGCGCGGACGGACATGGCGGCGCCCGCGGTCGCGCCCGCGAGCAGCGCGCCGAGCACGGCCGCCTGGAGCGCGGCGCCGCCGGTGGGCCGGAGGGCGGCGAGGCCGGCCATCAGCGACGTGAGGGTGCCGGTCACGAACGTCGTCGTGACGCCCGCCACGGCCAGGCGGCGGACGGCGGCGCTCTGGATGCCCATGCCGGCGGCGGCGAGCGCGATCAGGACCTCCAGGCCGCCGCCCACGTGCCAGAGGGCGGCGAAGGCGATCAGGGCGGCGGCCTCGATGCCGAGCGCGGCCGTGACGCGCCCCGGCCACTCGCCGGCGGCGTCGCGGGTCAGCGCCGAGCCGAGGAGCGCGCCCACCGCGAAGGCGGCGAGGGCCACGGCCGACCGCGCGGTGCCGGCCGCCTGCAGGTTCCCCAGCGCGAGCCCGAGCAGGACGAGGTTGCCGGTCATGTTGGCCGTGAACACGTGGCCCAGGGCCGTGTAGCTGAGCGCGTCGATCCAGCCGGCGGCCGCCGTCAGCGCCAGGAGGAGCACGTCGCGCATCGCGGCGCGCACCCTACCTCAGGCCGAGGCCTCGATCGAGCCCTTGCGAACCCTGGCGGCGACGACGTGGGCGCGGTGGCCCTCCAGCTCGACCAGGTCCAGCAGCTCGCCCGGGANNCGGGTGATGCCCACGTAGCACAGGCGCCGCTCCTCCTCCAGGCCGCCCGGCTCCTCGAACGCCCGCTCGTGCGGCAGCATCTTGTCCTCCAGCCCGGTCAGGAACACGACCGGGTACTCGAGGCCCTTGGCCATGTGGAGCGTGATCAGGGTCACCCGCTCGCGGGGATCCGTGTCGTCGGCGCCGGAGGTCAGCGCGATGTCCGTCAGCATCCGCTCCAGCGCCTTGGCCGGCGCGTACCGCTCGTAGTCCTGGGCCAGCTCGCGCAGCTCGACCAGGTTGTCCAGGCGGGCGCTGCCGGCCGGCGTGCCGTCGTCGTAGTGCTCGGCCAGGTTGCAGTGCCGGATCAGGAGCTGGAGCAGCTCGTGGGGCCGGCGCCGGCCGACCTCGGCCACGATCGGGGCGACGTGGGCGTGGAACGTCGCCAGCGCCTCCTGCGCCTCGGCCCGCACCGGGACCTGGGCGGGGATCCCGCAGATGTCCAGGATCGACACGCCGCCGTCCGCCGCCGCCGCGATCGCGGCCTGCGCGGTCTTCTCGGAGATCCGGCGCTTGGGGACGTTCGCGATCCGGTCGAAGCTGACGGCGTCCGTGGGGTTGGCCAGGAACCGCAAGTACGCGACCGCGTCCTTGACCTCGCGCCGGTCCCAGAACCGGAGGCCGCCGACCAGGTGGTACGGGATCCGCCGCGCCATCAGCGCCTTCTCGAAGCTGCGCGACTGCGCGTTGGTCCGGTACAGGATCGCGAAGTCGGAGTGGGCCCAGCCCTCCGACTGCTCCAGGGCCAGGATCTCGTCGCCGACGAACGCCGCCTCGGCGCCGTCGTCCGGCGCCAGCAGCAGGACCGGGCGCCGGCCTTCGCCGCGGGCGGTCCAGAGCCGCTTCTGCGTCCGCTCCTGGTTCCGGCAGATCACGTGGTGGGCGACGTCGAGGATGGCCTGGGTGGACCGGTAGTTCTGCTCCAGCTTGACGACGGTGGCGTCGGCGAAGTCGCGCTCGAAGCCCAGGATGTTGCGGACGTCGGCGCCCCGGAACGCGTAGATGCTCTGGTCGTCGTCGCCGACCACCGCCAGGTTCCGGTGCCCGTCGCAGAGCAGCCGGAGCAATTCGTACTGCACCCGGTTCGTGTCCTGGTACTCGTCCACCAGCGCGTGGTCGAAGCGCGCCCGCCACTCGTCGCGCACCTCGGCGTCCGTGCGCAGCAGCTGCACCAGGTTGAGCAGGAGATCGTCGAAGTCCATGCCGTTGGAGTCCCGGCTGAGCGCCTGGTAGCGCTCGTAGATCAGCCGCAGGGCCTTGTCCGAGGCCCGCTTGCCGGTGATGTCCTCCGGCCCCCGCGCCTCGGACTTGGCCTTCGAGATGGCGGCGAGGAGGCCGGCCACCTGGTGCTTCTTCGGGTCCAGCTCCAGCTCCGCGAGCGCCCGCTTGAGGATCGAGCGGGAGTCGTCCTCGTCGAAGATCGTGAACCCGGCGCGGTAGCCGATGCGGTCGGCGTGGGGCCGGAGCATGCGCGTGGCGATCGCGTGGAACGTGCCGACCCACAGCCCCTCCGGGGAGCGGCCGAGCAGGGCGTTGAGCCGGGTCCGCATCTCGCGGGCCGCCTTGTTGGTGAACGTCAGGGCGAGGATGCGGTCGGGCGCGACGCCGTGGTGGATCAGGTTGGCGATGCGCATGGTCAGCACCCGGGTCTTGCCGCTGCCCGCGCCGGCGAGGATCAGCAGGGGGCCGCTGCGGTGGGTGACGGCCTGGCGTTGCGGGTCGTTGAGGGAGTCGATGTCCACGGCCGAGGGGCAATGATATCCGGCCCGGGACCCCGGACAGGGGGCGGCGCGCGTGCAGCTCGCGGGCGCCCGCCTCGCCATCGAGGCCGCCGACCTTCAGCGGATGCTCGTGCCCCTGCGACCGCCGGCCGCCGTGGACTGAGCCGGCCGGGTCAGATCAGCGCGAACGCCGTGATCAGCCCGATCGCGACGCGCGTCACGCCGACCAGCACCGCGGCGGGCGAGAGCGACTGCTCGCTCATGAGCCGGCGCGGGTCCATGCCGATCACCCGCTCGAAGATCAGCGACGCGATCGCCTGGGCCAGGATGCCGATCAGGCCGAAGACCAGCGTCTCGGTCAGCCCCTCCACGAGGTTGCCCCCGGACGTGAAGATCGCCGCGACGACGATCAGCGCCACACCGGCCACGCCGCTGGCGGCGAGCATCGCGGCGTTCGGATTGTGCTCCGTGCGGATGACCGCGCCGAGCTTGCCGGGCGTGGTCCAGTCCACGACGAAGTAGCCGAGCAGGAGCAGCAGCATGCCGAGCAGGGCGTACGTGACGATTGCCAGGACGCCGCGGCCGAGGACGTCGGTCAGCGGGGGCGTCACCGCGAGGACGAGTGCGAGTCGCATGAAGCAGGAAGTATCACGCTTCCTCGCCGAGCATGTGAGTCCGTCTTCCCGATATCGCCGGGGCGTTGGCTTCAGACGCGGGGGCGATAAGCCGGAGGCGCCCCCAACGTCCGGACAGCGGGGGTGTTCCGGAAGAGGGGGCCTGCCCCCTCTTGCCATCAGCCCGTGTTCTGCAGCCCTGCGGCGACGCCGTTCACCGTCAGGAGCAGCAGGCGCTCCAGCCGCTCGCGATCGTCCGGTGTGGCGTCGCCCGCCCGCAGCGCGCGGAGAGCGCGCAGTTGCAGGTGCGACAGCGCGTCCACGTACGGATTGCGCAGCTCCACCGCCCGGCTGAGCACGCGCCGGCTCTCCAGCAGGCGGCGGTGCCCCGTCACCCCCAGCAGCCGCTCCAGCGTCAGGTCGTACTCCTCCAGCACCTGCCGGGCCAGGTCGTCCCGGCCGCCCAGCGCCAGGTAGCGCGCGGCGATCCGGCGGTCGGTCTTGGCCAGGCTCATCTCCGCGTTGTCCAGCATCGACGTGAACAGCGGCCAGCTCGCGTACGCCTCGCGCAGCTCGTCCCGGTCGGCGGCGGCCAGGGCGCTCCCCATGCCGTACCAGCCGGGCAGGTTCAGCCGGGTCTGCGACCAGGCGAACACCCACGGGATCGCGCGCAGGTCATCCAGCCGGGTGCCGCCGCCCCGCCGGGCCGGCCGGGAGCCGATGCGCAGGCTGCCCAGCTCCTCGATCGGGCTGACCAGCGCGAACCAGGCCGCGAACCCGTCGGTCTCCACCAGCCGCCGGTACGCCGCCCGGGCCGGGGGCGCGATCCGCGCCGCCAGCGCCTGGTGGCGTGCCGCCGCCCGATGGCGGGGTTCCCGTACCGCGCGAAGATCACCTCGCCCTGCTCGGTCACCTTGAACCGGCCGGCGACGGAGCCCGGCGCCTGCGCCAGGACCGCCCGGTTGGCCGGCCCGCCGCCCCGGCCCAGCGCCCCGCCCCGGCCGTGGAACAGCGTGAGCCTGACCCGGCGCCGCGCCGCCCAGGCCGTCAGCTCCGCCTGGGCGTCGAACAGCGCCAGCGTGGCGAACACGGGGCCGCCCTCCTTGGCCGAGTCGGAGTAGCCGAGCATCACCTCGACCCGGCCGCCGCTCTCCGCCAGCCGCTCGCGCACGGCGGGCAGGTCCACGACCTCGTCCATGATCGCGGTCGCCCGGCGCAGGTCGTCGCCCGTCTCGAAGAGGGGCACGACGTCGAGGACGGGCGGCCGGCTGCCGGCGCTCGCGGCCAGCTCGTGCACGGCCGCCACGTCGGACGCGGCCCGCGTGAAGCTGACCACGTACCGCCGGCAGGCGTCCACGCCGTACCGGCGCTGGAGGTCGGCCACCGTCCGCAGCGTGGCCAGCACCTCCTCCGTCTCCGGCGACCGGTCTCCGCCGGCCCGGACCTCGGCCAGCGCCCGCTCGTGGACCTGCCCGCCGTGCGCGAGCGGCTGGCGGAGAGCGGCGGCCGGGTCGAGGTGATGCTCGGCTACTCCGACTCGGCCAAGGAGGGCGGCCCCGTGTTCGCCACGCTGGCGCTGTTCGACGCCCAGGCGGAGCTGACGGCCTGGGCGGCGCGGCGCCGGTGCGGCTCGCCCGGCGACCGCTGCGCGATCCCCGTCAGGCGGTCGGACGCGACCGCCTGGGCCGCCGCCAGCCGGCGCCGCACCTCGGCGCTGGCCGGCGTCGTGGCGGCGTCCGCCGTCAGCGCGCGGCCGACCCGCCGGGCCGCCGCCTCCAGGGCGCGCAGCGCCTGGTCGCCCTGGACCCGCATCGCCTCGGCCGTCACCGCCGCCGTCACGTGCGGGTTGCCGTCGCGGTCGCCGCCCACCCACGTCCCGAAGCGGGTGAACGCCGGCGCCAGCGGCGGCCGCATCCCGGCGTCGGCGGGCGAGAGCGCGGAGTCCAGGCGCCGGTAGATCGCGGGGATCACCGCGAACAGCGTGTCCTCGAACACCGCCAGCGTCGCCCGCACCTCGTCCATCGGCGCCAGCTGCGTGCTGCGCAGCTGCGGCGTCCGCCAGAGCACGTCGATCTCCTCCAGCAGCCGGCGCCGCGCGTCGCGCTCCTCCGGCTCCGAGCAGCGCGGGTCGTCCAGCCGCTCCAGCTCCTCGCCGATGCGCCGGATCGCGCTCACGACCGCCCGCCGGCGCGCCTCCGTGGGATGGGCCGTCAGCACCGGGTGCAGCTCCAGCCCGTCGAGCAGCGCCCGGAGCCGCTCCTCGCCCTGCTCAGCGCCGATCTCGGCGACAGTGGCGGGCAGCGACTCCCGGACGGCGACCGGCTCCTGGTCGCGCTCCCGGAGCACGCGCGCCCGCTGGTGCTCCTCGGCCAGGTTGGCGAGGTGGAAGTAGCACGTGAACGCCCGCGCCACCTCCTCCGCCCGCTCCAGCGGCCACGACGCGACCAGGCCCTCGGCGGCGCGGTCCTCCTCGTCGCTGTCCCGGGCCGCGATCACCGCGCGCCGCAGGCGCTCGACGTCGGCCAGCAGGTCGGGGCCGCCGCCCTCCGCGACCACCTGGCCGAGCAGCTCCCCGAGCAGCCGCACGTCGCGCCGGAGCGGCTCCGGCATCTCCAGCCGCGCGCTCTCCCTCGCCTCCGACCGCCATTCCACGCGTCCGATGGTAGAGGGCTACCCTGAGGCCCGTGAGCGAGAGCACGTGGCGCGACCGCAAGCGGCGGGTCGCGGTGGACGGCCTGTCGATGGCGTACGTCGAGGACGGCGCCGGCGACCCCGTCGTCTTCCTGCACGGCAACCCCACCTCGTCGTACCTGTGGCGGAACGTGATCCCGCACGTGGCGCCACTGGGCCGCTGCATCGCGCCCGACCTGATCGGCATGGGCGACTCGGACCCGCTGCCCGACTCCGGCCCCGGCCGCTACCGCTTCGTCGACCATCGCCACTACCTGGACGGCCTGCTCGACGCGCTCGAAGTGCGCCAGAACGTCACGTTCGTGGTCCACGACTGGGGCTCGGCGCTCGGCTTCGACTGGGCCAACCGGCACCGCGACGCGGTCGCCGCGATCGCCTACATGGAGGCGATCGTGCGCCCGGTCACGTGGGCGGACTGGCCGGAGGCGGCCCGCCGCGTGTTCCAGGGCTTCCGCTCGCCGGCGGGCGAGTCGCTGGTGCTGGAGCGCAACGTCTTCGTCGAGAACGTGCTCCCGGGCAGCGTCCTGCGCACGCTGACGGACGAGGAGATGGCGGAGTACCGGCGCCCGTTCCTGGAGCCGGGCGAGCGCCGGCGCCCGACGCTGACGTGGCCGCGCGAGATCCCGCTCGAGGGCGAGCCGGCCGACGTGGCGGAGATCGTGGCCGCCTACCAGGAGTGGCTGCCGGCCTCGCCCGTGCCCAAGCTCTTCGTCAACGCGGAGCCCGGCGCCATCCTCACCGGCGACCAGCGCGAGTTCTGCCGGACGTGGGCGAACCAGCGGGAGGTGACGGTCCGGGGCAACCACTTCGTCCAGGAGGACTCGCCGGACGAGATCGGCAGAGCGATCGCGGACTGGCTGCCGTCGGCGAGGGAAGCCAGGCCGTGAGGGCCAGCGCGGCCAGAAGCGTCCGGCCGCGCTGTCGTGAGGATCAGGCCGTGGCCGCTGTCGCCGCCTGAGCGCCGCTCCTGCCCCGACCCCGGCCGCGTGAGCGGCGGCGCCGCGGGGACAGGCTCGCTTCCTCGTCGGACGGCCGGGAGGCCGCCGGCTCCGGTTCCGCCGTCATGTCCACGTACCGCCAGCCGCCCTCCTCCAGGAGGTGGGTGAGGTCCAGCTCGGGCAGGTCCGGCGCGCCCTGCCGGCGCAGCCGGCGCCAGCGGAAGGCGTCCTCGGGACTGATGACCGTCATCGCCCAGCCCCGCCGGCCCATGCGGGCGGTGCGGCCGATGCGGTGCGTGAGCCACTCCGGAGAGTCGGGCAGCTCGAAGTTGACGACCAGGTCAACGTGGGTGATGTCGAGGCCGCGGGCGGCCACGTTGGTCGCGACCAGCACCTTGACGCGCTGCTCGCGGAACGAGTCCATGGTCCGGTCGCGCACGTGCTGGGGCAGGTCGCCCTGCAGCTCCACGCAGCCGACCCCGGCGCGCCGCAGCTCCCGGTTGAGGGTGCGGACGCCGTCCTTCGTGCGGCCGAAGACGATGGCCGAGCCGTCGAGCCGGCGCAGCAGCGTCGCGAGCGTGCGCACCTTGGCGCCGCGCTCGACCCGCAG
>VBJR01000321.1:30639-31830 GCA_005880175.1 Chloroflexota bacterium
AGGTGCCGCTCGATCATCCTGGTCACCCAGGTCGGCATCGTGGCCGAAGCCAGCACCGACTGCGGGTGATAGGTGAGGCCCAGGATGCGCTCGATGTCCGGCGCGAAGCCGAAGTCGAACATCTCGTCGGCCTCGTCCAGCACCAGGTACTCCACCCGGCTCATCGACATCAGCTTGCGGCCGACCATGTCCAGGATCCGGCCCGGGGTGCCGATGACGACGTCGACGCCCGTCTTGAGCGCCTGCGTCTGCGTCGCGTAGCCGACGCCGCCGTACAGCAGCGCCACGCTGAGTTCGTGGTCGAGGCTCTGGAGGACGCCCTCCACCTGCACCGCAAGCTCGCGGGTCGGGGTGATGACCAGGGCCCGAGGACCGGCGCCGCTCCCACGAAGCCGCTCCAAGAGCGGGAGCAGGAAGGCGAGGGTCTTGCCCGACCCGGTCGGCGCCTCGATGACCACGTCACGCCCCGCCAGCAGCGCGGGGATCGCCTCGGCCTGGACCGCGGCGGGAACTTCTATCGACTGCCGCTCCAGGGCGGTCAGGGTGCGGGCGCTGAGTCCCGCTTCACGAAACGACTCCAACCAGTTCTCCTATCTCCTCTCTTTGTTATTGATTCTCTCCGGCGACTGCAGGGGGCACCGTTTCCGGTACGGGGAGAGAAGGACCCCCTGAACAATCGGTTTTCCAAGGGAATAGTACGTGAAGCACCTGACGTTCATTCCCTCTTCACACCCATCGATCCGTCGCGGGAGCGTCTCGCCATGGTCACGGCGGTGACCGGGGCGGCCACCTCGACCAGCTCCCGCGGCACTCGGGCCGGGCGGCCGTCGCCCAGCCGGACCCACACCCACTCGGACCACACCTCGGTCACCGGCGCCCCGTCGTCGGCCCTGGCGATGGTCGTCCGGCGCACGCCGCGGACCCCCCGCACGAGCTCGACGCGGACGGTAAGGTCCAGCTGGTCGCCCATCCGCGCCGGCCGCAGGTACTCGATCTCGTGGCGGCGCACGACCCACCCGCCGCCGTGGGCCTCGCACCAGGCCCGGCCGTAGCCGGAGGCCTCGGCGTGCTCCACGGTCAGCGCCTCGGCGTAGTTCAGATAGACGGCGTTGTTGACGTGCCCATACTGGTCGATCTCGTAGCTGCGCACCGGCCAGCGCGTCGAGTAGACCAGGGGATCGACCTGATGCT
>VBJR01000322.1 GCA_005880175.1 Chloroflexota bacterium
GAAGATGATCGCCTCGCTCGACGCGATCCTCGACGACTACCCGGAGCGGGTGCTGGTGCACACGCACACGTACGGCATCGCGCGCCAGGTGCTCGCCACCTCGCGGCACTCCGGCCGGATGCTGACCTACGGCGGCGCTGACGAGCGGGAGCGGGCGCTGAACGCCTTCACCGCGGCCGACGGTGAGGGCAGGGTGCTGGTCGCGCCCTCGATGCAGCGGGGCGTGGACCTGCCCGACGACCTCTGCCGCTGCGTGGTGGTGATGGTCGTGCCCAAGCCCTACCAGGGCGATGCGCGGGTCCGGCTGCGGCTGCGGACGCCGGACGGTCAGCGCTGGAGCCAGGTCCACCAGATCCGCGAGCTCTGCCAGATGACCGGGCGCGGCGTCCGGCACCCGGGCGACCAGTGCGACACCTACATCCTCGACATGGAGTTCGCGCGCCTGTGGCGGAGCGCCGCTGCCCGCCGGCTGTTCCCCGGCTGGTGGCGGGAGGCGGTGGTCACGTGATCCGCTTCCTGCGCTTCGACTGTGCCCGCGCTCGGCATGAGGTGCCGGCGCTCTCGGACGCCGCGCTGAGGCAGGCGCTGGCCGACGTGCGGCGGATCAGCGAGGACGTGCTCGCCGGGCGCCGCCGGATGGCGGAAGGTGCCGAGGAGCAGCTGCTGGGCATCGCCATGACCGTGCGCCGTGAGGCGGATCGGAGGTGGCGGTGATCGGCGAGGAGCGGCTGAGCCAGGTGGTTGCCGGGCCTGCTCCGGGTGCCGTCGCAGCCGGCCGCGACGTCCTCGCCGCTCTTGCAAGGCGTGGCATCACGGTCCGGCTGGGCGAGGAGGGCCGGCTGTGGGCGGGCCCGGCCGAGCTCATCGACGAGACCGACCGGGCGCTGCTGACCGAGCATCGCGAGGACGTCGTGGCCGCTCTCCGTACCGCGGCTGGGGGGAGCCAGCAGCCGCCCGCTGACGCCGTCGGGCCGGATGCGGATGGCGAACACCGGCGCGCGGTCCACATCGTCGTGCCCGGCCGCGATGCGAGCCTCCTGGACGAGATCGCAGCCGTGCTGGTCCGGCACCCCGGGCAGAACGAGGTGCTGCTGCACTTCGAGGTGGACGGCTGGGAGGTGGCCGTGCAGGCGGGTGAGCGCTTCCGCGTGGAGGCGGGCCCGGCGCTCCAGGCAGACCTGGAGGCGTGCCTGCGGCAGTCGGGACTGATCGACGCGGCCGGGCCCGCGGTCGCTGCGGCTTCGCAGACGCTGCCAGCGCCGGATCTCCACCTGGTGCCCACGGGCCCGGCGGAGGAGGAACCCCGGGTCGTGGCCGGCGCGCAGACCATCGACGTCGATCGCGTTCTGGTGACCGAGTCGTCGGAGTGGGAGCGCGTGAAGGCCGACCTGCTCGCTGAGCCGCTGCTCGGCCTCGACACCGAGGCGACCGGCCTCGATCCGTTCACGTCCCGGCTCCGCCTGGTTCAGCTCGCCGCCCGCGGCCGCGCCTACCTGGTGGACGTGTTCCGGCTCGACCCGCACGCGCTCCAGCCCGTCCTGGACCGTGCCGGCCGGCTGGTCGGGCACAACCTGAAGTTCGACCTGCGGATGCTGATGGCCGCGGGCCTCCGGCTGCCCACCGACCTCGGTCGCCGCGTCAGCGACACCATGCTGGCCGGGCTGCTGCTGGGTGCGGGCGTCCAGGGCGAGCGCCACCGGCTGGCCGACCTGGTGCAGCGCTACCTGGGCGTCACCCTGGACAAGACCGAGCAGGTGTCGGACTGGTCGGGCGACCTGACCGCCGACCAACTCGCCTACGCCGCCCGCGACGCGGCGGTGCTGCTCCCGCTCCGCGACCACCTGCGGGCGGATCTCGAGCGCGCGGACCTGGGCCGGGTGGCGCTGATCGAGAGCCGGGCGCTGCCGGCGATGGCCTGGCTGGAGCAGACCGGCGCCCCGTTCGACCAGGCCGCCTGGCTGGCGCTGGCCGAGATCGCCGAGCGGCGCCGCCGTGGGCTGGAGCGGGAGCTCGACGCGCTCGCCCCGTCTGACTCGCTGGCGCTGCCGCTGGCCGGGCTGGAGGAGGTCTCGACGCGCTGGTCCAGCCCCGCCCAGGTGCTGAACCTGCTGGAGAGCCGCGGCGTGATGCTGCTCGACACCCGCGAGCTCCTTCGGCAGGGAGTTCCTGCGCTTCGTGCATCCGGTCACCGGCCGCGTTCACGCCGACTTCTTCCAGTTGGGCTCTGCAAGCGGTCGTGTGTCCTGTCGCGCACCGAACCTCCAGCAGATCCCGCACACCGCGGAGTACCGCGCCTGCTTCCGCGCGCCGGAGGGCCGGGTCCTGGTCGGTGCGGACTATTCGCAGATCGAGCCCCGGATTGCGGCCGAGATCAGCGGCGAGGAGCGCCTGCTTGCTGCCTACCGGGAGCGGCGCGACGTCTACCGGCAGGTGGCGTCCGAGCTGGGCGTGGAACGCGGCGTGGCCAAGACGATCGTGCTGGGCGCGCTCTACGGGCTCGGCGCTCGCGGCCTGGTGCGCAGGCTGAAGGCGGACGCCGGCATCGCGATGGCCGAGGAGCAGGCGCGCTCCTACCTGGACGCGTTCTTCGCCGGCTACCCGGCGCTCGACCGCTGGCGCAGCGGTCGTCGCGGTGACGGGCCGGTCGCGACCCGGACGTTGTCCGGCCGGCGCCGTCTGAACGTCGAGGACTACACGCGCAAGATCAACACCCCGATCCAGGGCGCCGCGGCAGACGTGTTCAAGGTGGCCATGGCGCTGCTCTACGAGAGCCGCGAGGTGGCGCCTGACGCTCAGCTGGTCCTGAGCGTCCATGACGAGCTCGTGGTCGAGGTTGGCGAGTCACACGCTGAGGAGGCTCGCCACTGGCTGGCCGGCTGCATGCGCCGGGCCGGAGAGCACTTCCTGGAGCGCGTGCCCGTGGTCGTCGAGGCGGGAACTGGCCCGACGTGGGCCGACACCAAGAAGACCGCGGCGCCGGTCGAGCCGCCGGTTGAGGTGGCTGCGTGATGCGACCCTGCGGCGCCTGCGGGCGCACGTTCATCAGCGCGCCGCCGACCTTCGACGGACGACCAGGCCACGCCACGCCGCCGCCGCGGCCCGGCTCCCGGTGTCGCGTCTGCCTGGCGGGCGGCGTTTACCCGTGCCGTTGCGGGCATCCGGCGCACCGCGGCGGCTGCACGTGCTGCGACTGCCGCAGCTACCGACCGGACACGAGCGTCGATCAGCAGCCGGCCGGCGGTCGCCAGCGAGCGGCGACGCGGGCCCAGAGGCGATCGGCGTCCGAGACCCAACTCACCCTGCGAGAGGAGATCGGATGAAGTTCGACTGCGATGCGACGATGTTGGACAAGGCGCTCGGCGCGGTGGTGCGGGTCGTGCCCAACCGGGCGACGCTGCCGATCCTCGGCCACGTGCTGCTGGAGGCTGGCGCGGAGGGCCTGACGCTCACGACCACCGACCTGGAGGTCGGCATCCGCACGTCGGTCCCCGCCGAGGTGGCCGAGGCCGGCGCGACCACGGTGCCGGCCAAGCTGCTGGCCGGCGTGGTCGGCGAGCTGAACGAGGACCGCGTGACCATGACGCTGAAGGACGACCGTCTGCGGATCAGCGCCGGCCGCTCCAACACCACGCTGGCCACGATGGAGGCGGCCGAGTTCCCGCCGGGCCCGCAGCCGGCGGACGGCGAGGCGATCAGGCTGCCCCGCGAGGAGCTGCTGACCGCCATCGGCCAGGTGCGGCCGGCAGCCTCCACCGACGAGGCCCGCGCGGTGCTGACCGGCGTCTTCGTGCGCCTGGACGGGGAGCACCTCACCCTGGTGGCGACCGACGGCCACCGGCTGGTCGAGAGCCGGCTGGAGGGCGTGACCAGCGCCGAGGAGGCGGTGATCGTGCCGGTCAAGGCGCTGGTCGAGTTGGGCCGGGCGTTCAAGGACGAGTCGGGCGACGTGGAGGTCCGCTTCGCGCCCGCCCGCAACCAGGTCTTCTTCCGCTGCGGGTCCTCCGAGGTCAACTCGCGGCTGATCGAGGGCCAGTACCCGAACTACGACGCGGCCATCCCCAAGCAGGCGTCCTCGGTGGTCCGCGTGTCGCGGCCGGAACTGCTGCGCGCCGTGCGAATGGTCGGCGTCGTCAGCGAGTCCGGCGGCGCCCGGGCCGTGAGCCTGCTCATCGAAGCGTCCGGCATCCGCCTGACGTCCCAGGCGCCGGAGGTCGGCGAGGCGGAGACGGAGGTCGAGGCCGGCCTGGAGGGCGGTGAGATGCAGATCGCGCTCAACTCGCGCTTCCTGCTCGACGCGCTCTCGGCCATAGACGCCGACCGTGTCGAGATGCGGCTCGACGGCCCGACCGTGCCGGCCGTGATCCGCGGCGTCGATGCCGAGTCCTGCACCTGCGTGGTGATGCCGATCAGGATGGCGATGCCGCCGGTGGCGAAGGCGAGGAGTGAGGCGGCGTGACGGCAGCCGACACGAGCGTGATCGTCGAGATGGACGAGCTGCGGCGGCGCGCAAGCGAGGAGCGGACGCGGAACCGGCAGGCGGCGGCCGCCCTGGCTGACGCGATCGTAACGGCGTTGCCGGTGCTGATCGAGGCGGCGCGGGTGGTCAGCGGGAGCGGCGACTGGCCCTGCCGGGAGCCGGTCCCGCGCGTCGGCCGGGGTGGCGCCATCGAGGAGATGGAGCCATGCGGGCGCTGCCTGGGTTGCCGGATGACGGCGGCCCAGGAGGCGCTGGCCGAGGTTGATCTTTGACCGTGACCACGGCACCGCTGCCGTTCGACCAGCTGGCCGGCGACGCATCTTCGCCGACCAGGCTCGCGTTCGAGGTCCCGGGCGAGCCGCAGCCGCAGGGGTCCACCAAGGCGTTCAAGCATCGTCACTCCGGGCGCGTGATGGTGACCAGCGACAACACGCGACTCCGGCCCTGGCGTGACGCTGTCTGCTGGCACGCGCGACAGGCGCTGTTCGGTCGCGAGCCGCTGATCGGGCCCGTGAAGGTGCGGGTTGAGTTCCGCTTCGCTCGGCCCGGGGGGCACTTCGGGAAGCGCGGCCTGCGTCCGGCAGCGCCGCGGGAGCACGTGGTGAGGCCCGATCTGGACAAACTGGTTAGAGCGCTCCTGGATGCTCTGAGCGACGCGGGCATCTGGCGCGACGACGCGCAGGTAGTCGAGACCAGGGCGCGGAAGCAGTACCACGAGAGACCGGGCGCGGTCGTCGAGATCACGCCCGTCGAGGCGATCCGCGCCGCCAGCACGCGCGTCGGCCTCGCAGACGTCAAGGAGGCCGGATGACGGACGTCTACGTCTCCATCGACATCGAGAGCACGGGCCCCGCGCCGGGCATCTACTCGATGATCTCGCTCGGCGCCGCAGCCTTCGAGCGCGACGGCGCGAAGCTGGGCACGTGGAGCGCGAACTTCCATGAGCTGCCCGATGCCATCCGGCATCCGGACACGATGGCGTTCTGGGAGCAGCACCCCGACGCGTGGGCGCAGGCCACCGAGAACCCGCAGTTCCCCATCGGCGCCATGCACGCGTTCGAGACGTGGGTCGTGAGGCTCGGGGGCAAGCCCATCGCGGCGGCCTGGCCGGCGGCGTTCGACTTCGCCTTCGTCAACTACTACTGCCACCGGTTCCTCGGCCACAACCCGCTCGGCTATGCCTGCCTCGACATCCGGTCGCTGGCCCAGGGACTGACGTACTCGCGCGGCTACTACGACCTTCGCGAGAACCAGATCAAGGCGATGCGGAACGAGGTCGATCGCGAGGGGCTGATGGAGCACGTCGCGGTCGATGACGCCGTCGAGCAGGGCCGGTTGCTGGTGGCGATGCTCAGGCGGACGAAGGGCGGCGCGCCCAGGGAGCCGCGTTCATGACCCTCGGAACCCGAAGCGTCCTCTTCGGCGCGCACCAGTTCGCGATTCACCCGTGGTTCGTCGCCGCAGCGTGGTGGCGGCTCTACGGCTTTCCGTGGGATCCGCGGCTGTGGCTCGCGTTCGCGATCCACGATCTCGGCTACGTCGGCAAGCCGAACATGGACGGCGCCGAGGGCGAGACGCACCCCGTGTGGGCCGCCCGGCTCATGGGTCGGTTGTTCGGGCCGCGCTGGCACGACTTCTGCCTGCTGCACAGCCGGTTCTATGCCAAGACCCTGGATCAGCCGTTCTCGCGGTTGTGCGTCGCTGACAAGCTGGCCATCGCCCTGACGCCGTCGTGGCTGTACGTGCCGATGGTGCGCCTTACGGGCGAGATCGACGAGTACAGGCAGGGTGTGCGCGGTCGTACCAAGGCCCGCGTCGCGTCGAAGGGCTGGAACCACGACGACGAGGAGAGCGACTGGTCGTGGCACCGTCGTGTCCAGGATTACTGCCGCGCATGGGCGTACGAGCACCGCGATGGCCGCGAGGACACGTGGACTTCGGCCGCGGTAGCGAACGACGCAACGGGAGGTGGCGATGCCTGAGCCCGACTGGGCCTTGCTGGGCCGCCACCTGTACGACGCCCTCGGTGTCGTCGCTCGTGAGCGCAGCGACCTGCACGGCGACGATGCCTACGGCGAGGCGCTGAGACTTGTGACCGCCGCCGGCCATCTCGTGACGCTGGAGGCGCATCGTGCGGCGGTAGCCGAGGCAGACCGTGTCGCCGACGGCAACCGCGTGCTTCTGGAGGCGGCGCACCGCGACCGCCTCGCGGAGGCGGCCGAGCGGCAGCGTCCGGTGGATCGCCAGATCGCCGAGGCGTTGGCCGGTCTCGCAGACGAGCTGCGCGCCAAGGCCGGCCGGGAGCCCGCTCAGCCACCACGTGCGGCGCGGTGTGCTGCTCGCGGCCGACTGGCTCGCGGCGCCGGCTGCGCGACGGTCCGTCGCCGAGAAGCGTGAGGACGTGCTCACCGACAGCCTCGATCTTCTCTGCGAGCGCGTCCGCGAGCTGGAGAGCGCGCTGAAGGGTCTCATCGACGAGTGCTTGTTCCAGGGCGACAGCCGAAAGCCGCGGCCGGCGCTGGCGCATGCCGACACCGTGCTGTGCATGCGTGACAGGCGACCGGCCTCGGGTCATTTCGACCCGGTGCAGACCGCCGGCGACTTCACAGTCGCCGAAGCGAACCGCGACCTGGAGGCATCCCGGCATGGGTGAGCCGATGTCGCTGGCCGACATCGTCGCCCGCGGGACGGCGGTCGTTGCGCCGCTGACCGACCGCTGGGCCGACAAGCAGCTCGTGCGGCACGCCGACCTGCTCGTAGATCCCGCGGCGATCAGGTGGCGACCGAAGCCAGCCACCGGCTTCCGCGCGAAGTTCCGGCGGCACTACACGACCGAGCAGCGCGAGGCGCTGCGGGCCGCCAGCGACCGTCGAGCCCTGGCCAACCGGGCGCGCACCGCGGCGGCGGAACCAACCACACGCCCCGCGGCGACACCGCCGCGTGGAGCTCGGCCACCGCGGCCCGACGCCGGTACGAAGCCAACGCGGCCGGTCGCCGCGGCGGTGCACCCGCGCACCATCACCGCGTCCGCGATTGCCGAGGCGCCGCTGCCGGCGGCCACGAACGTCGAGCGGCTCGCCCTCGCCGCCGAGCTGCGCCGCGCCCGGCAGCGAATCGCCGAGCTGGAAGCGGAGCTGGAGCGGCACCGCGCGGTGGCGGACGACCTGCTTCGGCGAGTCGAGGTCGCCGTCGGACGGAGGGCGGCGTGATCGAGGCGGCGTCCGACTTCTGTCTGCGGTGGCATGCGCGCCGGCACTCATGGCGCCACCGGTCCGAGGGCGGCTTCGACGCTCGCCGGTACGACGTCGCGCCGCTGGCGGAGTCGGCCGCACGCACCTTCGTCGAGATCAACCACTACGCGGCGAGCTACCCGGCCGCCCGCCTGCGCTTCGGGCTCTACGACGGGCCGTGGCTGGTCGGCGTCGCGGCGCTCGGGGTGCCCATGCAGCGGCGGGTGCTGACCGCGGTGTTCCCGGACCTGGAGCCGTACGCGGAGTCGCTCGAGCTGAGCCGCTTTGTTCTCGCGGAGTCGGTGCCGGCGAACGGAGAGAGTTGGTTCCTGGCCCGCTGCTGGGAGCTCGCGGTCCGTCAAGGCGTACGCGGTGTGGTCAGCTTCAGCGACCCGGTGCCGCGCCGCACCGCCACCGGCGATCTCGTCTTCCCCGGCCATGTCGGCACGATCTACCAGGCCAGCAACGCGGCGTACCTCGGCCGCACGACGCCGCGCCGCGTGCTGCTGCTGCCCGATGGCCGCGTGCTCAGCGAGCGCGCGTTGTCCAAGGTGCGCGGCGACGAGCAGGGCCACGCCTACGTCGAGCGGGAGCTCGTGCGCTTCGGCGCCCGGGCCCGGCGGCCAGGTGAGGCCGGCGCCGCGTGGCTGCGTGAGGCGTTGGCGGCGGCTGGCGTGCGGTCACTCGTGCACGGCGGCAACCATCGGTACGCGTTCCGGCTGGGGGCGCGGCGCCGGCTGGTGGCGGTGGGGCTTCCGGTGGCGGCGTACCCGAAGGCGGTCGCGGCGTGAACGATTGGCAGGACGGTCCGGTGCGTGTTCTGGTCGGGGACTGCCGAGGGCGACTGCGCGATCTGCCGGACGCGAGCGTTGACGCACTCGTTACCGATCCGCCAGCCGGCATCTCGTTCATGGGTCGGAGCTGGGATCACGACCGCGGTGGCCGCGACGCCTGGGTGCGCACCTTTACCGCCACCTTCCGCGAGGTGCGCCGCGTCCTGAAGCCGGGCGCGCATGGCCTGGTCTGGGCGCTGCCGCGCACCTCGCACTGGACGGCGACTGCGCTGGAGGACGCCGGCTTCGAGGTCCGTGACATCGTGCATCACCACTTCGGCTCGGGGTTTCCGAAGAGCAAGAACCTGGATGGCGAGTGGGAGGGTTGGGGCACGGCACTGAAGCCGGCCACCGAGCACTGGATCCTCGTGCGCAAGCCGCTGTCGGAACCGAACGTGGCGGCCAACGTACAGGAGCACGGCACTGGGGCGCTGCACATCGACGGCTGCCGCATCCACACGGCCGGCAGCGAGGCGAAGCCCTACACCGTCACTCGGCTCAAGCCCGGAGCCACGCTCAACGCGACTGGCGGCAACTGGCGGCCCGAGGAGGGCGACGTCAAGTACCACGGGGAGACCAGGGCCGGCCGTTGGCCGGCCAACCTCGTGCTCAGCCATGCCGAGGGCTGCCGGACGGTGGGGGCGCAGACCGTCCGGAGCGACGGCCATTACGCGAACGGCCGCGGCCACGATGGCGCGATCGCGACCGGCCTGCGTGGCGCAGACGCCGGCGGGGACCGCTACACCGGCCGGGAAAGGGTCGAGGCATGGGAATGCGTCGCGGGCTGCCCGGTGGCCGAACTGGACCGACAGAGCGGGAGGCTGTCCAGCGGGTTCATGGCCGCCGGCACGGAGCGTGAGGGACTCGGGTACCGAGGCGGTCTCGGTACCCGAGTCCGGCACGACACGATCGGCGACACGGGCGGGGCGTCGAGGTTCTTCTATGTCGCCAAGGCGAGCGCAGCCGAGCGCGGCGCCGGGCTGCCACCAGGCGATCGGAACACGCACCCCACGGTCAAGTCGATCGCGCTCATGCGCTGGCTGTGCCTGCTCGTGACGCCGCCCGGCGGCGTCGTGCTGGACCCGTTCATGGGCAGCGGGACCACGGGCTGCGCCGCGGTCCTTGAGGGGCTCGGCTTCGTCGGCATCGAGCAGGACTCCGAGTCGGTCCGGACGGCGATTGCTCGGCTGGTTCACTGGAGCCGGCAGCCACGCCTCGATCTGCGGCCTGTCCGTAGTCACCACGAGATCGCCGGCTCCCGGCCAGGCGCGCCTGTAGCCGAGACGCTGCCGCTCTTCGACTTCGAGGACTCCGCCTGAAGTTCTACCTCGGCGCGCACCACCCTCACTGGCTGGAGCGCGCGCCGTTCCCACTCTTCGTCAGCCACCGCCGCCTCGCTGTCCGGCGCCGGCTGCCACGGGCCGCCACCGGCTGGGCGCTGGACTCGGGCGGCTTCACGGAGCTGCGGTTGTACGGCGGCTGGCGGACGACGGCGGCCGAGTACGTGGCCGCCGTCCGCCGCTACCGCGACGAGATCGGCAACCTGGAGTGGGCGGCGCCGATGGACTGGATGTGCGAGCCGTTCATGCTCGCGAAGACGGGGCTGACCGTCGCCGAGCACCAGCGGCGGACGGTCGCCAACTACCTGGAGCTGTGCAGCATGGCGCCGGACCTGCCGTTCGTGCCCGTGCTGCAGGCCTGGAGCCGAGCCGACTATCTGCGCTGCCTCGACCTGTACCAGGAGTCGGGCATCGATCTCACCGCGGAGCCGCTGGTCGGCGTCGGGTCGATCTGCCGCCGCCAGGCCACCGGCGAGATCGAGGCGATCGTGCACTCGCTCGCGTCGTTGGGGCTGCGGCTGCACGGGTTCGGCGTCAAGGCTGGCGGGCTCGTGCGCTACGCGGACTGCTTGGTGTCGGCCGACTCGCTGGCCTGGAGCTTCGAGGCGCGGCGGGCGGCGCCGCTGGCCGGCTGCACGCACGCCAACTGCGCGAACTGCCCGCGCTACGCGACGGCGTGGCGGGAGCGGACGCTGGGGCGGCTGGGTGCGGTGCAGCTGCACCTGCAGGTGGCGGTGTAGGTATTCGCATGCACGAGTCAGTGGACTTTGCGACTTTCTGAGCCGTAGTCAGGTCGTCGCAGATCGGCCCGACGCTGCCAAGGCTCTGGCGCGCCGTGGGTCGCGTCAGCATTTGCTGCACCGCGGTCCGAGTGCCTATGCTGCTCGCCGACGCAGGCTTCGCGAGCGCATGACGCCCAGGTGGTGGGCGGCGTGCCAGGCCAGGTCCGGCGCCTCGTCCATCCGAGCCCAGCAGGCTACCGCTGTGTTCGCCGTCGTGAGCTCTGCGAACAGCGTCAGCAGCTGAGGATCGGCCTCCGGGAAAGCTTCGTGGCAGCCGACGAAGCCAACGTCCGCCTCGATGGGCCCCACGCAGACCGTCTCCAGATCGATCCATCGGACCGCGCCGCGCACGATCAGCCGGTTGTAGCTGTGCGGACTACCGTGGATTGGCTGGAGCCGCAACTCCAGCCGGCCCAGGTCGGCGCGGAGGCGATCGTGCTCCTCGACGAGGAAGTCCCGGTCGCGCTGCCGCAGGCGCCGCGAGTGGCCCCTCTCGAAGAGTGCTCGTGCGTCGGGAATACCCGCACGGAAGTCGGGCAGCGCGCCCGGGAACGACGGCAACGCGCGGTGGAGATCCCGCAGCGAGTCCGCGATCGCAGCGCACGGCACCCGGACATCGCGGTCCTGTTCGTAGTATCGCCAGAAGGTCATGGCCAGGTCGCCATGCCAGTGGACCTGGCTGGGCAGCTCCGGGCTGGGCTCGGCGACCGGTGCGCCGAGCGTGGCCAGGTGCGTGGCCACTGCCAGCTCGCGGCCGAGCGCCTCAGCGCCCTCCGACCGCCGCTCGTTCGCCGCAACCTTGGCCACGACCGGCGCCGGGTACAGGTGCACCACCGTGTTGTTGGAGTCCCAGAGCACGCGGGGCCGGCCGGTCGGGACGCCGTGACGGGCCGCCACTGCGACGGCTGCCGTCACCGCTCGCTCGCTGCGAAGCATGGACACGCCTTCGAACCTCCTCTGGATGGAACGTGATCGGAGGCGGTGTCGCGAGACAGCGTACCAACTTATCGGGCCCTGCGGTCACAGTCTCTGCGTTGAGGCCGACCGAGCGGCAGGCATCTGCGCCAGTTGCTGATGCTCCAGGGGCCCTCGGGCCGAACATGAAGACGCCCTCTCGTGGCATCGTGTCGAGCTTGCACACCCAAACACCGCCAGCAGGAGGGCTCGCCGATGGTACCGCATAGAACGCGTGACCGACAGCGCAGCTCGACGCTGCTTGCGGCCAGCGGAGATTCCTCTACTTGCCTGCACCCGCTTCCTGGCTCACGTTCCTGCACCTCTTCGCCGGCTGCTTCACCGCTCCGGGCCAGCTCCTGTTCGAGCAGCTCGTCACCGCCTGGGCGCTCTGCCCCGGCCGCCGCACCTTGACCCGGCTCTGGAGCGTCATCCCGCCCGAGCGACGTCGGCGCTACGGCGCCTACGCACGCTGGGTCCGGGAGGGCAGATGGTCGCCGGACGAGCTCTGGCGGCGCCTGGTCGTCCAGCTCGTCGAGCACTGGGCGCCGACGGGCCGGCTGGTCCTGCTGCTCGACGACACCCTGGTCAACAAGAGCGGGCGCAAGGTGGACGGCGCCGGCTTCTTCCACGACGCGGTCACCTCGACCGCGGTCGCCCACAAGGTGACGGCCTGGGGCCTCAACGTGGTCGTCCTCGCCCTTCCCGTCCCCCCTCCCTGGGGTGGCGAGCCGCTGGCGTTGCCGGTGATGATCCGCCTGCACCGCAAGAGTAGGGAGGCGACCGAGGAAGAGGAGGAACTCAGCCTGATCGAACTGGCGGCCTGGATGGTCTTCCAGCTCGTCGAGTGGCTGCCCAACCATCGCTTCCGGCTGGTCGCCGACGGCGCCTACGCCTCCCTGCTCCGCTATGAGTTCCCGCGCACTGCCGTCATCACCCGCATCCGCCGCGACGCCGCCCTCTTCGACCTGGCTCCTCCGCGCACCGGTCGCCGCGGTCGTCCCCGCACCAAGGGCCAGCGCCTGGCCACGCCGCTCGGCCTGGCCGCCGCTCTCACCGACGTCGACTGGACTACGGTCGAGGTCTGCGTTCGCGGCCAGATGGTCGAGCGCAAGCTCTGGTCGCGCGTGCTCCTGTGGTACGAGACCGCCCGCTCTCGCCCCCACCTGCTCGTCATCGTCCGTGACCCCTCCGGCCACCAGCACGACGACTACTTCATCACCTCCGACACCTCGATGACCGCCGCCGAGGTGGCCAGCCTCTACTCCGACCGCTGGGCCATCGAGGACGCCAACCGCAACTTGAAGCAGTACCTCGGCGTCCAGAACCCCCAGTCCTGGGTCGGGGACGGGCCCGAGCGCGTCGTCGCTCTCGCCGGCTGGCTTTACTCCGCCGCCTGGCACTGGTACCTCGTCGCCCACGCCGAGGACCCGACCTGGCCCGACCGACCTTGGTACCCAACCAAGCGCACGCCCTCGTTCGCCGACGCGTTGGCCGCCCTTCGCAGCGAAACCTGGTCGGCAATTCTCGGCGATCTCGTTCGCGACCTCGACTCCCCACAAATCGTGACCACGCTCATCTCCGTACTGGCCAGCGCCGCCTGATCAACGACAGGAGTCGCAAAGTCAACAGTCATGCACTCTGAGGCAATGCCTGCTGTGGCATCGGGCTTGTCGGTTCGGTAGGTTGCTCATCGTTTGCGGCTGGTACCGACCACGATTCCAGCCAATGCCGTACGGACGATCCTCTCGACCGCGTGCTGCGCGTACTACATATGCGTTGCGAAATGGCTGAATCAGCCGATACGACCTTGCCATCTCGAACGGATGCCGCAAACAATGCGCGCGCCGACTCAGCTCTCGTCGTATGCAGGACTCTTGCGGTCGTCGGCAGTGTCGCCAGGAGATCAAGAAGATAGACCCATCTTTCGGATCGCGTTGCCTGCGCGAGACTAGCAAGGTGCTCTTCAAGGAACACTTCGCGCTCGTTGGCTGGAAGCAGCCTAGCCAAGAATTCGAGCAAGTATGCCGGTCTCCAAGGCTCTTGAAGGTTCTCCGCGAAGGCCAAAGCAAGATCACGAGCCCGGTGCAACGCTCGGTCTCGAGCACCGATGAGAGCGTCACGTCGAGGATCGCCGGCTAGCACTCGATCACGGGCCCCGCGACGCCCCGGTAGTTCATTGCAAGTGAAGGCGATGTTCAGAGCCATTTCTGCGTCTTGGACCACTTCGACGAAACTGAGCCAGATAGCCTGTGTGCCAGCAACATTCGTGTTGGGCTGCCGAACTCGCGCGGACGGGTCGGCGTTGGTCAACTGTCGGCGCAATCGTAGTGCTAGATCGCACGCCCGTCGAAGGAATGGGTCGCCGACTCCGGGTGTGCAGTCCACCGCCATCGCCATGACTTGGGCTTCAGCCAGGGCGTCTATGAGCTCGACCACAAGAGCGCGATCGAGCGCGAGCAACGGGTTCCTCTTGCTCATTTGAACTCGGTCCTCCATGCCCACATGGCCGGCAACTTCCTGCGAATGCTCTCCTTTGCCCTTTGCTCCCCGAGGTCAGTGAAGCGGTAGAACCGCCGTCGAGGATGCCCTTGGCAATGTGCCGTGTACTCGTCTTCCCAGTACCAGGCGAGCCATCCTCCCGCGACAAGTCTGGTGAGAATCCTATTGACTGTTCCACTACCAAGTTGAGTTCGCCGGCACAGGTTCAGCATGTACCAGTCGGTACCTCCAGGCGGGTCACTTAGGAGTGCGTCTAGGAGTTGCATGGTCTGAAGGGTTATTCGCAGAGACTGCTTGGTGGACGTGCGTGGCATGTCCCCGAGGAATGTAGTCGCCGTGCCCGAAGGGAAGACATCCCTTCACCTATGCCCACTTCGATGCAATGTCGCCGTCCTAAACAGTTCTTAACCTAGGTCGCGGCCCGGCGTGGGCAGCCACTCGGTGAGGGACTGGTGCTTCCGATCCTCAAGCGCCGCTGGCTCGCCCCTCCTCGTGCCGGAGCGAGCCGGATGACCGACCCTCCGCCGGCTCGCTGGGCCAGGTTCGCGCCACCTGCGTTCCAGCAGCAGGGCAACTCCGCGACCCCGCCCAAAGAATTCCGGGTCTCATCCATCCCTCTCGTGCGAGTACTTGGTATGAGGACTTTCACGTTCGACACGACGGAGCGCCGGCCGGCCGGCGCGGAGGTGGCGTAGGTGGAGTACGCGCAGATCGTCGCGGCCACCGAGCGCCAGTTCCAGGACGAGGAGCGCGACATCGAGGCGAAGCAGGCCGAGATGGACGCGGCCCAGGGGCTGCTCGACCGCCGGCGCAAGGCGCTGCGGAAGAAGAAGGCCGGCTTCGAGCGCCTGATGCGCAACTACCGCGACCTCGACGTCGAGGTCATCAGCGGCAAGCCGTCGCGCGCGGACGCGGCCGGCGACGAGGACGAGCCGGACGAGGACCGCCGGGAGCCGGCGGGCGGCGAGGCGGCTGCGTGAGGAGTCAGCTGTTCGCCTTCGGCTGCCGCGTGTGCGCGGTCGAGGTGATCGTGGCGGGCGGTCGTCGCAGGCGGTTCTGCGACGACTGCTCGCGCCGGCTGGCGATTCGGATGCGGCGGATGCGCCAGGAGCGCTTCGTACGGCGATTCGACCAGGTGCGGGAGGCCGCCTGAGATGACGGCTGCCCAGCCGGAGCTGCGCGGGACGGACTGGCGGAGCGGCACGACGCTCGAGCCGGGGACCTGGCACCGGCTGCTCCAGGCCTTCGACGCCGGAGCCCCGCCGCTGCTCGCCTGCCAGTACGCGGGCGTCCGGTTCGAGACCTGGCTGGCGGAATGCCGGCGCACGCCCGAGTTCGAGCTGGTGGCGCAGCGGGTGCGGGCAAGCGGCGCCGTCGCCTGCCTGCTGTTCATCCAGCAGACCGCGGCCACGGACTGGCGGGTGGCCAGCGAGTTCTTGAAGGTCGCCTTCGCCGAGCACTTCGGCTCCCGGGCCCGCGACGTCTCAGGCGTGGAGCTGGTCGGCGACGAGGACCCCGAGGCCGAGGTCAGCCCGGACGACGTCGCCGCTGTCCTGCGCATCCTGCGCGCCAACGGGCTGGGGCGCAGCGAGGTCGATCTCGGTGTCGAGGTGGACGGCGGCTCGAACGGGCGCGCGAACGGCGCCCATCGCGACGGCGAGGCGGCCGAGTGATGGGCGATCACGTGGCAAGGCGAGGCGTGGCCTGGCAGGGCACGGCGTGGCATGGGTGGGTCGGCGGCAACCCCGCCGGCCCACATCACCGCGGCAGGGGGCGGCGATGAGCAGCTCCACGGTGCGATCTACCATCGAGCAGGGCCCGGCCGCCATGCCGCTCGCGCTCACCGAGCAGGACGTGCGCCGCGCGTACTCGCTCATGCGGCGAATCGCGAGGAACCCGTACATCCCGGCCAAGCCAACGCTGAAGCAGCTCGCCTTCCTGCTGGCCGAGGAGCGCGAGGTGTTGATGACCGGCTCGGGCGGTTGCGGCAAGTCGATCGGCTTGTTGATGTCCGGCCTGCTCGACGTGGACCGGCCGGGCTACCGCGCGCTGCTCGCACAGCGGACCTTGGCCGGTCCCGTGTCACTGGGCGAGTTGGCGCGGCAGTGGCTGGAGCCCACCGACGCGAGTTGGGACAGCACCGCCCGCGTCTGGCGCTTCCCGAGTGGCGCGTCACTCGGCTTCGGCCACGAGAGGCTCATGTACCTGAGCGGCGAGTACCACATGGTCGGCTGCGACGACCTGACGCTGTTCAGCGACGTCGAGTACCGCCGCCTGTTTCAGGTCTGGCGCCGCCGCAGCGGCTCGACGACGCCGATGCGCGTGCGCGTCGCCACCTCGCCGGGCGGGCCGGGCCACGACTGGGTCCGCGAGCGCTTCGCCATCGACAACCCCGCCTCCGTGCTGCCGCTCGGCCGGCGGGTGGTGTTCGCGCGGATGTCGGATAACGAGCATCTCGACGTTCAGGAGTATCGGCATTCGCTGAGCAACCTGGACCCGGTCCGCCGGGCGCAGTTGGAGACCGGGGACTGGTCGATCCGCCAGGGCGGCGCCATCTTCCAGCGCCAGTGGTTCCGGATCGTGGACAGAGCTCCGGCCGGGCTGCGCAGGGTCCGCTTCTGGGACCTGGCGGCGACCGCCGAGCCCACGCGCACCGACCTCCTCTACGACCCCGACTACACGGTCGGCGCGCTGCTCGGCCTGGCCCACGACGGCACCGTCTACGTGCTCGACGTCATCCGCCGCCGCCTCGACTCGCCCGACGTCAAGCGGCTGGTCCGGCAGACCGGCGAGCTCGACAGCCGCGAGGTGGTGATCAGCATGCAGCAGGAGTCGGGCGCGTCGGGCAAGGCCGTCATCTCCCACTACAGGCGAGCCCTGGCTGGCTGGGTCTTCCAGCCGCGGCAGCCGTACGCGGACAAGGTGACGCGGGCGGCGCCCTACGCCTCCTACGCGGAGGGCGGCGGGGTTCGGCCGGTGCGGGCGTCCTGGAACGCGCAATTCCTGCAGGAGCACGAGCAGTTCCCGCTGGGGGAGCACGACGATGTTGTGGACGGGCTGTCAGGCGGCTTCAACCTCCTGTTTCCGGAAGCGAGGGCGAGGACCGCCAACGGCCGGGACCGGGCCCGCGCCCACTTCAACCCGTGGGCCGCCGAGGACTTCGAGCAGTGAGCGCCCCCAAGCGATCGGCGGCCGCCAACGAGCTGCGCGACTGGCGGGTGTGGGCGATGGTCGCCGTCGCGGTCGTCGTGCTGGTCCGCGCCGCGCTGCTGCGGGTCGGCTGGTGGGCGGCGCTGGCCGTGCTGCCGGTGGCGGGGGTGGTGTTCGCCATCGTCGCGATCCGGCTCCTGCGCCGGCCGGCGGCGGCTTCGGGCTTCCCCGCCGAGGCGACGCGGGCGCTCGCCGCCCACCTGCCCGATGGCGGCCGGCCGCCGCGCGTGCTCGATGCGCGCCAGAACGGCGAGGTGTGGGAGGTCGAATGGCGCCTCCACGACCGACGCTCGGGCCAGGCGCTGCTGAAGAAGACGCGAGACCTGGAGCACGAGCTGGGCGCGGCCCTGGAGCTGCACCACGACAAGCACCGCCTCCGGATGCGCGCGGGCACCGCCGAGATCCCGGACGTCGTGACGTTCGAGGAGTTCTACCGGCATCCGGCGCCCGACGGCGAGCTGGTGGTGGGGATCGGGATGTCGCGCTGGGGTGCGGTCTGGGCCGATCTGGTCAAGCTGCCCCACCTGCTGATCGGCGGCACCACGCAGTTCGGCAAGAGCGTGATGGTCAGCCAGATGCTGACGCGGCTCGCGCTCACGTACGGGCCCGAGCACCTGAAGCTGGCGCTCGTCGACTTCAAGCGCGTCGAGCTGAGCGCCTTCGAGGGCCTGCCCCACGTCACGCCGCCCGACGGGCAGGCGGCCTCGATCGCGGTGGCCAAGGACATCGAGGCCTACCTGGAGCTGCTCAAGGTGCTCTCCGAGTCGCTCGACGAGCGCCGGCTCCGCTTCGACCTGGCGCGCGTCAAGAACATCCAGGACTGGAACCGCCGCCCGGAGCTGGGCGGCCGGCTGCCCTACGTGCTGCTGGTCATCGACGAGCTCGCCGAGGTCAGCGTCGAGGAGGCCGGCAACCCAGAGGAGAAGCGGCAGCGTCAGGAAGCGCTGGCGCTGCTCGCCCGCATGGCGCGGCTCGGCCGGGCCTTCGGCTTCCACATCATCGCCGCCACCCAGCGGCCGGCCGTGGAGACGGTGCCCGGCCCGATCAAGTCGCAGCTGCTGGCGCGGATCTGCTTCAAGGTCGCCACCGGCACCGAGAGCCGCGTGGTGCTGGGCGAGGACAACTCGACCGGCGCCGAGCTGCCGGCGCATCGGGGGCGCGGGATCTGGCAGTGGTCGCTGCCGGCTGTCTTCCAGGGCCCGCTGCTGACCGACCCCGAGCCCCTGCTGGCCGGCCTGAAGCGGCCGGCGGTGCTGGCCGTGGAGTCGGAGGAGGAGGTGGCATGAACGACCTGTACGACGTGCTCGACGACGACCGCCCGATCCCGCTCCGGCGCGCGGCGAGGCCGGCGGTTCCCGAAGTCGCTGCCAGCGATCACGCCACGCTGGGGAAGGGCGCTGTTTCAGAGTCGCGCGGTGCGACTGTGATCGACCGGGGGCCGGGCGGGGTCGTGGTGGCCAGCGGTATCCACCCGGACGCCAACCGTGGTGCTCTGAACCACGGTTGCCCGGAGCCTGCCGAGCTGACAACCCGGCCGACGGGCGCCGTGACCGAGTCGCATCGTGTGACTCGCCTCGATCGCGCGGTAGTCGGTGACGTGGCCGAGGCCGCGCCGCCGGTCGCCGCCTGCTGGCCGGCGGGCCCGGCGTCCGCCGCCCACCCGATGACCGGCCTGCGCGGCTTCCGGCTGGAGCCGGTGCTGGTCGAGCGGCCGGACGCGGGCAGGCACGACCTGGCGCGCTTCCTCATCTCGTTCGCGCTCGTGATGGCGTTCGTCTACGCGCTGATCGTGGCGTTCGTCCTACTGCTCGCCCACACGCGGGGGACGCCGCTGTGAACGCCTTGCTGATGGCAATGGGGCCGGCCTTCGGCCCCGAGCGGAAGTTGGAGACAGACACGTGAACCTGATCGTGAGCATCTTGCTCGACGTCAGCCTGAACCCGGACCCGACCCAGTTGCCCGGTGGCGGCACGCTCGCCGACCTCGGCAACGGTCTGCTGGGGTGGGGCCTGATCATGACCGGCGTCGCCTTCGGATTCGGAGGAGCGCTGTGGGCGGCGGGCACCCTGAGCAGCAACATGGCCTGGGCCGAGCGCGGGAAGCAGACCCTGGTCGTGGCGGCCATCGCGGCCCTGATGGAGGGCGCCGCGGCCATCATCATCAACTTCTTCTTTCACCTCGGGGCGGGGCTGCACTGATGAACGTCCAGATCGTCGTCACCTGGGCGGCAGTCGTCGCCCCGCTCGGCGCCGTCGTGGCTCTCCTGGCATGGAGCCTGAAGCCGGCGCTGCGGGCCACGTTCGGGTCATCCGACGAGGCCCAGCGCCATTCTCTGTACGAGACGGCGATGAAGCGCGGGCTCATCGCCATCCCCGGCATCATCGGGGCCGACATCTTCTCTCGCTGGGTCTGGCGGGAGCCGCTGGACAAGGGCAACGCGGGGCTCGACGCACTGCTGGCCGCGGTCGGCTTCGTCATCCTCGTGCAGTACCTGGGCCTCACCGCGCCCAGGCGTCGAGGCGGAGGGCGACCATGACGCGGGTAGCGCCTCCACCGTCGGGCGCCTGTGCGATCCTCCTCGTCCTGGCAGCGGAGGGATGGCAGCGTGGCTGACCGCACCACTCCGCGAGAGGCATGGAGGAGGTCGAACGTGAACTCGTACGCCTACGACGAGAACGGGCGGCGGCGCTGGGTCCTGGTCGCGGGAGCGGGGGCGGCGCTGGCGATGGTGGTGCTGCTGGCGGTCGCGTTCGTCGCTGGCCGCGTGTCGGCGCCGAGCGCTGGCGGGCAGGGGCAGGCAGCCGCGCCTCGTGCTCAGGGCGGGCCAGGCCCGGCGCGCGTCGTGAACGGCGTGCCGGTGGGCTACGCGCACACGCAGGCGGGGGCGGTGGCGGCGGCTACGAACTACCTGGAGGTGTTCTACGGG
>VBJR01000323.1 GCA_005880175.1 Chloroflexota bacterium
CGGTCCTGGACCTCTACCTCAGGCACCTGACGGACCGCCGCTACCGCCCGTACCTGGTGGTGGAGGCGGCCGGCGAGGAGGTCGGCACCCGGTATGCCGAGGACCGGGGCGTCCACATTCCCCTGCGCGCCGTGCTGGAGTCCTACTTCACCGACCATTTCCGCGAGCGGAGGGTGCTCCTCCTCGCGAGCGACGCCGGCTACGAGGTGCGCTGGAGCGTCATGGAATGGGCCCGGGAGCGGCAGCTCGACTACTTCGACTCCGAGCCGGCGTTCCGTGCGCGGCTGAAGGAGCTCTCCCGGTGAGGCGGTGACCGCGCCGGGCGGCCGGGGTGGGCGCGGTGACCCGCGTGTCACCGCGCCCGCCCGACCATCCGGCGCCTGGCGATCAGCTCGTCCGCCAGATCTCCGCGGCGGAGATGACGCCCGACGCCATGCCGCGCGCCTTCGTGCCGTCGGGCAGCGTGCCCTTGCCCAGGTTCTGGATCTTGGTCCCCCCGGCCACGATCCACACCGCGGCCGAGATCCAGATGTACGGGATGTCCGCGCCGAACCGCGCCCCGATCGACTTGTACGCCTCGGCGCGCGCCGCCGGGTCCGGGTTGGTCCGCCCCGTGATCAGCGCCTGGTCGACCTGCGGGTCCTTGTTCCGCGCGAAGTTGAGCGCCTGCGTGCCCACCGGCAGGGCCGTCGAGCTGTGCCACCAGACGAAGTTGCCGTCCGGGTCCGGGGTGTTGAACTGCCGCCAGCCGTACGCCTGGTAGTTGCCCACGATCGCGTTGAGGATGTACGGGCTCTGCTCGACCTGGATGATCTCGGTCGTGATCCCGACCTCCTTCCACATCGCCTGGAGGAGCTCGTTCTGCTGCCGGCCCTTCGCCGTGTTGATGATCCCGAACTTGAAGGAGATCGGCCCCTTCGCCGCCTGGTACTCGGCGACCAGCTGCTTCGCCTTGTTCTTGTCCAGCCCCGGATAGCCGGTCGGCCCGAAGTACGGGGAGCCCTTCGCGAACGGCCCGTCAGCCGGCTTGGTCAGCCCGTTGCCCAGCGTGTCGATGTACTTCTGGCGGTCGGTCGCGTAGGCCAGCGCCTGCCGGACCCGGATGTCGTCCAGCGGCGGGACGGCCGTGTTCAGCATCACGAAGCCCATGTCCGGCTCGCCCAGGACCGAGTTCAGGTCGTTGACCTGGTTGTACGAGCCGCTGTTCATGAAGTCGGCGACGTTCTGCGTGTCGCTGGAGTGCATCGCGTCGATGTTCCCGGCCTTGAGGCTGTTCCCGCGCGACTGCGGGTCCGGGATCGGCTTCCACGTGATCGAGTCCAGGTAGGGCAGGCCCTGGCGCCAGTAGTTCGGGTTGCGGACGGCCGTGAAGTGGTCGCCCGGAGCCCACTCCTTGAACATGAACGGCCCGGTCCCGATCGGGTTGGCCTTGCCGCTGATGTCGGACAGCTGCTTGAGCGCCGCCATGTGACCCAGCTGGCCAGTCAGGTAGATGGGGAACGGCACCCACGGGATCTTGGTGGAGACCATAACGGTCATCGCGTCCACGACCGTGACCTTGTCGAGGTTGAACAGCGCCGGCCCGGTCAGCGGCGACTTGGCCACGCCGTCCAGGTTGGCCTTGACGACGGTGGCGTCGAGCGGGCTGCCGTCGTGGAACGTGATGCCCGGCCGCAGCGTGATCGTCCACTGCGTGTAGTCGGGGTTGTGGGCGATCGACTGGGCCAGGTATGGCTTGACGGACCCGTCGGCGGCCTGGGTGAACAGGGGGTCGAAGACGGTCCGCGCGTAGCAGAGGCCGGTCGAGTCCCAGGCGCCCTGGCGGGCGTCGAAGCTGTTGATCTCGGCCTCGGTGGCGAACGTCAGGCTGCCGCCCTTGCGCGGCGTGGACGGCACGGTCGTCGAGCTGGTCCCGGTGCCGCAGGCCTCGAGGAACGCGGCCGCGGCGCTGGGCACCAGCAGGCCCCCGGCGGTCGTGCGGACGGCCCGGCCGAGGAACGTGCGGCGGTCGAAGCGGTCAGGCATCTCTTCTCTCTCTCCATGACGTGTGGCCTGCGGCGGCCGCCGATGGCTCCAGCGCGAAGTGGCAGGCGGCGAAGTGGCCCGGGGCCATCTGCCGCATCTGCGGTTCGCGCTCCGCGCACACGGCCTCGGCGCGCGGGCATCTCGTGCGGAACCGGCAGCCGCTGGGGGGAGCCAGCGGTGACGGGAGCTCGACGTCGAGATCGCTCACCGACGGGTCGGGCCGGACTGCCGGGTCCGGCACCGGGACCGACGCGAGCAGCGTGGCCGTGTACGGATGCGCCGGCGCGCGGTACAGGTCGTCCGCCGGGGCGACCTCGCACAGCTTGCCCAGGTACATCACCGCCACCCGGTCGCTGACGTTGCGCACGACGGCCAGGTCGTGCGCGATGAAGATCATCGTGAGGCCATAGCGGGCCTTCATGTCCTCGAGCAGGTTGAGGATCTGCGCCTGCACCGACACGTCCAGGGCGGACACCGGCTCGTCGCAGATCACCAGCTTGGGCTCGAGCATCAGCGCCCGCGCGATGCTGATCCGCTGGCACTGGCCGCCCGAGAACTGGTGCGGCCGCCGGTCGCCCGCGGACTCGGCATCCAGGCCCACCGCGTCGAGCACCTCGGCGACGCGGCGCCGCCGGTCGGCCGGCGTCCCGATCTGCCAGATGGCGAGCGGCTCGCCGACGATGTCGCTCACGGACCGGCGCGGGTTCAGGGAGGAGATCGGGTCCTGGAAGATCATCTGGAGGCGCGTGCGCGTCCGGCGCAGCTCGTCGCCGCCGAGCCGCGTCAGGTCCCGGCCCTCGAACCACACCTGGCCGGACGTGGGCCGCGGCAGCTGCATGACGGCCCGGCCGGTCGTGGACTTGCCGCAGCCGGACTCGCCGACCAGGCCCAGCGTCTCCCCCGTGAGGACGTCGAGGCTGACGTCGGAGACCGCGTGGACGCGCCGGCCGGCCCCGGCCGGGAACTCGACCACGAGGTTCTCGACCCTGAGCAGGGCGTCGCCGTCGCGCAGGTGCGCCGTGCCGCTGCCGGCCATCAGCCCGCGACCTCCCGGGCCGCGCTCGCCGCCTCGGCGGCGACCTCGCCGGGCTCGGCCGGGTACCAGCAGGCGTACGCGTGGCCTGGCCCGGCGTCGGTCAGCGGCGGCTCCTCGACGTGGCAGCGCTCGCGCGCGTAGCGGCAGCGGGGCGCGAAGCTGCACCCCCTGGGCGGCGCGACCAGGTCGGGCGGGCGCCCGCCGATCGCCTGGAGGCGCCGGTGCCCCGGGTCCGTGATCCGCGGGATCGAGCGGAACAGCGCCTGGGTGTACCGCATCCGCATGTCGGAGAAGAGCACCGTGGTCGGCGCCCGCTCGACGACGCGGCCGGCGTACATGACGACGATCTCGTCGGTCCGGCCGGCGACCACGCCCAGGTCGTGCGTGACCAGGATCATCGCTATGAACCGCTCGCGCTGCTGGCGGCCGAGCAGGCTCAGGATCTGGGCCTGGACGGTCACGTCGAGCGCGGTGGTCGGCTCGTCCGCCAGCAGCAGCTTGGGCCCGCAGGCGAGCGCGATGGCGATGGTCACGCGCTGGCGCATGCCGCCCGACAGCTCGTGCGGGTACGCGCGCAGCCGGCGCTCGGGCTCCGGGATCCCGACCGAGCGCAGCAGCTCGACCGCCCGCGACCGGGCCTCGCGGTCCGGCAGGCCGAGGTGGAAGTGCATCGTCTCCGTGATCTGCCGGCCGATGCGGACCACCGGGTTGAGCGAGGTCATCGGATCCTGGAACACCATGCTGATCTCGGCGCCCCAGATCTCCCGGAGCTCGGACGGGGCGAGGCCGGTCAGGCGCCGGCCCTCGTACACGACCTCGCCGTCGCGCTTCACATTGTGCGCCGGGAGCAGGCCCATGATCGAGCGGGCCAGCACCGTCTTGCCCGACCCGGACTCGCCGACCACGCCGAGCGTCCGCCCGCGCTCCAGCGTGAACGACACCCCGTCGACGGCGCGCACCGCGCCCCGGCTGGTCAGGAAGTGCGTCCGGAGGTCGGTGACCTCGAGGAGCGGCCCGCCGCTCACCTCGCCGGCCCCCTTCTGGATGATCCGGAGACCGCAGCGAGCAGGGGCCTGGCCCGAGTGTGGAAGGAGGGGCCTGCCCCCCCTTGCCTTCCGCTCACAGGCCGCCCTCGCGGACCTCGAAATAGACCTGGAGCCGGTCGCCGGCGAAGTTCAGGGCCATCACGGTGACGAACATCGCCAGCGCCGGCCACAGCGCGACCAGCGCGTCCTGGGCGAGGACCTGGCCGCCCTCGGCGATCATGCCGCCCCAGGTCGGGGTCGGCGGCCGCACCGAAAGGCCCAGGAACGAGAGCGCGCCCTCCGCGACGATCACCACCGCCACCGCCACGAGCGAGAAGGCGAGCGCGGACGGCAGCACGTTGGGCAGGATCTCGCGGATCAGGATGCGGCGGCTGCGGGCGCCCAGCGCTCGCGCGGCCAGGACGAACTCCCGGTTGGCATAGGCGAGCGTGTTGGCCCGGATGATGCGCGCGATGGGAGCTACCGACAGGATGCCCAGCGTGAGCGCGACGTTGAACAGGTTCTGGCCGAGGAACGTGACGATCGTCAGCAGGAAGATGAGCACGGGGAACGCCAGGAGGATCGTGCTGATCCCGTTGATCGCCGCGTCCCACCGCCCGCCGAAGTACCCCGCGATCAGGCCCAGCGAGCCGCCCACCGTGATGCCGAACGCGATGGACGAGAAGCCGACGATCAGCGACGTCCGCGACCCGTAGACGACGCGCGCGAGGAGGTCGCGGCCGAGCTCGTCCGTGCCCAGCAGGTGCGCGGTGGACGGCCCCAGGCGGGGCGCGTTGTCGCCGATCGCGAGCGGGTCCTGCAGGGGCAGCACGCCGGCCGCCACCGCGACCAGGATCACCAGGCCGACCCAGACGATCGAGATCCAGAACCCGACGCCCAGCCGCCTGGCGACGAAGGCCGGCTCCGCCGGCGCGACCGCGCCGTTGAGGGCGCCGGAGGCGGCGGCGACCGGGGCGGCCGCGGCCACGACGGCCTCGGTCAGCCTGGGCTCAGACGGCGAATCGCGCACTGCGAACCCTGGGATCCAGGAACGTGTACAGGAGGTCGACCAGGAGGTTGACGACGACGAAGCCTCCCGCCACGAGCACGGTGGTGCTCGTCACGACCAGGTAGTCGCGCGCGTAGATGGAGTTGATCGTGAGGAGCCCCAGGCCGGGCACCTGGAAGATGTACTCGACGATGAACGCCCCGCCGATCAGCGTGCCGACGTTCAGGCCGCCGACGGTGACCAGGGTGAAGGTGGACGGGCGCAGGGCGTGGCGGAGCAGGATCCACCAGGTGGGCAGGCCCTTCGACCGGGCCATCGTGATGAAGTCCTGCTGGAGCGTCGCGATCATGTCGGTGCGGAGCACCCGCATGTAGACGGCCATCGAGCCCAGGCCGAGCGTCAGGGAGGGCAGCGTCAGCGAGCGCAGGTTCTGGAACGGGTCCTCGGTCAGGTGCACGTACCCGGTCGCCGGGAAGAGGTTGTAGCGGACGGCGAACAGGTAGACGAGGAGCTCGGCCAGGATGAAGCCGGGCACCGAGAGCAGGCCGAAGGCCGCGCCGGACGAGAGGCGATCGACCAGCTGGCTGGGCCGCAGGGCGGACAGGATGCCGAGCGGGATGGCCAGGGCCAGGGCGATGATCTGGGACAGCACGAGCAGCTCGAGCGTCACCGGCAGCCGCTGACCGATCGACGTCAGCACCGGCTGGTGGTTCACGTACGAGCTGCCCAGGTTGCCCTGGAACGCGTTGCCCAGCCAGATGAAGTAGCGCAGCCAGGCGGGCTTGTCGAGGCCGAGCTGCGCGGTCAGCTGGCGCACCGCCTCGGGCGTGGCGGCCGGGCCGAGCAGCGTGATGACCGGGTTGCCGGGCAGGTGGTTGAGCAGCAGGAACGACACGGCTGACACGACGAACAGGACCACGACGAGTTGGGCCAACCGAGCTGCCAGGAACCTCACGGCACTCGCCGAGGATAGTATCGTCCAACCCAAATGACAAGTGGGTGCTACGTGGCGCCCAACAGCGGTCCGGCGGGCGCCACTCGCCGATACCGCTATCGGTCGATGGTCAGGCGTTTGCGGACGACCAGCCGGCGGGGCAGCTCCCGGTACGTCTCGTAGCCGAGGTCGCGGTAGACCTCCGCCGGCCCGTAGAAGCCGTGGGCGTCGCTGTCCATCTCCTTGACCGGGTAGGCCTCGGCCACCGCGCAGCCGAGGCCGGCCAGGTAGTCGCTGGCCGCGGCGACCAGGCGGCGGGCCACGCCGTGGCGGCGGTACTGCGCCGCGATGACCAGGCAGTTGATGACGCCGACGCCGTCGATCTCCGCCGGCTCGCGGTCCACGGGGAGCCGGAGGATCTCGGCCTTGGGCGCGGCGCTGCACCAGCCGATGGCCCGGCCGTCCACGTAGGCCAGCAGGCCGTGCGCCCGGCCAGCGCCGATGGCCGCGCTCATGTCCCGGCGGTTCTCCACGCCGGTCCGGGCCGCGGACTGCCGGTCGTCGCCGGCGAACCGGTGCTCGAAGCAGTAGCAGTCGCTCCAGCTCGGGTTGTCGGCGAAGGCGCGGTGGTCGAAGAAGTCCAGGAAGTCGTCGTGGCGCTCGGGCGCCAGGGGGTGAACGGTCACCTCGCCGATCTCGTCCCCCGTCGAACGTGACGCGCACGCGGCTGCGGCCGTCCGCAACGGGCTCGATCTGCCACGTGATCCGGTAGGGCGGGTCGGCCTCGGCGCCGGGGTACCACGCGTCGTGGGCCGTGAGGCGGAGGAGCTGCGGCGGCCGGGCCTCCTGGACGGTGCCGCCGATGAGCGTCTGGCCGCCCCGGTGGTAGCGCCAGGTGCTGCCCGGCGTCCACTCGCCCTCGGCGTCGCAGTGGTACAGGTACCGCCGGGTGATCTCGGGGTCGGTGATCGCGCGCCAGACCTGGTCGGCCGTCGCGCCGACCTCGATCTCGGCGCTGTGGGCGGGGAGCTCGGGCATCCGGACAGAGTAGGCCAGGGGGACAATGGCCGGCATGGGCATGGACGATCCGGAGGACGCGGTGCTGGCGGCGCTGACGGGGCCCGCCAGGGAGCCGGGGTCGGCGCAGCGTGGGGAGGGCGGCTGGACGGCGACGACCGGTGGCCACGTGCCGGCCCGGCCGGACAGCATCCGTCTCGTGAAGGAGCGGCGGTCGGGCGACCTGGCGATGGTCGCGTTCGAGTACGTGGACGTCGAGGACCGGGAGTGGCACGGCTGGCTGGGCCTGAAGCGGTCCGGCGACGGCTGGGGGACGACCGGCGGCGCCTCAGGGTCGGGCAGGGCGCCGACGCGATCGTCCGCGCCGTGGGCGAACTTCGGCGCGATGTACGGGCAGGACATGGCGATGGCCGGCGGCCAGGTGTACGGCGAGGGGGTGGCCCGGGTCCGGGTGACGAGCGCGGCGGGGGACGCGATCGAGGACAGCGTGGACGGGGGGGTGGCGCTGGTGATGTCGCCGGGCGCGTTCCCGCGGCCCTGGACGGTGGAGCTGTTCGACGCGGGGGGCGCGCTGCTGGGGAGCCACCCGCACCCGAGGCGCCCGCCCCGCTCCTGAGCGGGCGGCCGTGCGATTCAGGGGGTTCGGCGCCAGACCGCAGCGCGTGGTCGGCCGGCGCCACGCCGAAGCCTTGACACCGGCTCCCGCCATCGTCATCCTTGGCCCCGGCGAGCATCCGCGCCGAACCTCCACCACCCCACCCAGCGGGGGTGCCACGGGAGGCAAAGGGGAATCGACCTCGGATGCCCGAGCACCATCCGCGGCCCCGGGCCGGCATCGCTGGGGATGCTCGGCGCGCGGGGACAGCGGAGGCAGGTGCACATGACCAGGGAATCTGGCTTCAAGCGGCGCGTTCGCGCGCGCATGGCGAAGACGGGCGAGGCGTACAGCACCGCCCGCGCCCGATTGGACAGCGCTGGCGGCGCCAGCGCCGCCAGCGACCCGGAGGCGCGCGTCCTCCACGTCACCAACGGCGACTCGGTGACCGGCACCCTCCGCGAGGCGCGCCTGCCCGGGCGGGTGCTGACGTGGAGCGAGGTGCTCCACGACGGGCCCGTGCCCGAGGGCGGCCCGGCCGACCTGCGCCGCGCGCGGGCCCGGCACCTCGCCGCCCGCGGCTGGGCCGACCCGGTGGCCACGGAGCGCGACTTCGCCGAGCGCGAGCGCCTGCTCGCCGACCACGCGGACGGCCGCTACGTGCTCTGGTTCGAGGCCGACGTGTTCGACCAGCTCCTCCTGCTCCAGATCCTGGACGCGCTGCGCCGCCTCGAGGTCGACCCGGCCCGCGCCACGCTGGTCTCCGTCGGCGAGTACCGCGGCATCGCCCACTTCGCCGGCCTCGGCCAGCTCACCGCCGAGCAGCTCGCGCCCCTGGCGGCCGAGGGGATGCCGCTGACCGCGGAGGCGATGGAGCTCGCCGCCGCCGCCTGGTCCGCGTTCCGCGCGCCGGACCCGTCCGGCCTGGCCGCGGTCACCCGCGCCCGCTCGCCCGAGCTGCGGTACCTCGGCGAGGCGTTCGGCCGCCTGCTCCAGGAGTACCCGTCGCGCACCGACGGCCTGTCGCTCACCCAGCGCCGGATCCTGCTCGCGGCCACGACGGCGCAGCCGGCCGGCCGGGTCTTCCGCGAGATCTCGCAGCAGGAGCGGCGCCCGTTCCTCGGCGACAGCGTGTTCTTCGCCATCCTCGACGAGGTCGCCCGGTGCGAGGTCCCGCTCGTCGAGAGGGAGGACCGCACCGTGCGGCTCACCGAGGCCGGCCGCGAGGTGCTGGCCGGCCGCGCCGACCACGTCCAGCTCAGCGGGATCGACCGCTGGATCGGCGGCGTCCACCTGGCCGGACGGACGCCCGCGTGGCGCTACGACGAGCGCCTGGAGGCGCTGGTGCCCGGCTGAGCCGGGCGCCCCGGCTCAGCCCTTCGTCGCGCCCAGCGCCAGCCCGCGGACGAAGTGCCGCTGCAGCGCGACGTAGACCAGGATCGGCGGGATCGCGGCCAGCAGCGCGCCCGCGGCGACCAGGTTGTAGTTCGTGAAGAACGCGCCCTGGAGGTTGTTCAGCGCGCTGGTGATCGGCCGCTTGTCGCCGGACTTCATCAGGATCAGCGCCCAGAAGAAGTCGTTGTACATGAACGTGAAGAGCAGGGTGCCCATCGCGGCCAGCGCCGGCCGGCACAGGGGGAGGATGACGCTCCACCAGATCCGGAGCACGTTCGCCCCGTCCACCAGCGCCGACTCGGTGATCTCCTTCGTGATCGTCCGCATGTAGTTGCTGAGGACGAACGTCGCGAAGCCGGTCTGGAACACGACGTGGATCAGGATGATGCCGATGTACTGGTCGTACAGCAGCCCGTTGTCGCTGAGCCACCCGATCGGGACCGGGATGTTCAGGTACAGCCAGTACAGCGGGATGATGATGACCTGCGGCGGCAGCAGGTTGCCGGCGGTGAACAGCATCAGGACGATCAGGTTGAAGCGCCAGCTGAACTGCGTCAGCGCGAACGCCAGCATCGACGAGACCAGCAGCGTCAGCAGCACGCCCGGGACCACGATGATCAGCGTGTTGAAGTAATAGTACGGCAGCTGGGCCTGGTCCCAGACGCTGGTGAAGTTGCTCAGGCTCAGCGTCGTCGCGATCGAGAAGTAGCCGTTCTTGACCGTGTCGCTCAGCGGCCGCAGCGCCGTGTAGATGGCCCAGAGCAGCGGGAACAGCCACAGCGCCACCATCGCGATCAGGAACGCGTGCAGCGCCAGGCGCCCGGGCC
>VBJR01000324.1 GCA_005880175.1 Chloroflexota bacterium
CGAACAGCGACTCGCGGATCGCCAGGCCGCGCCGCAGCAGCGCCTCCGCCTGGTCGTACTGGACGCACTCGCGCAGGTAGCAGCCGAGCTGGTCGAGCACCCGGGCGGCCTCGCCGGACTCCAGCTCCCACTCGTCGATCAGGACCGCGCCCTGCAGCGCCTGCTGCACGTACCGCTGCACGCCGCGCCACGTCGCGGTCTGGACGTCGGGCACGACCCACTCGATCGCGGCCACCGCGCGCTCCGCCCACGACCGGCGCTCCTCGTGGTCCAGCGTGCCCCGGACGACGGCCTGGACGAGCCGGTGCACGCTGAGCGACCGGGTCTTGCGGTGCCGGCGCACCAGCGAGTACCGGCGCAGGACCTCGAGCGCGCCGTCGAACGCCAGCTCGTCGGCGCCGCCGAACAGCTCCTCGGGGATGCCGTCGGGGTGCAGGAACGCGCCCAACCGGAGCACGTCGGCGGCCGTCGGGTCCGCCGTCTCGACCTGCCGCAGCGTCAGCGCGAACGTGGCCGCGAGCGACGACGGGTGGTCCAGCGCCTGGACGCCGCGCCGGCTCAGCAGCTCGCCCTGCTGCGTCCGGTAGCGGGCCAGGTAGCCGGCCAGGCCGCAGTCCGTCTCCTCGACGTACGCCCCGGCCTGGTCGAGCGCGAGGGGCAGGCCGGCGAACGCGTCCGCGATGGCCGCCGCCGCCTCCCGCTCGGTGGCCGGCGCGTCCTCGACGCGGCCGTCCGGCGAGATCGCCTTCGCCCGCCGCAGCAGGAGCAGGACGGCGTCCTCGACCGGCATCGCGTCCAGCTCGTTGCTCTCGGCGACGGTCCCGCTGGCCTGCGCCTGCATCGTGAGCAGGACGCTGCCGCCGGCGGGGGGCAGGAACGGCTCGACCGTGGCCAGGTCGTCCACGTTGTCGAGGACCAGGAGCCAGCCCGGGTGCTGGCGCAGCCAGCCGGTGACGGCGGCCACCACGGCCGCCGGCTCGTCGTCGGGGCCGACCGGGAGCTCCAGCGCCTCCGCGAACGCCGCGAAGCCGGCGGTGAGGCTCTCGCGGCTGGTGGCGTCGGCCCACAGGACCGCGCGGTACGCGTCGCGCCAGCGCGTCGCGTACTCCAGCGCCGTCTGCGTCTTGCCCATGCCGGCCAGGCCGCAGATGGCCTGGGGCACGCCGCCGGCGCTCAGCGCGTCGTGCAGCCGCTCCAGGAACTCCTCGCGGCCTGTGAAGTAGCGGTTGGGCCGCAGCGGCACGCACCAGACGGGCGGTGTGTCGGGGGCCGCGGCCGCGGGGACGGCGGGAGCCGCGGCCGTGGGGGCCAGGAAGCCCAGCTCCTGCGGGGTCCGCCCCTAGAGGGAGCAGAGGCGCTGGCGGAAGTGCGGACCCGGCTTCATCACCCCGCACTCCCAGCGGCTGACCATGACGGCGTTCGTGCCGATCGCCGCCGCGACCTGCTTCTGCGACCAGCCCCGGCGCTCGCGTTCGAGCCGGAGCTGGACGTTCTGCTCCCGATCCCTTTCAGCCCCGGGCATAGAAAGAAGATAAGCGTAGAGCAAGCACCCGATAACGCTCGCGGGCCTGTTCGTGCCGCATGCTGATGGAAGCCCGCCCGCCCCGCAGGGATCGGCCGGTTCGCGAGGGGGGGAAAAGTCGCGAAGATCGAGGACACATCGAAGCCGCGTCGATCCCTGCGGGGCGGGCCTGGCTCCTGGGGTCCCCCGGACCCGGAGGCCCATCCGGACGCGTGGAATGCGCGGCCCGGGATGGGCGGTTGTAGTTGGCGAGTGACCGGCCGCCGGTCCTCCCAACGAGTGATTTTCACCTCTTTCTCTCCCGTCCGGCCGGGGCGTCGTGAGTGGCGCCCCGGCTTTTTCATCTCGTGGTCAGGCGGGCCTCGCGATCGGGTTGCTACGCTGACGCGCCATGGAAAGCATCCCCCAGAGCGGCCCGCTGTCGATCGGCCTGCTGGTCCTGGCCGTCGTCTTCGCCGTCGTCGCCGTCCTGTACGCGATGGGCAGCATCCAGTTCCTCGTCGCGGACACCCACTCCACCCACCACTACACGCACGCGGTCCTGTTCGGCGTCCTCACGGTCGCCAGCCTGGTCGCCGCCAACTTCACCCGACCCCGTGCCGCGTAGCCGGCCCGGGGGTCGGTTGGGGGGCGTCTAACCTTCCGTTCACCGCCGGTTAACCGGACTGAAGTAGCCTAGGGTCGAGTGGGCGGTACACAGGCGCAGGTCCGGCACGAGAACGTCTCAGCCCCGGCCGCCCCGCACTCCGCCGGGGCGGCCCAGGCTGTCGTGTCGGCGGACTCCAGGTACCTCAACCGGGAGCTCTCGCTGCTCGACTACAACACGCGCATCCTCTTTCGTGCGGAGGATCCGTCGCTCCCGCTGCTGGAGCGCGTCCGCTCGCTCCACTTCTTCGGCCAGAACCTGGACGACTTCTTCCAGATCCGCGTCGCGGGCCTGAAGGAGCAGTTGGAGGCGGCGCCGCTGGCGGCCTCGCCCGACGGCATGTCGCCGATGGCCCAGCTCCGCGAGATCCGGCGCCGCGTCGAGGCGCTGAACGAACGCGAGCAGAACCTGTTCCAGCTCGAGCTGCGGCCGAACCTGGCGTCGGCCGGCATCCGGCTGGTCGAGGCGTCGGAGCTCTCCCGCAAGGACGCCGAGCACCTGTCCAGGTACTTCCGGCGCAGCATCTTCCCGGTCCTGACCCCGCTCGCGGTCGATCCCGGCCACCCGTTCCCGTACATCTCGCACTTCTCGCTGAACCTGGCCGTGATCGTCCGCGACCCGCTGCGCCGGCGCGACCGGTTCGCGAGGCTGAAGATGCCGCCGCTGCTGCCGCGGTTCGTGGCGCTGCCCGACGGCGGGCGGTTCGTGGCGCTGGAGCAGGTCATCGCGGCCAACCTCCAGGCCCTGTTCCCGGGGATGGAGATCGTGAGCCACACCGCGTTCCGCGTGACCCGGGACAACGACCTCGATGTCCGCGAGGACGAGGCGGACGACCTCCTGGTCACGATCCAGACCGAGCTGCTCCGCTTCCGCCGCCGGGCCCGGGCCGTGCGCCTGGAGATCAACCCGGACATGGTGGACGAGGTGCGCGAGCTGCTCGTCCGCGAGCTGGAGCTGACCACGGACGACGTCTACACCGTGGACGGCCTGCTCGACATGAGCGCCGTCGGGTTCTTCGCCGACCTGGACCGGCCCGACCTGAAGGCCGAGCCGTACACACCCGTCGCTCCCGCGCGCCTGACCCGTGCCGACGGCGAGCCGGGCGACTTCTTCTCCGCCCTCCAGGACGGCGAAGCCCTGGTCCACCACCCGTACGAGTCGTTCACGGGCTCGGTCGTCGCGTTCACCCAGCAGGCGGCGAACGACCCCAACGTGCTCGCCATCAAGCAGACGCTGTACCGGACGTCGGGCCCGGCCAGCCCGATCGCGCTCGCCCTGGCCCGCGCGGCCGAGGCCGGCAAGCAGGTCGTGGCCATGGTCGAGCTCAAGGCCCGCGGCGACGAGCAGGCGAACATCGACTGGGCGCAGGCGCTGGAGCAGTCGGGCGTGCACGTGGTGTACGGGCTGGTCGGCCTGAAGACGCACGCCAAGCTCACGCTGGTCGTCCGCCAGGAGGCCTCGGGGATCCGCCGGTACGTCCACGTGGCGACGGGCAACTACAACCCGATGACGGCGCTCGGCTACGAGGACGTCGGCCTGTTCTCGGCCGACCCCGACCTCGGCGCCGACGTGAGCGAGCTGTTCAACTTCCTGACCGGGTACAGCCGGCAGCGCCGGTACCGGCGCCTGCTGGTGGCGCCGGCCTGCCTGCGGAGCGGCCTGCTGAAGCTGATCCGCGAGGAGGCGGCGGAGCCCGACGGCCGGATCGTCATCAAGGCGAACAACCTCGTGGACGTGCAGACCATCGACGCGCTCTACGAGGCGGCCGGGGCCGGTGTCGAGATCGACCTGATCATCCGCAGCATCTGCTGCCTGCGGCCCGGGGTGCCGGGCCTGTCGGAGCGCATCCGGGTCCGCTCGATCGTCGGCCGCTTCCTGGAGCACTCCCGGATATTCCGGTTCGGCAGCGAGGCCCGCGGCTACAAGTACTTCATCGGGTCGCCGGACATGATGGACCGCAACCTGGACCGCAGGGTCGAGGCCGTCGTGCCGGTGGCGCAGCCGGACCTGCAGGCGCGGCTGGCGGAGATCATCGACGCCGAGCTGGCCGACGACCGGCTGGCGTGGGCCCTCGACGCGGGGGGCACGTGGCGCCGCGTCCCGACGGAGCGCGGGCTGGATGCGCAGGAGCGCTTCATGGCGCTGGCGCACGAAGAGCGGGCGAGAGAGCAGGTACTCGATGCGGGCCGCCTCGCCTGACCGGCAGGTCACGCTCGGCGCGATTCCCACCTTCCATCTGCCCGATCTCTCGGGTCTCGCCGAGGGCGTCGTCGCGGGCCCCGAGCGCGAGGCCCGGCTCGAGACCACGTACTACGACACCGTCGAACTGCGCCTGGCCCGCTGGGGCGTGAGCCTGAGCCACCACGGCGACCGGTGGCTGCTCACGATCCCGAACGGGGGCGGCCGCGGCGCATCGGAGCTGGCGTTCGCGGGCGCGACCCGGCGGCCGCCAGATGGGGCACTGGCGCTGATCCGGGTGTACGTGCGCGGGGCGCCGCTGGAGCCGGTCGCCCGGCTGTCGAGCTGGCGCCGCCAGGTGGCCCTGGTGGACGGCACCGGGCACCGTCTGGCCGAGGTGGTGGACGACGAGGTCTCGGTGCTCAGCGGCCGCCGGGTGGCCGCGCGGTTCCGCGAGGTCGAGGTGGACCTGGCGCCCGGCGCGGACGAGCTGCTCGACTCCCTGCTGGAGCGGCTCCAGAGGGCCGGCGCGGTCCGGGCCGAGCGCACGCCGCCGTACCTGCGGGCCCTGGGCCCCGCCGCCCAGGCGGACCCGGACGTGGTCGTGCCGGTCCTGCCGGCCCAGCCGATCGCGGCGGACGTGGTGCGGGCCGCGCTGGCGGCCGGCGTGCGCCTGGTCCTCCGCTACGACCCGCTGGTGCGGCTCGGCGGCGACCCGGAGCACGTGCACCAGGCCCGCGTCGGGACGCGCCGGCTGCGCTCGCACCTGCGCACGTTCCGGCCGCTGCTCGACCGGGCGTGGGCCGACTCCCTGCGCGACGAGCTGGGCTGGCTGGCCGGGGAGCTCGGCCCCGTGCGCGACGGCGAGGTGCTGCACGAGCGGCTCCTGGTCCTGATGGGCTCGCTGCCGGCGGTGGACGTGCGGCCGGCGGCGGGGCTCGCGGACCGGCTGACCGCGGACGTGGCGGCGGCCCGGACGCGGCTCCTGGAGGGAATGTCCACGCAGCGGTACTTCGACCTGGTGGACCGCCTGGTGGCGGCGGCGGCCCGGCCGGAGCTGAACGAGGCGGCCGAGCGGCCGGCCGCCGAGGCCCTGCCGGCCCTGGTGGTCAAGCCCTGGCGCGACCTGCGGCGCGCCGTGCGCGCGCTGGACGAGCATTCGCCCGACGAGGAACTCCACCGGGTCCGCATCCTGGCCAAGCGGGTGCGGTACGCGTCGGAGGCGGTGGCCCCGGCGGTCGGGCCCGAGGCCACGAGGTTCGGAAAGCTGGCGGCGGCGCTGCAGGAGGTCCTCGGCGACCACCAGGACAGCGTCACGATGCAGGGATGGCTGCGCGGCACCGCGACCAGCCGGCGGCGGGCGTTCGTCGCCGGCGAGCTGTGCGCCGTCGAAGCGGAGCGGGCCGAGGCGTCGCGCGAGCGCTGGCCGGCGGCCTGGCACGAGCTCGACCGGCGCCGGGCCCGGGAGTGGATCCGCTCGTGAAGCGGCGGCCGAACCCGACGCGGGAGATGGCCGTCAGGGCTGCCGGGGGCATCGTCTGCCGGCCTGGGCCGGCCGGGCTGGCGGAGATCGCGGTGATCCACCGCCCGTCGCAGGACGACTGGACGCTGCCCAAGGGCAAGCTGGACGGCGACGAGACGCCGGAGCAGGCGGCCCTGCGCGAGGTCCAGGAGGAGACGGGCATGCGCTGCCTGATCGTGCGGCCGGCCGGCTGCACGGCCTATGTGGACCGGCGCGGCCGCGACAAGATCGTCTGCTACTGGATCATGCGGCCGCTGGAGGGCCGATTCCTGCCTGGCGACGAGGTGGACTCGCTGCGCTGGCTGACGGTGGACGAGGCCATCGCCATCCTGAGCTACCCGATCGACCGGGCGCTGCTGTCAGCGCAGGAACTCTGCTAGGCCAGCGGGCTGTTCGCACATTGGTCCGCACGAGCGAAATTGGTGCTCGACGCCCTGGTCGGTGTGGCAGGGCCGGGTGGGCTCGTTCGGGCCAAGAGGGCGCTGCGCGCCTCTTGGGACCAGCCTGGCAGCGAGCAGACGGGGCATCAAGACTTCCCTGCGGCGCTGGCTCTGCCCCGGTTCTGTGGGCGCGACAATCGATGCACTCGGGCTGCACGGCTCGGTGTCGGCCATCCACGCGCGCCCACCCTCCGGCTCAGAGGCTCCCCTCCGCCATGAGGGCAGGCCAAGCCGCTGACGCCCCGGCACCCATCCTGGCCGGGCGCTGGGGCCATCCATCACTGGCCGGGCGGTCTTGGCGCCCGGCCAGGATGGGACCCTGCCGGCTGGCGTCGGCCAGCACGCCGAGCCGCGGCGCATTCAAGTGCGCATTTGTACGAACGCGCACTTGGCCGGCCTTGGAAA
>VBJR01000325.1 GCA_005880175.1 Chloroflexota bacterium
CCCAAGCCGTTCCACTTCCCCGAGCTGGTGCTCAGGGTCCGGGCCCTCGCCCGCCGCCGGCCCGGCGCGCGGCCGCGGGTCCTGCGGGCGGCCGGGATCGCGCTCGACCCGCTCCGCCGCATGGTCACCCGGGACGGCATGCCGTGTGAGCTGTCGGCCCGCGAGTTCGCCCTGCTGGAGGCGCTGCTGCGCGCCGCCCCGGCCGTCCTGAGCGCGGAGGACCTCCTGGAGCAGGTCTGGGACGAGAACGCGGACCCGTTCACCCACACCGTCACGGTCACCCTGGCCAGGCTGCGCCGCAAGCTGGGCAGCCCGGACCTGATCGAGACCGTGATCGGATCGGGGTACCGGCTCCCGTGACCGCGTCCCGGGCCCGCCGCGGGCCGTCACGGTGGCTGCCGCAGACCTTCCGGGTGCGGTTCACCCTCGTGTTCGCCGCGCTGTTCCTGATCGTGGGCGCCGCCCTGCTCGGGATCACCTACAGCCTGGTGGCCGGGCTGCCGGTCAAGGTGCCGAAGCCGACCCCGGCACAGCAGAAGCTTGCGCTGGAATGCAAGCAGGCCAACGGGGGCGCTGGGAAGGGGCCGACGCCCACGGCGGGGCCGACGCCTACGCCAGCATCCTCGCCGGTGCCAACACCAGGTCGCCGTCGAACTGGATCTCCTTCTGGTACGAGAACACGTCGTTGGTGAGGCCGGCGTAGTCCGCGGCCGCGTTCTCCAGCCCGCGCAGCGGCCGGGTGGCGGCGACCTCGACCGGGACGGCGCCGGCCTGGCGCAGGCGTGACAGGCGCATCGTCAGCTCCGCGCCGAACGTCCGCCGCCGCATCTCGACGTAGTCGATCGGGTCCGGGACGCGGTGCTGCATGAGGTTGACCAGCTCCCACAGCCAGCTCTCGGTCATCGACTCGACGGCGGCGCGGAGCCCGCGGCGGTCCGCCTCGGGCAGCGGCGCGGCGGAGCGCGCCCACAGATCGGCCAGGCCGCGCTCGACCGGGCCGGCCGCCGGCGGCGCCGGGGTCCCGTCGAGCGGCATGCACCCGGCCAGCCGGCGGTGGAACAGCCAGGCGCCGGGCAGGTCGCGGGCGCGCACGTACCGGGCCAGGAAGTGGTCGTCCGCGTACGTCCCCCACGTCAGCCACCCGGTCGTGACGTCGAGCTCGTCCGGCGCCGCCTCGGGGTGGATCATCGCGGCGCAGTGCGCGAGGTCGTAGCCCGTCAGCCGGCGCTCGTCCCAGAGGCCGCCGTCCAGGATCCCCACGTCCCCCGCCCAGCGCCGGACGCGGTCCCGGGCCCGGCCCAGGTGCGGGCTCAGCCGGTACGCGAACGGCATCGTGAAGCGCGGCAGCGCCACCGGCCCCACCGGCTGGTGGGGGACGTGCGTGAAGCTCCGGACCCGGCGCAGGCCCAGCGTGCCCGAGGAGAGCCGGGGGCCGGCCGCCGCGCCGCGGTTCATGTACCGGCTCGAGCGCAGGTGCCACTCGTGGCCGCCCGCCTGCCAGTCCTGGAGGCCCTTGACGTAGGCGGCGGCGTCGCGCCGGGCGCGCAGGTCCAGGCGCCGCTCCTCGAACAGCAGCGGCAGCTCGACCGCGGCCGTGTTCTCGAACTGCTGGAGCCGGGACGTCAGCAGGTCGTTGACGGCGTCGGCGGCCTCCTGCGGACCGCAGCCCAGGAACCGCTCGAGGACGAGCACGCCGTTGTTCACCTCGCCCTCGCGCTCGACCTCGCGCTGGTACGAGAACAGGTCGTTGCGCAGGTGCACCGCGTCGGAGAACGTGTCCCGGAGGACGGTCATCGGCCGGGCCGCCGCGATCTCGGCCGGGACCTCGGCGCCGGCGGCGTGCTCGACGAGGTTCGCCGACCACGGCGCGCCGCCCACCCGGCGCCGCATCTCGATGTACTCGATCGGGTTGGGCAGCCGGCCCTCGCTGATGTTCCCGAGCTCCCACAGGGACTCCTGGAGCAGGCTCCGGGTGCTGTCGGCGAACCGGCGCCGCCAGGCTGGCGACATGGTCGAGACGGTGCGGGCCCAGAGGTCGTGCAGGCCGCGCTCGACGGGGTTGCCCGGCGCGCCGGCGCCCGGGCCGTCCACCGGCATGAACGCCTCCAGGCGGCCCAGGTGGACCCGCGCCCCGGCCCCGTCCCGGGTCCGCTTGTAGCGCTCCAGGAAATGGTCGTCGAAGTAGAAGACCCAGACATACCACTCGGTCACCAGGTCGAGCTCGGCGGCCGAGGCCTCCGGGTGCGTGTACGAGCAGAGCAGCGCGTAGTCGTGGGAGTCGAGGTCGTGCTCGTCCCAGATCGCGACGCCGTCCTGGGGCGCGTCCACCATCTCCATGGCGTACGCCCACGCCTTGCCGTGCGCCCGCGCCGTCTCCAGGTTCGGGTTGAGACGCGCCGGATAGGGCATGTAGAAGTCGGGCAGCTCGAACGGTTGCATCTCTGTCCCCCTCGACCACGCGCTCAGCGGATCGTCCGCAGCCGCAGCCATCGTATGGGCCCGGCGGGGCCCCGGCAAGGGCCAGCCTGTCATGCTTGCCCGGCTGGCATGGTCGCCTCCGGCGCCGCCGTCACCCCGTTCGGCGAGCTGCTCGCCGCCCACCGCTCCGCCGCCGGCCTGACCCAGGACGAGCTGGCGGCCCGGGCGAGCCTGAGCGTGGACGCGGTCGGCCTGCTGGAGCGCGGCGGCCGCTCCCCGCGGTCGCGCACCGTCCGGGCGCTCGCCGACGCCCTGGGCCTCGGCCCGCGCGAGCGCTCCGCCTTCCAGGCCGCGGCGGCGCGGCGACCCCGCCCCGTCCCGCTGCGTGTCCCGCCCGACCTGCCGCTGCGCTCCACGCCGTTCGTGGGCCGGGAGGCCGAGCTGGCCCGGGTCGCCGAGCTGCTGGGCCGCACGGACGTCCGGCTGCTGACGCTGACCGGGGCCCCGGGTGCGGGCAAGACCCGGCTGGCGCTGGAGGCGGCGGCCGCGCTGGCCGGCGGCTACCGCGACGGCGCGGCCGTCGTGACCCTCGGCCCCCTCGCCGGCCCGGAGCTGGTGCTGCCCGCCGTCCGGGAGGCGCTGGGGCTGGCGGAGGCGGTGGCCGAGCCGGCGCTGGCGACGGTGGTCGCGCACTGCCGCGGGCGCCGCCTGCTGCTCGTGCTGGACAACTTCGAGCACGTGCTGGCCGCCGGCCCGGACGTGGCCGAGCTCCTGGCCGCCTGTCCCGGCGTGCAGCTGCTCGTCACCAGCCGGGCGCCGCTGCGCCTGCGCGCCGAGCACGAGCTCGCGGTGCCGCCGCTGGCGCTGCCGGGCGCCGAGCGGGACCCGGCGGCGCTGCTGGAGGCGTCCTCCGTGCGCCTGTTCCTGGACCGGGTCGCGGCGGCGGCGCCCGGCTTCCGGCTGACCGCCGGCACGGCGGGCACGGTCGCCGCCATCTGCCGGCGCCTGGACGGGCTGCCGCTGGCCCTGGAGCTGGCCGCGCCCTGGATCAGGCTGCTGACCCCGGAGGAGCTGCTGGCCCGCCTCGACCGCAGCCTGGACCTGCTGGTGGACGGGCCGCGGGACCTGCCCGAGCGCCAGCGCACGATGCGGGCGATGCTGGAGTGGAGCTGCGCGCTCCTGGAGCCCGGGCCGCGGGCGCTGCTCCGGCGGCTGGCGGTGTTCGCCGGCAGCGTGCCGCTGGACGCGCTGGAGCGGGTGTCGGGGCCCGCCGGCGGCCGCGAGGAAACGCTGCGGCAGCTCTCGGTGCTGGCCGGCCACGGCCTGGTGCGGCGTCCCGCGGGCGGCGGCCGGGAGCCGCGGACGGCGATGCTGGAGAGCGTCCGCGAGTACGCGCGCGAGCTGCTGGTCGCCGCCGGCGAGCTGGAGACCGCGGCCGGGGCACACCTGGACCACTACGCCGAGCTGGCGGCGCGGGCCCGCTCCGAGCTCCAGGGCGCCGGGCAGGCGGCGTGGCTGGAGCGGCTCCGCGGCGAGCTCGACAACATCCGCGCCGCGCTGGGCTGGGCCGCCGCCCGGGGGCCGGCCGAGAAGGGGCTGCGCCTGGCCGCCGACCTGGGCCCGTTCTGGGACTACGCCGGCCACCGCCGCGAGGGGCTGGCCTGGCTGGAGCGCCTGCTGCCGGCCGCCGGGGCCGCGGCCGCCGGGGTGCGGGCGGCCGCCCTCCACACCGCCGCCTCGCTGGCCTGGCGGGTCGGGTCGCACGACCTCGCCATCGCCCGCCAGCGTGAGAGCCTGGGCCTGTACCGCGAGCTGCGCGACGCCAACGGCGTGGCGAACGCGACGCGGGGCCTGGGCATCGCGCTCGACACGCAGGGCAGCTTCGAGGAGTCGCTGCGCCTGTTCGAGGAGGCCGTAGCGCTCCTGCGCGAGCTGGACGACCGCCGGCACCTGGCCTCCGCGCTGCTCAACCTGGGCGTCGGCCTGGCCCGGCACGGCGGGGACCCCGAGCGGGCGACCGCGCTGTACGAGGAGGCCCTCGGCCTGTACCGCGAGCTGGGCAACGCGCTGAGCATGGCCCACTGCCTGGTCAACCTCGGCAACCGGGCCAAGGCGACCGGCCACCTGGCGCTGGCCGAGTCCCGGTACCGGGAGGCGGCGGAGCTCGCGCGCCCGCTCGACTCGCCGTTCCACCTGGGCGTGGCGCTGGTCGGCCTGGGCGACATCGCCCGGCTGGGCGGCGATGCCGTCGCGGCCGGCGAGCGCTACCGCGAGGCGCTGCGCCTGTTCGGCGCGGCCGGCGAGCGCCAGGCGGTCGCCGTGTGCCTGCGCTTCCTCGGCTGGTTCGCGTGGGCCACCGGCCGGCCCGAGCGCGCCGCCCGCCTCTACGGCGCCGGCGAGGCGCTCTGGCCCGGGGCGGCGGCGGCCGACGGCGACGAGGAGGAGGCGCGGCTGCACGCCGGCGCCCACGCGGGGCTGGCGCAGCGCCTGGGCCCGGACGCGTACCTGTCGGCGCGGCGGGCCGGGGCCCGCCTCACGCTGGAGGCGGCGCTGGCGGAGGGCCTGTCAGCGCAGCAGTCGTGAGCGGGCCTCGCTCCAGAGCACGGCCACGAGGAGGAGGCCGCCGATGACCCCGAACTGCACTGGCGCCTCCACGTTCCGGACCAGCAGGCCGTCCAGCACCGCCTGGGTCGCGAACGCCGCCAGCACCGCCCCGTAGCCGGCGCCCTGCCCGCCCCGCAGGCTCGAGCCGCCGATGAGCGCGGCGGCGAGCGCCGCCGGCAGGAGCGTGCCCGCGCCCGCGGTCGGCGTCGCCGCCCCCACCCAGGCCGCCTGGAGGACGCCGGCGAGGGCGGCGAGGGCGCCCGCGACGACGAAGACGGCGATCACGGGCAGGCTCAGCAGGGTCCACCCGTCCTCGGGCCTGGCCGCCGCGTCCAGCGCCGCCCCGGCCCGGGTGAGCGTCAGGAGCAGGACGACCGCGATCCCCACCAGGACCAGGAGCAGGACGGCGACCGGCGTGATGGCGTCGGTGGCGCCGCGGACGACGATCGTCTGGCCGCCGCTGCCGAGCTGCAGGGCGACCATCTCGGCGATCGCCGCCGTGCCCAGCGTCCCCGCCGCCGCGGCCATCCGCGACAGCGACCCGACCACCCCGTTGACGAGGCCCACGGCGGCGCCGATGGCCACGGCCACCACCGCGCCCGCGAGCAGCGTCTGGCCGCCCGCCGCCAGCCGGGCCGCGAGCATGCCGCCGAGGGCGAGCAGCGCGGCGGCGGAGAGGTCCAGCCGCCCGGTCCTGAGCACGAGCGTCAGGCCGAGGCCGAGCAGCGCGACGAGCGAGCCGGCCGGGACGAGCAGGCCGGTGATCGAGGCCGGCGGCACGGCCGAGAGCAGATAGATCAGCGCGACGACCAGGAACGCGGCCGACGCCGCGGCCGACGCGACGTCGGAGAGCCAGGAACCGCTGGACGACTGCACGATCGGCACACCCCCGCTCCGATTGGCGAACGGCAACGCCGCGGGATGGTAGCAGCGAGCCCCTCCGGCCGCCCCACGGGCGGCCCGGGTCACGCTCAACGAATGCGGGGCGCCTCCGCGGCGGTGCCGGACCCGGCCCGGCCGGCCACCCGCAGCATCGCCGCGGCGGGCACGGACAGCGGCCGGGTCGTCCGCGTGAGCAGCAGGTCGGTGTCCAGCCGGCCGCCGTGGACGGTGGGCCCGAACGGGCTCCAGAACGCCCCGTCGGCCGTGATCGTCAGCTCGGCCGGGAGGTCGGCGAGCGTCGCCTCAATGCCCATGGCGTGGTCGACCGCCCGGCCCCGGCGCACGACCGGCCGGACCACGTGGTCGTCGTCCGGCACGCCCAGGGAGCGGTGGAGCTCGCACAGCCGGGCCAGCGCGTCGGGCTCCATGCCCTCGGTGGTCGTGGCGATCCGGACCTGGATGCCCTGCTCGCGCAGGCGCGGGATCGCGTCGACGACCTTCGCGAAGTTCCGCTCCCCGCGCATCTCGTCGTTGGCCCGCGGGTCCGCGCTGTCGAGCGACACCTGGACGGCGAACGCCAGGCCCGCCAGCGGCGCCAGGTCGGCGAGCAGGCGGCCGGTGAACAGCGTGCCGTTGCTCAGCACGAGCGTGGGCAGCTCGGCGGCCATCGCGGCCAGCGCCCCGGCCAGGCCGGGGACCAGGAACGGCTCGCCGCCGGTCACGCCCAGCGCCGTGAAGCCCTCGGCCCGCGCCTCGGCCGCGACCTCGGGCAGGCGGTCGAGCGGCAGCTGGCGGCGGGCCACGGCGGGCGCGGACTCGGTCAGGCAGTACGTGCACGTGAGGTTGCAGTGGTAGTTCGCGTAGAGCCACAGCCGGCCGCCGATCGCGCCCGCCGCGACCGCCTCGGCGACGGCACTCATACCGGCAGCTCCAGGGCGGTGGCGAACCGGTTGAGCATCACCGTGGTGGAGGCGAGCGTCACCAGCTCGACGATCTCGGGCTCGCCGAAGTGCGCCCGCAGGAGCTCGACCGCCTCGGCGGGCCGGTCGGACATCGCGGCCGAGAACGCGAGCAGCGCCCGCTCGCGCTCGTCCCAG
>VBJR01000326.1:0-9818 GCA_005880175.1 Chloroflexota bacterium
CCGGTCCTGCGGGTGGCCGCGCCGGACGCGCCGGCGCCCTGCGCGCGGCCGCTGGAGGAGGCCTACGTGCCGTCGCCCGAGCGGATCGAGGCGGCGGTGTCCCGATGCCTGGCGATGTGAGCGCCGCCCGGGCCGCGGTGGCCACGGACGCGGCGCTGGAGATGCACCGGTGGATGGTGCTGTCGCGCGTGCTGGAGGAGCGGCTGCTGGCGCTGTACCGGCAGGGGCGCATCCGGGGTCGGCTGCTGACCGGGCGCGGGCAGGAGGCGATCCCGGCCGGCGCGGCGCTGGCGGTGCGGCCGGACGACGTGATGTGCATCATGCACCGCGACATGGCCGCGCACCTGGCGCGCGGGACGACGCCGGAGACGGTGCTGCTGCACTACTTCGGCAAGGCGACCGGGCCGTCGCGGGGCCGTGACGGCGACATCCACTTCGCGGAGTGGTCGCGCAACAACTGGCCGATGGTCAGCCACCTGCCGGACTCGCTGCCGGTGGCGGTGGGGATCGGGCTGGCCAGCCGGCTGCGCGAGGAGGGCATCGCGGTGGTGGCGTTCTGCGGCGAGGGCGCGACGTCCACGGGCGTGTGGCACGAGTCGGTCAACTTCGCGGCGGTGTTCGAGGCCCCGGTCGTGTTCGTGATCGAGAACAACCAGTTCGCGTACTCGACGCCGGTGGAGCGCCAGTACCGCGCGCGCTCGCTGGTGGACCGGGGTCCGGGCTACGGCATCCCGGCGGTGGGCGTGGACGGCAACGACGCGCTGGCCGTCCACCGCGTGGTGGCGGAGGCGGTGGAGCGGGCCCGGCTGGGCGGCGGCCCGACATTGATCGAGGCGCTGACGATGCGGATGGACGGCCACGCGGTGCACGACGACGCGTCGTACGTGCCGGCGGGCCTGCTGGAGGAGTGGCGCCGCCGCGACCCGATCGACCGCCTGGCGGACGAGCTGCGCGCCCGCGGCGTGGGCGAGATGCGCCTGCAGGAGGACTGGGTGGCGGCGCGCGACAAGGTGGATATCGCGGTGGACCGGGCCTGGTCGGCCCCGGACCCGGACCCGTCCGAAGCCTCGACGGACGTGTTCGCGTAGCAGCCGGTCGGGCCGTTTTGCTGCGCGTGAGCGTGGTCATCGGGCCTGCTTGACCACGCTCACGCGCAGCAAGGCCGATCTTTACAGACTTCGCGCAGCAGCTCGGGCACGCTGGGGCGCATGGCAATGCCGGCGAACATCCCCACTGGCCTGCGCAGCGGGCCGTTCCGCGGCTCGGACAGCGTCCGTTCGGGCCTGCTGACCAGGAACCAGCTGAGGAGCGGCGCGTGGCGCCGCCTCTTCGACGACGTCTATGTCCAACACTCCCTGCCGCTCACGCACCTGGCCCGCTGCCGGGCCGTCGCATTGCTCCTGCCCCCGGGCGCGGCCGTCAGCGGCGCCAGCGCCGCGTGCCTGCATGGCGCGGACGTGGTCGGCGCGGAGGCACCGGTCGAGGTCACCTCACCTCGCGAGCGGCGCCTGCCGAACCGTCCTGGTGTTCTCGCGCGGTACTCCGACCTGCGGGCCGACGACATCGTCGTCTGCGCCGGCATCCCAACCACCAGCCCGGTCCGGACCGCGTTCGACGTCGCGAGGCGCTGCGACGAGGTGCAGGCCATTGTGGCCGTGGACGCCGTCCTGCACGCCTGCAGCGTGCGCCCGGCAGCCATCACCGCTTACGCGAACGACGGCCGGACATCGTGGCATGGCGTCCACCGCGTCCCCGCGGTGCTGGCCCAGGCCGCCTCCGGAGCCGAGTCGCCGATGGAGACGAGGCTCCGCCTCGTGCTCACCCGGTCGGGCCTGCCCATGCCGATCCTTCAGCACCGTGTGCGCGATGAGCGCCGGACGGTCGTGGCGCGGCTGGACCTGGCGTACGTGGAGTCCCGCCTTGGCATCGAGTACGACGGTGGTGACCATTGGACGCCGACGGCTGTCCGCCGGGACCTGCGGCGGCAGAACGCCCTCCGGGCGCTCGGCTGGAGCCTGCTGCGGTTCACCGCCGACGACGTGCTGCACAATCCGACGCGCCTGCTCGCCCAGGTCGAGGCGGCGCGGCTCACGCCGGCTGGCGGCGCTGTGCCAGCGCGGTCTCCGCCGCTGGCGAGCGCCGCTCAGCCGCCCTCGTCGCCGGGCTTCGTTGGGGCCGTCGCCGCCGTCAGCGTCGCGTGGACGACCAGGCGCTGCAGGTACGTCCCTCGCTGGCGGTCCCACGCGCCGGCGCACGTGATCAGCGTCAGCGAGGGAGGGCCGTCGCGGGTGAACAGCGAGTCCGTCGAGGAGTCGTACGGGACCATGCTGCTGGCGTCCGTCACGAACGTGACCGTCGAGCCGTCGGCGCGCGTCACCTTGATCTGGTCGCCCTTCCGCATCCGGCCCAGGTACCAGAAGACCGCCGGGCCGCTGGTCCAGTCCAGGTGGCCGGCCATCACCGCGTCGCCGACATCGCCCGGGGCGGAGCCCAGGCGATACCACGCCACGTTGCTGGCCTGCGAGGGCGTCGCCATCCGGCCCTGCCCGTCCACGCCCACCGGCTCGACCGGGGCGATGGCCCGCGCCTGGGCCAGCTGCTGGTCCGGCGTCGGCGACGCGGCGGGCGCGGGCCGCGAGGCGGCCGCCGGCGACGTCGCGACCGGGGCCAGCCGCCACGGCAGGTACGGCGGTCCGTAGCGCAGGACACCCACCGCCGCCACCAGCAGGCCCCCCATCAGCAGGACGCCCACCACGCCGAGCAGGCGCGGGCGGCCAACGCCCCCATCTCTCGGTCTCAAGGCGTCAACCAGGCTAGCAGAGGCCGGTCCCGGCGTGCGGGGCGCCCCACGACCCGGCGATCATCGATGCGCTTCGACGACCCACGCGGGTACGCCGCTTGGCACCTTTTCGGGCCTGACGCAGTATGGGAGCGCTCTCACGCACCCGATGCCGGTATGAGAGCAGGAGAGAGCGGACTGACGACCCCAAGCGGATGGGATCGTTACCACACATCTGGTAAGGGGAGGACACATGACCGGGATCGACGCACTGCGACGGCGAGCATCCCGCGCCGGGGCGCTGCTCCTCGTCCTGTTCACGGCGCTGCTGGGCGTCCGGCTGGCACCCCCGGGCGGCGCGTTCGCGGCGAGCCAGAGCTACACGTTCAAAGCAGCAGGGCCTCATCTACGCCCGGACGGACATCGGCGGCGCGTACCGCTGGAACGCCGCCACCAGCTCCTGGATCCCCCTGCTCGACTTCACCAGCCCGGCCGACTGGAACCTCATGGGCGTGGAGAGCATCGCCACTGACCCGGTGGACCCGAACCGGCTGGTGATCGCGGTCGGCACGTACACGAACAACTTCACGACGCAGAACGGCGCGATCCTGCGCTCCACCGACCAGGGCAAGACGTTCCAGCGCACGGACCTGCCGTTCAAGAACGGCGGCAACATGCCCGCCCGCTCGATGGGCGAGCGGCTGGCGATCGACCCCAACAACGACGCGGTCGTCTACTTCGGCACCCGCAGCGGCAACGGGCTGTGGCGGAGCACCGACTTCGGCGCCACGTGGAGCAAGGTGACCAGCTTCACGGCCGTCGGCGACTACGTCGAGAAGGCCGGCGACGTCTACCTGGGCGACCCCGACGGCATCGTGTGGGAGGCGTTCGACCCGGCCACCGGGAGCGCCGGCAAGACGACCCAGACCATCTACGTCGGCGTCGCGACGAAGAACGGACCCAGCATCTGGCGCAGCACCGACGGCGGCTCGACGTGGGCGGCGGTCCCGGGCCAGCCGACCGGCTTCCTGCCCCAGCACGGCGTGCTGGCGTCGAACGGCCAGCTCTACGTCGCGTTCGACAACCAGGCCGGCCCGTTCGACGGCACCAGCGGCGACGTCTGGAAGCTGACGACGGCCACCGGCGCCTGGACCAAGATCAGCCCGGTACCGTCCACCGACACGAACAACGACTACTTCGGGTACAGCGGCCTGACGGTGGACGCGCAGCACCCGAACACGATCATGGTGTCGGCGCTGAACTCCTGGTGGCCGGACACGATGCTCTGGCGCAGCACCGACGGCGGCACCACGTGGACTCGCATCTGGGACTTCACGAGCTTCCCGAGCCGGTCCCTGCGCTACACGCAGGACATCTCCGCGGCCCCCTGGCTGGACTTCGGCGTGCCCAGCTCGCAGGCGGTGCCGCCCGTCCCCTCGCCCAAGCTGGGCTGGATGGTCAGCGGGCTCGCGATCGACCCGTTCAACTCCGACCACATGCTCTACGGCACGGGCGCGACGATCTACGGCTCCAACGACCTGACCAACTGGGACAAGGGCACGCCCATCCACATCTCGGTGGCCGCGGCCGGCCTCGAGGAGATGGCCGTGCTCGACCTGATCAGCCCGCCCACCGGCCCGCCGCTGGTGAGCGCCGTGGGTGACGACGGCGGGTTCGTCCACAACGACCTGACCAAGCCGGTCGAGATGTTCACCCAGCCGATCTTCACCACCACGACCAGCATCGACTACGCGGAGAAGAGCCCCGCCTTCATGGTCCGGGTCCAGAACTCCACGAGCACCGCCGGCGCGTCGAACATCGGCTTCACGTTCGCCACCGGCAGCAGCTGGTTCGGCGGCAACGGGTCGTTCTCGACGAACTCGGGCGGCGGCACCGTGGCCGCGGCGGCGGACGCCAGCCGCGTCGTCTGGGCGCCGACCAACAACGCCGCCCCGGTCTCCTTCTCGACCGACAACGGCAACTCCTGGACGTCCTCGACGGGCATCCCGCAGGGCGCGATCGTCCACTCCGACCGGGTCAACGCGAGCAAGTTCTACGGGCTCGCGAACGGGACGTTCTACGTCAGCACCAACGGCGGCGCCAGCTTCACGGCCGCCGCGACCGGCCTGCCGACGACCGCCCAGTTCAAGGCGATCCCGGGCATCGAGGGCGACATCTGGCTGGCCGGCGACCCGGGCGGCCTGTTCCACTCGACGAACAGCGGCGCCTCGTTCACCCAGGTCTCCGGCGTGACCGCCGCCGACTCCATCGGGTTCGGCAAGGCGGCGCCGGGCCAGTCGTACATGGCGCTGTTCGCCGTCGCCACGATCGGCGGCGTCCGCGGCATCTTCCGCTCGGACGACAAGGGCGTCACGTGGATCCGGATCAACGACGACGCCCACCAGTACGGCATCCAGAACCAGCCGATCACCGGCGACCCGCGGATCTACGGCCGCGTGTACTTCGGCACGAACGGGCGGGGCATCATCTTCGGCGACATCGCGGGCGGCCCGACGCCGACTCCCACGCCGACGTCGTCCGCGACGCCGACCCCCACTCCAACCTCTACTCCGACGCCCACCCCGACCCCGACTCGCACGCCGACGCCGACGCCCACTCCGACGCCGACGCCGACGCCAACCCCCACCTCCACCGGGGGCACGGGCGGCGTGACGCTGACCCCGGCGGTCAGCTCGAGCGGGCCCTTCTTCAACGAGGAGGACCTGTCGCTGGCCAACACGGGCAGCCTGACGGCGCTGTCGATCACGATCGTCGTCCAGCGCACGACCGGCCTCAGCGCCAACGGCCAGTTCAACACCGTCGGCAGCCAGATCACGCAGAGCAACACCAGCACCTCATCGACGATCACGTTCCAGTTCGGGCTCGCGTCTGGCGCCACGCTGGGCGCCGGCAGCGGGTGGAAGTTCGCCGCCCAGACCAGCGGCTCCGGAACGGCCCACCCCACGACCGGCGACACGTTCACCGTCACGTACACGACGGGCGGCGCGAGCTTCACGCAGACCGGCCACTTCTAACCTGCACCGCGCCCGCGGCTCCGGCCGCGGGCGCGGCCACCACCCCGGCTGCGGTACGTTGCCTGCGATGGCGAGCATCGAGGCGGTCTTCCTGGACGCGGGCGGCGTGCTGAACCTGCCGGCCCTGGCGGAGTCGGGGCGCTTCCTGGCCGGGCACGGCGCGGACGGGGGCCCGGAGGCGATCGAGCGCCTCCACTACCACGGCATGCGGGCCCACGACGAGCAGGGCGGCTCGGGCCGCGCCTACCTGGCGGGGTTCCTGGCGGCGGCGGGGCTCGACCCGGACCTCGTGGACGAGTTCCGGGCGGCGATCGGGCCCACGGGCTGGCAGCCCGCGATCCGCGCGTCGCTGGAGGCCCTGCCCGACCTGGCCGCGACCGGCGTCCGGCTGGCGATCGTGTCCAACTCCGACGGCACGGTCGGCTCCCGCCTGGCCCACGCGGGCGTGGCGCAGGTCGGCCCGGGCCGCGGCGTGGACCTGGTCACCGTGATCGACTCGGGCGCGGTCGGCATCGAGAAGCCGGACCCGCGCATCTTCGAGCTGGCCCTGACCGCCTGCGGCGTGGGCCCGGAGGCGGTGGTGCACGTCGGGGACAGCGTCCTGACGGACGTGGCGGGGGCGCAGGCGGCCGGCATCCGGCCGCTCCACCTCGACCCGTACGACCTCTGCCCGGACCGGACGTCGCACGAGCACATCCGGACCCTGCGCGAGGTGATCGAGCTGGTGCGCCGGGACGGAGCCGCCTGAGGCGTCAGAACGCCTCTACGGCGCAGGTGAGGTTGGGCGCCTGGGCCAGCCGCTGGTCGGCTGTCACGAGCGGCAGGTCGAGCCTCGCCGCCAGCGCCACGTACGCGGCGTCGTAGCCGGTCACGTTGTGGCGGAGCCGCCACATGTCGGGCAGCAGCGGCATGACGGAGTGGCGCCGCAGGTCCGTCGCCGCCATGAGAGCGAGCAGCTCCGCCGCGCCCTCGGAGGCGCTGATCCTTCCCGCCGAGCAGAGCCTCCCGAGCACGTTCAGGACCTCGATGTCGAAGCCGTCCGGGACGTGCGCCACGTCGACGGCGCCCAGCCGGGCGCGCAACGGGTCGTCCGGTAGTCGCAGCAGCGCCTCGCAGTAGGCCGAGGCGTCGAGGACGATCAATCGCGGCCCGCTTCGAGGCGAGCCTCGTGGAGGAACTGAGCCGCCGTGCCGGGAGGGACTCGACCTCCGCCCAGCGGAGGGCGGGCCATCAGCTTCGCCATGGTCATCCCTTCGGACCTGGCCACCCACTCGCTGATCGCGACGCGGGCGGCCTGCTGCATGCTCATGCCGGCCTTGGCGGCCGCTCGCCTGAGGTTGGCCGCCTCCTCGTCGTCCAGCCGAAGGTTCATCGCCACAGGCGGATGGTACCGCAGTGGTACCACCCCGCTCGCCGGGGCCGCCTCTCGCCAGGCCCAGCCCGGCCTAGCCGACCCGCTCGCCCAGCGTCAGGAACCGGTCGATGTCGCCCACGATGCGGCGGAGCTGCTCCTCCAGCGGCCTGCCCACCAGGTCGCCGCCCTGCAGGCGCTCCGTCTGGCCCTCCATCTCCGCGCCGTCCTCCAGGAAGTACTTGTAGATCCGCAGGCTGTTCTCACGCTCCAGCTGCTGGGCCAGGCGGAACTCCTGGCGGCACAGGTCGCTCCGCCAGTAGTCGGCCGTCAGCAGCGGCACGAACAGGCGGCTGGCGCGGACCCGCTCCAGCAGCTGGCCCTCCCAGACCGTGCCCATCGGGATCGAGTTCTTGTACCGGTAGTGGAAGAACGCGATGTTGTTCAGGTCCAGCGCCCGGCTCAGAGACCGCGCGAAGTCGTTCTGCTCGTTCGCGTTGCTGATGAACACCGGTCCCTGGAGGGCGCGGCCCAGGCTGTGGAAGTACTTCGCCCCCTCGTCGTGGGTCCGGAACTGCCGCCGCGGCCGCTGCATCTTGTCCACCACGACCTGGAGCTGGGCGACCAGCTCCGTCTCGTGGCTCCACCACATCACGTTCTGGCGGCTGCCGCCGGCCCGCTCCAGCGCGTCGTCCCGGAACATCGCGGGCAGCAGCGCGAGCGGCACCGACCCGTCGTGGTGGCCCAGCCGGATCGTGGGCACGAACCGGTAGTACAGGCCCGAGAGCATGTCCTGCGCGTGGATGTCGATCACGAAGAAGTCGTGCCGGTCCACCTGGGAGAAGTCCGGCGCCCGGCCGGCCGTGTAGTGGAACCGCTCCACCTTGTACCCGGCCGCGTCGAGCACGTCGTGGATCGCCAGGCCGGCCCGGTCGTACATCTGGCCGGCCGGCAGGACGACGCCTACCGAGCCGAGCACGTGGTCCGTGGACTGCGCCCCGGGCGTGCTCTGCTCCTTGAGCTCCTGGATGCGGTGGAGCAGGTTCGGCGCCGTCGTCGGGTCGCCCTGCCGGAAGACGGACAGTCGATTCTGGTCGAAGAAGTGGCCGGCCACCTGGGACTCGGCCACCACCAGCAGCGGCTTGCGGGCGCGCACCGCCATGTTGTGCTCGAACACGATGTACGGCGACGTCCGGTACCGCTCCTGCTCGGGCCGGTGGGGCACCAGCGCGACGAAGCAGGCGCTCCGCTGCATCATCAGCTCCAGGTGCGGGATGGACAGGTGCTCCGGAGACTTGGGATCGACCGTGAACGCGAAGCCCGCGTCCCAGAAGCTGTCCCAGAAGTGCTGGTTGATCTCCCGGTCCTCCGGCCGGTAGCTGTGGCTCAGGTACGTCGGAATGACGGCGTCCACGGGACTCCCTAACCTCCCTTCCAGCTCAACCGCGTATTCCCCCCGGCGTACAGCATTGTAGGGAAGCCGATTTGGCAGGCCTGTCAAGCCGGCGACCGCTTCACGAAGAGACGGCAGAGCGGATGGAACGCTAGAGCGTCTAGTGTTCGTGCACGACGACGCCGCGGATGTTCCTGCCCTCCATCAGGTCCGCATAGCCCTGGTTGATCTCCTCCAGCCGGTAGCGCTTCGTGATCAGCTCGTCCAGCCGCAGGTGGCCGGCGCGGTACAGCCCGAGCAGCCTGGGGATGTCGTACAGCGGGTTCGCCGATCCGAACATCACGCCCTGGATCCGCTTCTGCCAGCCGGCCAGCGGGGCGCCCGGCAGGTGGATCGTCAGCCCGTACCCGATGCCCGTGATCGTCAGCTGGCAGTCCTTGCCGATCATCTCGAAGCCGCGGGTGATGACCTCCTCGTTCATCTCGCCCACCGTGAGGATGGCATGGTCGGCCAGCTGGCCGCGGGTCAGCTGCACCACCATCTCGCGCGCCTCGTCGGGGTCGGTGAACACGTGCGTGGCGCCGCACTCGGTGGCCATCTCCAGCTTGAACTCGAGCGGGTCGATCGCGACCACGTTCTTGGCCCCGGCGTAGCGCGCGCCCTGCACGGCGTTGATGCCGACGCCGCCGATGCCGAAGATCACGACGGTGTCGCCCGGCCGCACCTTGGCCGCGTAGACCGACGACCCCCAGCCCGTCGTCACGCCGCAGCCGACCAGGCAGGCGACCTCGAACGGGAGGTCCTCGTCCACCCTCACGCACGAGTTCTCCGAGATGACCATGTACTGCGAGAACGTGCCCAGCACGCACATGCCGCCCACGTCCACGCCGTCCAGGTGGAACCGGTACGTGTCGTCGAGCAGCGCGCCCGTCTGCGCGTTCTTGCCGTCGTCACAGAGGTTCTGGCGGCCGGTCGAGCAGTAGCGGCAGCGGCCGCAGACCGGGATGAACGAGGTGACGATGTGGTCGCCCTTCCTGACGCGCGAGACGCCCGGGCCCACCTCCTCGACGATCCCCGCGCCCTCGTGGCCGCCGACCAGCGGCAGGAACGTCCTCGTGCTGCTCGACCGCACGTGCTCGTCCGAGTGGCAGAGCCCGGTCGCCATCACCCGGACCAGCACCTCGTTGGCCTTCGGCGGGTCCAGGTCCAGCTCCTTGATCTCCCACTGCCCGCCCGGTTCCATGAGAACGCCTGCCGTCG
>VBJR01000326.1:10108-12621 GCA_005880175.1 Chloroflexota bacterium
CACGTGGACCCGGCCCGAGCGGACCATCTCGAACGCCTCGACGCTGTCGAAGAACGAGATGCCGGGCGACGCCACGACCGGCTGGCCGCCGGCGTTGAACACGTCCGGGTACGTCGACTCGTCGGGCATGATCCCGCCGTAGCCGAGGATGCCGTTCTCGCCGTGGAGCACCACGTCGCGGCCACGCAGGTACGTCGAGATGTACGTCGGGATGCCCAGCCCCAGGTTCACGTAGCCGGGCTCGGGCAGCAGCGCCGCCGCCCGCTCCGCCATCTGGGAGCGGGTCCACGCGGTCTTGCCGTTGTACGTGCGCGCCGAGTCCGCCGGCCGCCGGTGCTGCGCGCTCTTGGGCAGCGTGTTGGCCACGTCCTTGCGGACCACGCGGCTGACGAAGATGCCGGGCAGGTCGATGCGCTCCGGCGGCAGCTCGCCCACCTCGACGATCTCGTCCACCTCCACGATCGCGACCCGCGCCGCCTTCGCGAAGCTGGGTCCGAAGTGCCGGTTGGCGCCCCGGAACTCCACGTTGCCCATCCGGTCCGCGCGGTGGCCGGCGATGAACGCGTAGTCCACGTGCAGCGCCGTCTCCAGCAGGTAGCGCTTGCCGCCGAACTCGCGCACCTCCTTGCCGTCCGCGATCGGCGTGTCCACGCCGGTCGGCGTGTACACGGCCGCCAGCCCGGCCCCGGCCGCCCGGAAGCGCTCGACCAGCGTGCCCTGGGGGACCAGCTCGTACGTGATCTCGCCGCTCGCGATCTGGTCCTCGGCGGCCGACTTCACGCCCGCCCGGGCGGTGAACGACATGATCAGCTCGCTGACCTGGTGCTGCTCGATCAGCGGGCGGGCGCCCGGCGGGATCGTGTTGCCGACCAGGCAGAGCCGGCGGCTGCCCCGCGCGCACAGGGCGGCCAGCAGGCTGACCGCCTGGCCCGCGCTCTGGCCGAACCCGGAGACGGCGATCCGCGCCCCGTCGGGCAGGTCGGCGATCGCGTCGGCCGGAGAGGCGAAGACCTTGTCCATCAGCCCAGGCCCAGGAGGCGCGCGGCGTTGTCCTTGAGGATCAGCGGCCGGACCTCGTCGCGGAAGGGCGCTTCCGCGAAGTCGCCCAGCCAGCGGTCGGCGGTGATCATCGGGTGGTCCGTCCCGAACAGCATCTTGTGCTTGAGCAGCGTGTTCGCGTACTGCACCAGCTGCGGCGAGAAGTACTTCGGCGACCACCCCGACAGGTCGATGTAGACCTGCGGCTTGTGCACGGCGATGCTCAACGCCTCGTCCTGCCAGGGGAACGAGGGGTGGGCCATGATGATCGGCAGATCGGGGAAGTCCACGGCCACGTCGTCCAGCGGCATCGGGCTGCCGTACTTCTGCCGGATGCCGCCGCCGCCCCGCGTCCCCTGCCCCACCGCCGTCTGGCCCGTATGGAACAGCATGGTCACCCTGTGTGCCTGGAGCGCCTCGTACAGCGGGTAGAACTTGTGGTCGTTCGGCCAGAACTCCTGGACCGGCGGGTGGAACTTGAACCCCCGCGCCCCGGCCGCGATCAGCCGCTCCGCCTCGCGCACGGCCGCGCGGCCGCGCCACGGGTCCACCATCACGAAGGGGATCAGCACGTCCGAGTTCCGGCAGGCCGCCTCCAGGAGCTCGTCGTTCTCCACCGCGCCCGGCCGCGACGCGTTCGTGGCCTGCGGGTCCACGCCCCAGATCACGGCCGCGATGCCCCGCTCGCGGTAGTACGCGGCGGTCTCGTCGGGCGTCTGGTCGCCGGCGCCGATCCGCCGCTGGATGCCCTGCACGCCGGCCTCCCGCACGCCGTCGCCGCCCCGGTCCGGCCGGGGCGCGTGGGCGGAGATGCCGGCGTGCACGTGGACGTCGATGGCCCGCAGGGCGGCGACGTCGATCCTGGACTCCCAGGCCATTCAGCTTCCCTCCGTCGAAGGGGCGACGAGCAGCGCCACCACCTGGGGCAGCACGCGCTCCGCCCGTTCCCTCACCTGTTCCGGCGTCAGGATCGCCACGGGATGCGGCGTGGTGACGTACCGGTAGCCCGGCGCCCCCTGGACCTCCGCCATCGCGTCAGCCGGCGCCCTGAACGCGTCCGTGCAGACGACCGCCGCGGGCACGCCGCGCCGTTCGAGGATCACTCCGTCGGCGACCGCCGACGCGCTGCACGACCCTCAATCGCCGACCCCGGCGACCACCGCGCCGCACTCCCGGGCCAGCTCGTCCATGATCTCGTCCGCCGCCGGCAGCACGATGCTCGCCTTGCCCCTGAGCAGCACGCCCCTGGCCCCGTGGCGCTCGACCAGCAGCCGGCCCAGCTCCTCGAGGAACAGGCCCGCGTTGTGCTTGCGGTTCTCGAGCAGCCCGACGGTCACGCCCCGCAGGTCGGCCGGGCGCGGGGCCAGCGCGGCGGCCTGCCGGGCGGCCGCGGCGGCGCGCCCGGTCGGGTCCAGGATGGCGTTGGGCATGCGCGCGTCTCCTTTCAGGCGGGGATCTCGATGCGGTCCCGGAGG
>VBJR01000326.1:12679-14619 GCA_005880175.1 Chloroflexota bacterium
CGCCGATGCCCAGGAAGCCGAGGGCGGCCTGGGCCAGGAACGCGATGCCGGTGAGCAGCGTGATCTGGATCAGGGCCGGCGCGACCGCGTTGGGCAGCACGTGGTGGAGCATGCGGTGCCACGGGCGCAGCCCGTACATCCGCGTCACGACCACGTACTCGCGGTCCCGGACCGTCAGGACGCCGGAGCGCAGCACGCGGGCCAGGCCGGGCGAGAACACGATGCCGACCGCCAGCATCGCGTTCGTGAGGCTGGCGCCCAGCGCCGTCGTGATCGCCAGCGCGATGACCAGGCCGGGCAGCACCAGCAGCGCGTCCGCCACGCGCATCAGGACCATGTCCACGAGCCCGCCGGCGTAGCCGGAGACCAGGCCCCAGGGCAGCCCGATGACGCACGCGGTGGCGACCGCGACCAGCGTCCCCAGCAGCGCCGGCCGCGTGCCCCAGATCAACCGGCTGAGCACGTCCCGGCCGAACGAGTCGGTGCCCAGCAGGTGCTGGGCGGTCGGTCCCCCGACCTGGTTGGCCAGGTCCTGGTTGATCGGGTCGTACGGGGCCAGCACCGGCGCCAGGACCCCGATCAGCGCGAGCACGACGATGAACGCGATCGCCAGCACCGGGCCCAGCCGCCGGGTCCGGCGGACGCGGGCGGCCGGGGCGGCGACGGCCCGGGCGGCGGCAACCTGCTCGACGACCTGCGCCATGGCCTACCTCCGGATCCGCGGGTCGAGGACCGTGTACGAGAGGTCCACCGCCAGGTTGATGAAGATCACGATCGCGACGAAGATCGTCGTCACGCCCTGCATGACGGGGAAGTCCTTCTGGCTGACGCCGTCCACGAGCATCGAGCCCATGCCCGGGATCACGAACACGCGCTCGATCAGGATCGACACGCCGAGCAGGGCGCCCGCGATCAGGCCGATCACCGTGATGACCGAGATCAGCGCGTTCTTGAGCGCGAACCGGAAGTAGATCTGGCCCCGGGGCAGGCCCAGCGCCCACGCCGTGCGCACGAACGGCGAGTCGAGCACCTCGACCATCGCGCTGCGCGTCTGCCGCGTGATGATCGCGGCGGCGCCGGAGCCGAGGGCCAGGGCGGGGAGGATCATGCCCTGGAGGTTCGCGGCCACGTTATCGGAGAGCGGCGTGAACCCGGTCGGCGGCAGCCAGCCGAGCTGGAGCGCGAACAGGTCCACCGCGAACATGGCGAGCAGCCACTCCGGCACCGCCAGCCCGAGGCCGGACCCGCCCCGGACCACGGCGTCGAGCCGGCTCTGGCGGCGGGCCGCGGACACGATGCCGAGCGGGATGCCCACGACCAGCGCGACCAGCAGGGCCAGGACCGTCAGCTCCAGCGTCACGGGCAGGCGCTGGGCGATCTCGGTGCCCACGTCCTGGCGGTTGATCACCGACTGCCCGAAGTTGCCGTGGATCATGTTCCAGAGCCAGTCCAGGTACTGCAGCGGCACCGGCTTGTCGAGGCCCATCTGCCGCTTCAGCGCGGCGATCTGGGCGGGGGTGGCGGTGGGCCCGGCCGCCGCCTCGGCGGCGCCGCCCGGGGTGATCTGGACGAGCGCGAACGTCACCACGGTCGCGACGATCACGGTGGGGACGATCGCGATCAGCCGGCGGACGAGGGTGGAGATCATGCGTTCACCTTTTCGTCCGCCCGGTGGCACGCCGTCAGGCGCTCGCGCACCGGGCGCATCAACGGTTCCTCGGCGGCGCAGCGGTCGATCGCCAGCGGGCAGCGGGTGTGGTACCGGCAGCCGGGCGGCGGGTGGGCGGTGTCGCCGATCTCGCCCCGGGGCCGGAAGGACGGGTCGACGATGTCGCCGGACACGGTCGGCACCGACGCCAGCAGCGCGTCCGTGTAGGGGTGCGCCGGCTCGCGGATGACGCGCGCCGCCTCGCCCGACTCGACCACCTTGCCCAGGTACA